>JASJDD010000074.1 GCA_030065735.1 Crocosphaera sp.
ACAATTTTAACTATTTGATTACTGCATTCCTAAGACGACACTTGCTAAAATAGCAGCAGCCGCAGTTACTAATACTCCTAAAGACACATTTAATTGTTGTTTATTAGCTTCTTGAAAAGCCTCTATTTGTTGTTTATTCGCTTCAATTTGTTGTTTATTGGCTTCTTGGAATACTTCTATTTGCTGTTTATTCGCTTCAATTTGTTGTTTATTGGCTTCTTGGAATGCTTCGATTTGCTGTTTATTGGCTTCAATTTGTTGTTTATTGGCTTCTTGGAATGCTTCGATTTGTTGTTTATTAGCTAGTTGGAAGGCTTCGATTTCTGTACGAATAGAATTAATTTGAGTTTCTGAGGTTTGGCGATATAAATCAATTCTCTCTGCTAATAGCTGATTATCTTGTACTAAACGTCTATTATCTTCATCAACTTTTCTCTCTAAAGTATTTAGTCTTACATCTAAGTTATCTAGTTTATTAATAATGGTTTCAAATTCCCGTTCAGTCATGATTTTTAGGCAGTTGAATTAATAAAAAATAGGATTTTTGGGAATATTCCTCATTTTCATTATAGTTTAACTAATTTTTGTATTATAATCAGAAGTCCTAAAATGTAACTTAATTCAGAGTTTTTAATTAACAAACAGTAACTTTAACGAAGTCAGAAGTTCCTCACTACTACCATGCGCTATCGCACAGAAGTCAGAAGTAGAAACCTTATGACCTCATTATCAGTCAGCAAAAAAAAGCGTTCACCAGAAAACAGCAAAAATGATCATTAACGGGTTTTGGCCTTGGAAGCGACTACGCCAAATAATAAAATTTATAACCTTATTTAGCTTCTGTTTCCTCTTAACAGTAGCTTGTAACCAACAACCAGTCACAACCCCACCCCCTGCTGCTACAACAACCGGCGATCGCATTACCATCGGAACCACAGCCCAACCCCGTACCATAGATCCGGCGGATAGTTACGAAATGTCCGGACTGACGGTCATCTATAATCTCAGTGATACCCTCTACACCTATGAACTGGGAAGCACCACATTAACCACTCAACTAGCTACGGAAATGCCCACTGTTAGCAATGATGGCCTAACCTACACCATTCCCCTACGAGAAGGAGTAACTTTCCACGACGATACTCCTTTTAATGCAGAAGCGATGGCTTTTTCTTTGCAACGGTTCATTAATAATGGAGGTAAACCCTCCTTTTTATTGGCTGATACCATCGACACAGTAGAAGCCACAGGAGAGTATGAGTTAACCATTACCCTAAAAGAACCTTTTTCCGCTTTTCCTGCCCTTCTAGCCTTTCCTGGGGCTTGTGCAGTGTCTCCTCAAGCCTATGAAATAGGCGAAGGTAAGTTCATTCCTGATAATCTGGTAGGGACTGGCCCTTATACACTGAATAATTTTAGTAGTGACTCGGTACAATTGGATGTTTTTGAGAACTATTGGGGTGAAAAACCGCAAAATAAGGGCATTGATTTACAAATCTATCCTACGAACCCGGCTAACCTCTTTAATGCTTTTCGGACTCAAGCGGTGGATGTGGCTTATCAGTCTTTAACCCCGGAACAAGTTCTACAATTACAACAAGAAGCAGACTCAGGAAAGGGCCAAGTGATCGAAAACCCCGGAACGGCTATTTCTTTCATGGCTTTGAATGTGCAGACAGAGTTTGTCCAACAAAAACCGGTACGACAAGCTATCGCTTCTGTGATGGATCGTCAACTTCTCAATGAACGCATTCTCAAAGGTCAAGGAGAACCTCTCTATAGCATGATTCCTATTGCTTTTGAAGCGTCTCAACCGGTGTTTAAGGATCGCTATGGGGACAATGACAAAGAAGCAGCGAAAAAACGATTACAAGAAGCTGGTTTTTCTGCTGATAACCCTGCTACCGTAGAAATTTGGTATTCTTCTGGCTCGGTTAATTCGAGTCAAGTGGCTGCTATTCTCAAGAGTTTAGCAGAACGAGATTTAGGAGGAATGTTACAATTTTCCCCTAATAGTATTGCTTCGGCTGCATTCTTTAAAAATTTAAGCCAAGGGTTATATCAGTCCACTTTATCGAGTTGGTATCCTGACTTTTTGGATGCTGATAATTATATTTATCCGTTTCTTGATTGTGCCAAAGGTTCACCGAAAGAAGGGTGTCTTGAAGGGGGTTCTCAAAGTCAAGGCTCGTTTTATTACAATGAGGAAGTGAATCAATTAATTGCTCAACAACGACAAGAATCAGATCCACAAAAAAGACAAGAAATTTTTCTGAAAATTCAAGAAATTCTGGCTGAAGATGTGCCTTATATTCCTCTTTGGCAAACCAAAGAATATGCCTTTACTCAAAATAATATTAATGGGGTGAAGATTAATCCCAGTCAAACCTTTCCCTTTTGGACAATTAACCGTCAATCTAGTAATCAATGATTATTTGTCTGACATCTTGCACCCCCAAACTTAATCCTATTTTTGTTCTGATGCAAGATGTGAATATGTCCAACTATCTATTTTATGTTAACTCTTCAAGTAATCGATAGTGATTAGTTTCAGGGATATATTTTCGTCCAGGAATTTCATCAGCTATTTCATTTTGTAAAACGAAACGCATATCCCTAACTACACGAGGAACATTGATATAATAGCCATGTTCAGAAGGGTCAGTAAAACGGAAAATCACCCTAGTACAATCAATAGGATAGACATTGCGAGGCAGTTGTCGAGGCTTAATTGGTCCATCGGTACCCAGACGAGGGGGATTCCCTTTGATGTTATCGCTGGCCCATAAAGCTAGATCCCCTCGGTTAAAATAAATACTGGTATGACGGGTTATCCGTGATAAATCAAGTAATTTATGTTGAAAATCGAAAGCATCATCGTCTTCATCGGCGGCCATCATGAGCATTTGATCAAACAGTCTTGGTAATTGATTACCGATTTGATGTTTTAATTCTTGTAAGGCATAGCGTAAGATATAGTTACCCATACTATGAGCAATGAGATGAAGATTCTGCTGACATCTTGTCTCAAGTCCATTGATGAAGTCAGCTATTTTCAAAAAAGAACGAGCAAAAGCAGCCCCAGAAGCGGCCGCATCTATGCGATCGTTATGGTAGGCGATCGCATTAGCTGCATCAGGTTCACTTAGTATTAGTGAACCGTCAGAGGGCCAGGAAAATAAACAGATATTCAAGTTTAGAGAAGGTTGGGTATTCCCTGGATCATTACTGGTCAATACTTGATGGAGTTTTGCTGCTTGTGTTAAACCTCCTCGAAAACTGGTGTTATAACCATGAATGAAGATAAGGGTATCTTTGTCTGTCATCTCTTGAGCAACCCGTCGTAAAATAGTCTGACTCCCTAATACTGGGGGATCACTGAGGAGATTTTCTGGGGCGACTTGAATGTCGTATTGAGAAAAATCCTCTCCTGTGACTTCAGCTTGTCCAAAACGCAAGTTATCGAGTCCATCGTCACTAAAGTGACTGCCAAAGTCAACATCTTTTTCGTCAATGAGATTTCGGTTAGTTCCAAAGTAAATTTTAGTCATAGAAAATTCCTTTAAAAGCTACTACTTGAATTGTTCCAAAATCTAGACGAATCAAGACTGTGTATACACAATTTGTATCATTTTTTCTTTTGATAAACTTAGGTAAGGGGAATTAAAATTCATCGCTATTTTTAAGTATGAAATGTCAAAAAACTAATTCTGCTAGTCCTAAATAACGAATTCCTTGGGGTGTGATTTCAAAGCGACAAGGTAAAATTGTCACCCCTTTTTTAACAGCTTCACGAAACAATTTTCCATACTCTGGATCATAATCATCCCCAGGAGAAAAGCGATCGCAATCACCGCGATTAATAAAATATAACATCATCGGTTGAGCATCAGGCAATAAGTCCATCAATTCCTGTAAATGTTTTTGTCCACGAGTTGTCACTGTATCGGGAAATAAAGCAATATTATCTTTAGCTAAGGTAGTATTTTTTACTTCTAAATAAATTGGTTTTTCTTCAGATTCATCGGTTAAAACAAAATCAATTCTACTTTTTTTATCTTTTCCATAAGGAACTTCGGAACGAACTTTATTGTATTTTCCTTGTAAGGGAGGCAATTTTTCTTGTTCTAAAACCTGTTTAATAACACGATTAGGTAAAGCCGTATTAATCCCCACCCATGTGCTTTTTACTTGAATTAATTCCCAACTATAAGCTAACTTTCGCTTAGGATTATTACTTTGAGAAACATAAACCTGACTCTCTACATCACACACCCCAATCATTGGCCCCGTATTCGCACAATGTGCCGTAATCATTTCCCCTGATTCTAACTCAATATCCGCTAAAAAACGTTTATAACGTCGTTTGAGAATACCAGGAATTAGGGAAGGATAAGTGTAAATAAAATCAGTACCCATGATCAGTTATCAGTTATTTTCCTAAGTCTTGCGATCGCCGATAAGCGGACTTGACGGCTTCGATCACTGCAGAACGAAAGCCCTTTTCTTCTAACTTAGCCACCCCGGCAATGGTGGTTCCTCCTGGACTGGTGACATTATCCTTTAACTGGCCAGGGTGCAACCCTGTTTCTTTGATTAAGGTAGCGGTCCCTAACACCGTTTGTATGGCGAGTTTTGTGGCGATCGCCCTCGGTAAGCCAGAAGCCACACCACCATCGGATAAGGCTTCGATCATCAAGGCCACAAAAGCAGGCCCCGATCCAGATAACCCTGTTACTCCATCCATTAACGGTTCTGGCACTTCTACCACTTCCCCCACAGCCCCAAAGATAGAGGTAGCGAGGGCTAAATGGGATGTTTGAACCTGAGTTCCAGCTGCGATCGCAGTCATTCCTTGCCCCACCGTAGCAGGCGTATTGGGCATAACCCGAATGACAGGAAAGTGGGGAAATGCTGTTTCTAGGCGGGTTAAAGGTATCCCCGCTAAAATTGAGAGAATCAGAGGGTAATTTTCTACCCCATCTAACCTTAACTGAGAAATGACCTGATCCAAGATTTGGGGCTTAATGGCCAATAAAAGGGCTTCGGTCGCTTCTAGGGTGTCTTGGTTGCTGTGTGTTACCCTGACTCCATAGGTTTGGGCTAAAAAGTCTCTTCTTGGGGTTTGGGGTTCACTGACTAACAGGGTATTCGGCGGATAAAGTTGGGATGCTAAAAGACGGGTGAGTATTGCTTCTGCCATCACCCCGCCTCCAATGATACCTAGTCGAATAGACACAAGTTTTCAATGGTAAAGTTGTTAGTTAAAAAGACTAAGCTTCCGTTACACCTACTTTTTTCCTGATAACCTGTAACAAAATCTACTAACAATTAGTAGGTTTCGAGAGCAGCAGGGATTATGGGTTAGGAGACTGTCAACGAGAAGCTTGAGGGAGAGACTACTGAACTAAACGGTTGACCTCGGCTCCCCAGTTAGCCACGGGAGAAGGGTTTCGAGAAGGATTAACCGGAATTTCAGGGACATCATGAACTGTACCAGATAGATTACTTACCTTGACACAGTTAGGTGTAAAAAGAAAAATACTTTCTCCAATGCGTTCTTGATGACCATCAATGGCGTAGGTTCCTCCGGCAACAAAATCAACGGCCCTTTGTGCTTCTTCGGGTTCCATCACATTGAGGTTAAGAACCACAGATTTCCGTTCACGAAGGGTTTGGATGACTTGGGGCATTTCATCAAAGGAATGGGGTTCGACGACTACCACTTCAGCAATATTGTTAATTCCAGGCATAGGGACGACATTACCTTTATTGTTTCTCATGTTCAGTTCTGCATTAATATTCGATCCCATTGGTTTAGTCCAAGGACGGGGTTCAGGTTCTTGAGGGATAGAAGTTGTTTGTGGTTCTTCTGTGTCAAAGTCTGAGTGACCATCAATTTCGACATAGTTGGGATCATCGTATTCAGAATCGTCTTCAAGCGGTTCGGTAGTAGCCCAGCGTTTTAGTTTATCTAAAATCATCTTGAAATCTCACTGATTTACAAAGCGTTTTTAAGAAGAGGTCGTTTTGGTTTAATGCCAGATAGCTTTTTTAGTTTCCTATTCTAATAGGATTCTGGGAAAACAACATCCCATTGCTTTGCTGTTTTTTCCCCAGGGTTTTGATGATAAGATACAGCAATTACTTTATGAAAAAGTTAACCTTTCTTATTTCGGGGTTTGCACAGCTTTCTCCTCTAGTCGTTACTCCCCTGTCAGATGTTCCCAGAGGCAGTATCTTATTTTTTTTCCCTCATAACTGAGAAAGTTTGCCCCCTTCAACTTTCATAATTTGAGAAGATTTCAACCATTGTGTATCAAAAGAGTGTAAATAAGTGGTGGTAATTAAGGTTTGAAACCGTCCTTGAATCACCTCTAATAGCTGGTTTTGTCGGTTGGGGTCGAGTTCGGCTAAAACGTCGTCTAGTAGTAATAGGGGAGGTTCTCCTATGACATCTTCAATTAATTGCAATTCCGCTAATTTGATGGCTAACACCAGAGTTCTTTGTTGTCCTTGGGAACCGTAGGACTTGGCAGGGGTCTGATTAATATTAAATTCGACATCATCTCGGTGAGGACCAACCACTGTGGTGGCTAGTTGTTGCTCAGCCAGACGACGCTGTTCTATTTTATCTAAAAAAGCTTGTTGTACCTGTTGAGGTTCTTCGCTTTCAATTTTAATATTCGGCAAATAATTAATGTCTAAAATTTCTCTGCCACTACTAATCTCTTTATGCCAATTTTGGGCTAATGGGGTTATTCTTTCAATGACCCGATGTCGCCGTCGAGTGACTCTTGTTCCGGCTTCGGCTAACTGTTGATCCCATAATTTTAATTGGGACATTTCTGCTGATAAATTATGAGTATCTTCCTGGTCTTCTACTGTTTTGCGAATGACTTTCAGTAAGGCATTTCGTTGTCGTAAAATTTGATAATATTGATGAATAATACTAGCATAAATCGGTTCGAGTTGGATTAACAGGGTATCTAACCAACTGCGACGGGTTTCTGGTGATCCTCTGACTAATTCTAAGTCTAAACAAGAGAATTCTACTGCATTAATATGACCTAAAAATTCTAAATGACGGCGTAAATTTTCATGGTTCAACATTAAACTACGTCTTCCCGGAGAACGAAAGGTAATTCCCAGTTCAGACTCTCCATAGGTTCGTTGTACGGTTCCTAAAATTTGTCCTGTTTTTTTCCCTTCTAAAATTAAATCGCGATCGCGGTTAGTACGATGACTTTTTAAGGTTGCTAATAGTTCAACTGCTTCGAGTAAATTAGATTTTCCTTGAGCATTGTTTCCTAATAAAATTGTCTTTTGTGATTCTAAATTAAGAATCTGTTCATGATAATTACGAAAACTATATAAATGAATATTTTTTAAGTACACTCTATTTTTGCCTCCTGCCTTCTGCCTTTCAACTCCTGTCTACTCTTAACGTAATTGCCAATTAAAGGGAAGAATAGAATAAACGCTTCGAGGATCATTGAAGTTCTGAATGACTTTTAATTCTTCTTGAAATTTTAAGAATTCTTGAGTTAAAGTATCAACAGAGTTATTGGTCATTTCCATGTCTTCATCTAAGGTTTTTTTAATAAATAATTCGGCAAACCCTTGGGAAGTTGGGTATGCTTTAACTTCCCAATCTTTTCCCAGTTTTGTTTTTTCTACTGCATATTTTATGGCTGCGTCTAACCCACCAAAACTATCCACTAACCCAATTTTTTGTGCTGTTTCTCCTGACCAAACTCTACCTTGTGCAATACTGGAAACTTTTTCTTTCGATAAGTTACGAGATTTTGCTACTTTTTCTAGGAATAAGTCATAAATTCGATTGACTGACTTTTGATAAATGGCTAACTCTTGCTCCGTTTTTGGCCGTGTTGCTGTTCCTAAATCGGCAAATTTTGCTGTTTTAACAACATCCCAGGTAATCCCGTTATTGTTAGCAATTTCTTGGAGATTTAATAAGAGTCCAAATACTCCAATCGATCCGGTAATAGTATTCGGTTGGGCAAAAATATATTCTCCTCCTGTTGCTATCCAATACCCTCCAGAAGCAGCTACATTACCCATAGAAATAATCACGGGTTTCGTTTGTTGGATTAACTGAATTTCTCGTAAAATAATATCCGAACCGGTAGCACTTCCTCCCGGACTATTGATGCGGATAACCACGGCTTTTACCTGCTCATTTTCCCTAATTTTACGCAATAGTTTAGCAAAACGAGTTCCCCCAACTTGTTGTCTAGTTCCTAGTCCATCAACAATAGCTCCTTCTAAATAAACAACAGCAATTTTGTTATTAGAACGACTATCGGTTATTCCTGTTACTGGTACATCTATATAACGGTTAAATGAAACTTGCCTTAAGGATTCTTCTTTGTTTTCTGTGATTTCTTTTAAAATAGAAATGGCTTTATCTCGATAATCCACTTGATCAATTAGTTTTAATTTCTGAGCTTCTTGGGGATATACAATTCCTTTGGTATCAGCAATTTTTTGAAGATTATTAAGATTTATTTTACGACTTTTTCCGATTTCTTGAAGAAAATTGCCCCAAATATTATTGAGTAAAACTTCTAATTGTTTCCGATTTTCTGGACTAAGTTGAGTTCTTGTATAAGGTTCAACGGCCGATTTATAATTACCTACTCTAACCACTTGAACCCCAATTCCATACTTATTAAATGCTCCTGTCCAAAATAAGGGTTCTATCCCTATTCCATTCAGTTCCATTAACCCCATAGGATTGACGATAAGGGTGTCAGCTAATGAGGTTAAATAATATTCTTGTTCACTTACATTAACATCATAAGCAATGATTTTTTTGCCACTTTCTTTGAATTTTATTAATGCTTGTCGAATCTCTGCAAAACTTGCATAACCACTACCACCACTAGCATTACTTCCATCCAGAAAAATAGCTTTTATGCGATCATCTTTGCTTGCTTTTTCAATATTTTTAATGACTTGACTTAATGTCAAAACTGAGCGATCTCGCTCTGATAATATGTCACGAAAATTCACTAAGGGTTCTCTATCTTGAATTTCTGTGGAAAGATCCAAGACTAATACTGATTTATCTTTAATCGTTGGTTCTGTATCTACACTCGCTAATGTAATTAATAATATAACTAAACTACTAACACCTAAAGTAGCAAATAAAAATAATCCTGCTAAGGTTCCAATAATGCTGGCAAGGGTTTGTTTCAAAAAATTCATCATTGAATCTATCAAAAATAAAGTTTTTCTTTGTCACTTTTGGTTTCCAAAGAAAAAGGAATTACCTACTATTATATAACAATTTTTAAAAAGATGGGGAAAAATTCAAAAGGAATTAATTATTAAGGGTCAATGTTAACGAAGTCAGAAGTCAGAAATTGTTTTTGTAGCGAAGATTTTTGCTCCGATTCAAAAACTTTCCATCTTCAAAGACAGGGTTTTAGACCAAACTATTGTGATAAATATTAAAATGAGCTTAAATATTCTTCTATAGAGAGGCATTTAATCCCATAGTATGGAAATAATAAACACAAATTGTTTAGCTATCAATGCAGTACAAAATTCACGGAACCCTAATGCAAATTCTGGAAACTCATCTGATGATGGGGGAGTCTATTTATACGGAGTCTGGTGGTATGGCTTGGATGAAAGGAGACATCGAAATGAAGACCAACACCAGAGGGGGACTCATGGCCGGTATTGGCAGAGCATTGGCAGGAGAGTCCTTATTTATGACCAGTTATCATTGTAATTCAGGTCAGGGAATGGTTGCTTTTACAACGGAAGTTCCTGGGACAATTTTGGATTTTCAACTCAAACCTGGACAAAGTTTAATTTGTCAGAGAGATGCCTTTATGTGTGCGGAAGAAACCGTTGAAATCGAGTTACATTTTCGCAAAAAATTTGGAGCTGGTTTATTCGGTGGAGAAGGGTTTATTTTACAGAAAATAACGGGGTCAGGAAAAGCTTTTTTAGAAATTCCAGGGGAACTGCAAACCTATGATTTAAAAGCAGGAGAAACCTTATTAATTGATCCCGGCCATATTGCTTTATTTGAACCCACAGTTAACTTTGAAATTGAAACCGTTAAGGGGATCAAAAATGTTTTATTTAGTGGAGAAGGTTTATTTTTAGCAAAGTTAACGGGTCCGGGTCAAGTTTGGTTACAGAGTATGCCTTTGGCCAATCTTGCTGCTAAATTAGCTAAATATATTCCCTCTAAAAATTAACAAAATATTAATTAGCTGATTAACGGGGAAACCAATAAACATCGGTTTTCGTTAAAGCTGTATGATTGGCGGATAAATTCCTTAAATAGTTAACTAATTTATCTCCATTAAAAGGCGTTAAAACATAATCTTCTAGTTTCAATTTACGATTTAACCAGGGAATTCCATTCCCCGCTTTCTCACTTAAAGCAATCATGGGAATTTCCTGTAAACTAGGATATTGATGTAATTGTTTAACCCAATTTTCAATGGTCTCTTCATCTAAATGATTATCGATAATGATGGCTGAAAATGATTCAGACAATAAATATTTATTAACTTCGGTTAAATTATCAAGAAAAATAGCTTCAACCTGATTACTATTCAGCCATTGTTGTAATGTTTTGAGATTATCTTGAGTATCTGTCATCACTAACAACCTAAATATAGGTTCAGATTTAATCCCATCTTCAGTTTCTTTTCGTTGACAATATTCCTGATCATTGAGACATAAAGTACAATGAGGTAAACCATAAATATGTCCGGTTGGTGTAGCAATGGGAAGATTACAAAGAGCGCATTCTTGCACACCATAGTCACCTTCTAAAAAATCTTGAAAACGGTGAGTATCTCCGCTTAAAGATAGTTGGGTATAATCCGTTCTTGTTTCTAATTGTCGCCACCAATCAAGAAAGTTGTGATGGTAACCTTGGTATTGATAAACTAAGCCATCAAAAGGTAAAATTCCCTCAATAGGACTACTAACAGAAATGCCACGACTGAGAAAATAACCCACATAACTTTTTAAAAGATCCGAGGGACTTAAATTATCCAATAGAGGCATACTCATTAAGGTTGGTTGATGGAGAGTTGACTGAGGAGAGAGTTTGAGTTCTTTTTCACCTCGAAAAAAGAGTTGATCTCGACCTTTTTCTTTGGCTTCATATAAGGCTTGATCCGCCTCATTTAATAATTGTTTCGGTGACATTTCTTGAGAAGGAATAACACTAGCCACCCCTAAACTAACTGTGACGTATTCACTCACTTTCTGAGTCGCCGAAGGCATTTTTAACCGTTTAATGGCTGATCGCATTTGTTGAGCTACATGGATGGCTCCTGATGCCTTAGTATTGGGTAGAATAATAACAAATTCTTCCCCTCCATAACGAGCAACCATATCTCCTGGACGATGTAACGTATACTTAAGAGTATGAGCTATTTCTTGTAAACAGCGATCGCCTTGAGGATGGCCAAAGGTATCGTTATAGGCTTTAAAAAAGTCCACATCGCATAAAATTAAAGAAAGGGGTTGTTTTTCTCTGGCCATACGTCGCCATTCTTGAGCGAAATAATGTTCAAAATAATGACGGTTAGGAATTTGAGTTAAGCGATCTTGAAACGCAATTGCTTCTAATTTTTGATTAATCTGATTGAGATGTTGATAAAAGTGATCCTGTTGAATGGAAATAATCAATTGAGTGGATAGTAACGATAAGAAACCCAGTTCCGAAGCCGTCCATTGACGTGGGCCTGAACATTGATGGATAATGATCAATCCCCACAAACTTTGAGGACTTTTTCCATGATTAACATGAGGCTGATGGCTAGAATGAGTTAGGGGATGAACTGAAGTTGTCTGAGAGTCCCGTTGACGAATGGGAACAATAACTTTAGCTCGAACATCAAATAGACTATCTAAGGCCATCGTGGTGGCTGTTTGCTCGTTTTGTTGGCGAAGGTCAGCGATCGCCTCTACTTTCCCTTGTTGCCAAGCTTTGATATCGGCCAACGTCACAAACTGACTGATGTGGCAATGAAGTAAGGTTTTCCAAGGTCTTTGTCGCCATTCTTCCACTACCACCATCTCTCCTGATGGCATCATCTGAGCAATGAGAACCCGGTCTGCTTGGAGAAATTGAGCAATACCATCAACGGTGGTTTGTAAAATTTCTCGTAAAGTGAAGGTTTGAGGAACGGGAGGCGTTAATAATTGAGGTGTTTGAGATGAGGAAATGGGCTGATCAAGAGAGACTTTGTTAACTGAGGTTGGATCGACACTATAAGGTACTTTTTGTTCACAGTGACGACAAAACCAACCGAGATGTCCACCACTCGCATGAGGCCAAAGGGGGGAGTTACATAAGGGACACCGATGTTCTGTAGTCATATTCTTTACCCCTATATTCTTATTAAACTTTTTTAAAATGCGGAATTGTTAAGCTAAATATTTTAGTTTTGAAGAATCTTATTAATCTGATCCTAATGTATTTATTCCCTTTCGGAATAAAATTGTCTTAAAACTTTGCACAATTTCATACTGCGTACGTTATAGATTAACAATTGAAAACTCTCCTGCCTCGGAGCCTTCTGCCCCCTGCCTCTTTTCAAGGATGAGATGGGTCCCGGAACCGGATTTGGTATCAGTACAGAGAAAATAATAAAAAATGCCCACCGTTAATTTTTATCGATAAAGATTATTATCTGAATTAAATTTTTCAATCATTTCTTGGATCGCTTCTGAAGACTCTTTGCTAATCAAATGAGCTTTAAACTCTTCATCTTCACCTAAATATTGAACATAACTAGATTGAAGATAAGGCACATAATCCCTATTTTGAGCGATATGAACCTCAAAAAAAGCTAACATTGTAGCGTTGGTATAATCATCTAATAATTCAGGACTGGGTAAAGTTAAATCATCTACTGTATCGATTAAATCACTTAAACCCCCATCCACTTGAGAAAAGTCTACATGGGCTTGTCCTTCTTGTAATAAAAGATAACGATTGTCTGTGGTCAACCAAGGGAAAGAACGAACTTGTTCAAACACAAAAGGGGTAGCTGGATCGTAGTTTCCTGCACCAATAAAAGTCGGTATTTTTATTTGACCTAATCCTTGAGGCCCAAAAATACTAGCGTTGACAGGATTAAGTGCATACACGGCTTGAATGCGTTCATCCCTAAAATTGTAGTCTTTTTGCTCAATTTGTAAAGCTCGACATTGTAGCAATAGAGCCGTATTCATATTACCTAAATTAATGTTACAATCTTTCTCAAGGTGTTCAAAATCTAGGGTGGCTCCTGATACCGCTAAAACCGTATAACCTCCAAAAGAATGACCAAGTAAACCCACATTATCTAGGTCTAATCTGCCTTGATACTGAATGTTATTACGCCGTTCTAATTCATCTAAAGTATGACTAATATCCAGAGGGCGATCCACAAATTCCTCTACTAAAAATATCTGTCGAGATAATCCGATTAAAAAATCATCTTTCTGTTGAATATCACTCCCTATATGTTGGGGAACGGCAACAAAATAACCATAAGAAGCTAAATGTTCAGCCCGTTTAGCAAAATCTTCTGGTTGAGAACTTAAACCATGAGAAATAATAACCACAGGGGTTTTCCCTTCACGCCAAGTTTTCGGTCGATAAATATCAACATAAAACCTTCTTCCTCCAAACCGAGTGTTACGCTGTTCATCTGTTAAATACCAGCGTTGAGGTTCTAAGACTTCAAAAGGTCCAGGTTGTTGTATATCTAATTTTTGAGAAAAATCCACAGGAGGCTCATTTTGCGCTTCTAGGTCCGATAATTTAGCCGTTTCTTCACTAAACAAATAGGTTGCTTGCACAATAATCTCAATTTGTTCAGCTAAAATCAGAGCTTTTTTGACATCTATTTGGAGATTAGTGGCAAATTTTTTCAGCACATTAATTAAGCTTAATCCTTCTGGTTCAAAAGCCGATTGAACTAAAGCCCCTCGTATAGCATATTCTCCATTGCGTCCCCCCTGAATATTAATAACACTGCCAAAATAATCAAGAAGACGTAATCCTTCATCGGTATGAAGACTACGGGATATTAACACCGGATCAACGGAAACTGCTTGCGATAAAGCTTCTCTAAATAAGGCTTGTTGTTCAGCCGTTATCCCTGCAACATCAAAGTAAAAGCCTAATTGACCCGTAACCCTTCCTTCTGTTGCAAAGGTTTCTAAAGAGTCCACTGACACTGAAAAAATAAGAGAGTCGTAAACAAAATAGATTTTGTCAGCCCCATAAGCAGGAACTGTGGTTAAAGCGATCGCCCCAAAAGTAACACCCCATAACCCAGAAACACAAGCTAATTTAGAGATATCCATCGCACCATCATGACTCAATTTTGTCGTTCCTGATTATATAACACATCAAAAATTTTATGTTGCAACAACCCACGAACTCTCTCATCATCAGGGAACATCCTCTCGTTTTGAGGGTCTTGACTAATTAGACACAATTCAACTAACAATCATATTACCAAAAAGTTTTATTGTTGTTTGGGTACTTAGTTAGTTACTATCGGTTTATAAGGGAAGTAATCGCTGTTACTAAACGGCTGTGGAACGATAAGATTAAAGAAAAAGTAAAACCTTTCGTTTGTTGAGAGTTTATGTTTAAAATTTTGAAAAATAAAACCTTACACACTCGTTTTTTAAATCAAAAACTGTTTATAACTACCTTACTATTCATAACAACATTTCAAGGAATATTACCAGCAACAGCACAACCACAAGTGATTCCTTTTTTACCAGAAATTGGCAATAGTAATGGTTGGTTACCTCAAAACTCCCAACAAAGCAATGTAACCACTTGTATTCGTCTAGATGGACGTTGTTTATTTAGCATAACTTATCCTAAAGCACAAATTGCTGATCGGGTTGAGATTATTCAAACTCGTCTCGCTCGCATTAGCACCCTTTATTTTTCTCAAGAAAATCCTAATCTTCAAATTGAAAAAAAGGGAGAAAATAATCCAAGAATTTATGTTACTATTGGTAATGAAACCATACAATTAATTACCATTGGTAATATTGATCTTCAGACTGAAGGTATTGATCCAGAAACAAAAGCAAATCTTATTATTGAACAATTAGAACAAGGATTAGAAAGAGGAAAACAAGAACGTAAACTTGAATCTTTGCTTATCAAAGGATTAATTTCTCTTAGCATTTTAGGGGGTAATTTTATCATAAATAAAATCATTACTCGCCACATTAAACGCTTAAAAATTTCTCAAGAAACTATTGGAGAAGAAAAAAGACGCGATCAACCCATGTCTATGTTGTTGACTAATCGTCATAATTGGAATATTAAAGAAGTTCAATATAGACTCTTACAACTAGCTGAAGCTGGTATTTGGATTGGTTGTAGTTTAATTATAGTCGGGTTATTTCCTTATACAAGAATTTCTCAAATTTGGTTAATTACGCTGCTGAGAATTCCAGCTAGATTAGGAATTGTTGGCTTAGGAACTTATGTTGTTATTCGCCTTAGTTATGCTGTCATTGCTAAATTAACATCTGCCTTGATGATTCGTAACTTATTAGATTTTCGTGAAAATCAACGATTAGAACTGCGAATTAATACAGTTACAGTAGTTTTTCGCAGTGTTGTCACTGTTATTTTAACAGGGGTAGGAACCATTATTGCACTCTCTGTCATTGGTATTAATACAGCCCCCTTAATAGCTGGTTTAGGTATTTTAGGGGTAGGGGTTTCTTTAGCCTCTCAAAACCTAATTAGAGACGCAATTAACGGCTTTTTTATTATTCTTGAAGATCAATATGCTGTGGGTGATGTCATTCAAGTTCAGGAATTTACGGGGTTTGTAGAAAATATTAATTTAAGGATCACACAATTGCGAGATCCAGAAGGAAGATTAATTACCATTCCTAACAGTGAAGTTAAAATTGTAGCCAATCATTCCAGTAATTGGTCAAGGGCTGATTTATTGATTCCGATTGCTTATGATGCTGATATTGATCAAGCTTTGTATATTGTTAAAGATGTCGCCCAAACCATGGCCGAAGATCGACAATGGCGAAATTATATTGTAGATAAACCTGAAATTTTAGGAGTTGATAACTTTGAGGAACGGGGGTTAATTATTCGAGTTTGGATCAAAACTAAACCTCTTAAACAATGGGAGGTTTCTAGGGAGTTTCGTCGTCGTCTGAAAGTCGAATTTGATCAACAAGGTTTACCCTTACCGGTCCCTCAACAGAAAATTTGGTTGACAAATGGTAACATAAATAATAAGGATCACACTGATCACATTGTCGTTTAATCTGAAAAGAAAATATGCGTCTTTTACACACTATGTTACGGGTTAAAAATCTGGAAGAATCTTTAAAATTCTACTGTGATGTTTTAGGAATGAAACTCATTCGTCAAAAAGACTATCCTGGAGGTGAGTTTACCCTTGCTTTTGTCGGTTATGGGGATGAGTCTGATACCGCAGTCATCGAATTAACCTACAATTGGGGTGTTGATTCCTATGACTTAGGTGATGCTTATGGACACCTTGCTTTAGGAGTCCATGATATTTATGGAACTTGTGAAAAAATTAGAGAACAAGGGGGTAATATTAGTCGAGAACCCGGTCCGATGAAACATGGGACAACGGTTATTGCTTTTGTGGAAGATCCCAACGGTTATAAAGTAGAATTAATTCAACTGGGAACCCAAGGATCCGCGAAACAAAAAACAGAAATTGCCAAGGCTGCTTAGTAAAATTAAGACATGAGAGTGTCAAAAACACTCTCATCACCCTTCGTTTCCTCAGCCATGATAAAAATAAGACGGGAAATCAACCAATTATTGTTTTCATGTTCCATTAAAGGACTCATAATCTGTAAATATTCCCCGTCAAAAGTGATCTTAATTTTCCTCTGTTTCTAAGCCAAAGACTCGATTAAAAGCTTTTTCCACTTTATAACCTGAGTCAATGGTTTCTAGGGGATCTTTACGGAGTCGGTGACGCAAACATAACACCATCGTCCGACGAATATCATCCACAGTCACCTCTGTACGCCCTTCAAACGCTGCTAATGCTTTTGATGCACGGTTGGTAACAATATCGCCCCGTAACCCATCCACATCCAATTCTGAACAAACTTCTGAGATTTTTACCCGTAAATCATAATCAATATTAACTGAGGGAAGTAAATTTTGCGCTTTCACTAAACTATGTTGTAACTCATCTTGTTGAGATTGATAAGTTTCACAGAATTGTTGAGGATCACGATCAAACTCCGATCTTTGTTCTACAATTTGCACTCTTAGGTTTGGTTCTTTGACTGTATGAATCTCTGCGTGCATTCCAAAGCGATCCAATAACTGAGGTCGTAACTCCCCTTCTTCTGGGTTTCCTGACCCCACTAAAACAAATCTAGCCGGGTGACGAATAGAAATACCTTCCCTTTCTACCGTATTCCAACCACTGGCCGCAGAGTCCAATAAAACATCCACTAAATGATCATCAAGTAAGTTCACTTCATCTACATAAAGGATACCTCTATTAGCCTTAGCCAATAAACCTGGCTCAAAAGCTTTTACCCCTTCAGATAAAGCTTTTTCAATATCGATAGTGCCACAGACTCTATCTTCTGTTGCACCCAAGGGTAAATCTACCATGGTTACTTTTTTGTGAGCAATGGGTAATGCTCCTTGTTCTTCCAATGCTTGACGTACACTATCACTCATTAAATCAGGATCATAGGGATCAGAGTTAAAAGGATCATTCTCCACCACTTCAATTTCAGGCAGTAAGTCAGCTAAAGCGCGGATCGTCGTTGATTTGCCCGTTCCGCGATCGCCCATAATCATTACACCACCAATCTTCGGGTCAATGACATTCAGTAGTAAAGCTAATTTCATCTCTTCTTGGCCCACAATGGCCGTAAAGGGAAACACAACGCGATGGGTTTTTGGAGGAGCTTGTAAGGTTGCAGTCATCGAAAAAAATGGAGTTGAAACCCCGTCCCTTCGCTTACCGAAGGGACGGCTTTACAAAGTGCTGGTTTTTAAATGGATATAATCCCAAGAACCAGCAAACTTGTAGTAGTCCCTTCCCACAACACAGCTAAGATGTCCTTTCTTCAAGCCCCTAACCAATTAGGGTTAAAGATAGTCCAAGCTAGGGAAGTACCTGGAAGTTTGTGCCAAGCTGTGTCTCAGTGTGGTATTCACCCCTTAGTACCTAGATTGGTCTAGTACATACTCGTCCTAAAAGTGGGAGGTAGGTGAACTATGTTATTCGGTTTGTTCTCAGTCTAATTTTGCTATGCGATCGCTTATTTGGTCAATCTTTCCTAAATTCTGCCATAGGATACAAGCGTTAACATCAAACTGTTTATTTGATATTCAAGTCATTTTAAAAAAACTTTCTACCCCAAAACCCTGAGTGAGAGGAGGTTTCAAAGAAAGGTCAAAAAAAGATTTGGAAAAAGGGTTGACATGGCTGGGAAGTTTAGTTATATTTGTAAATGCGCGGTTGAGAGCGAAACGCCAAACGCGCCCCGAACCTAGACAAT
>JASJDD010000075.1 GCA_030065735.1 Crocosphaera sp.
CCCCGTTCGCTCGACTACCAGCCGTTAAAACGGACTGGCTAACTCTCGCTCACGGCTTTTTAGGTTTTTCAGCAAATTCTAAAGTGGCTAAGATATAATGAGACAGTAGAAATTTTTTCCTTGATGAAATTCCCATAAGTCGTCGTTATGAGCAATCAACCCGATCGCATTATCATATTTGATACTACCCTCAGAGACGGGGAACAGTCCCCTGGTGCTAGTTTAACGGTTGAAGAAAAACTGACCATTGCTCGCGCTTTAGCACGACTTGGGGTCGATATCATAGAAGCTGGTTTCCCCTACGCCAGTCCAGGTGACTTTGAAGCAGTGCAAAAAATAGCTCAAACCGTAGGGACAGAAAACGGACCGAGAATTTGTGGGTTAGCCAGAGCAACCAAAAATGATATTAAAGCAGCAGGAGAAGCTCTAAAACCGGCAGTTAAATCCCGTATTCATACTTTTATCGCCACTTCTGACATTCATCTCAAGCATAAACTAAAAAAGACACGCTCTGAAGTCTTAGCCATTGTGCCGGAAATGGTCGCTTATGCCAAAACCTTTACCGATGATGTAGAATTTTCTCCAGAAGATGCTGGCCGCAGTGATCCTGAATTTATGTATCAGGTACTAGAAACAGCGATCGCAGCTGGTGCAACTACCGTGAATATTCCAGATACTGTAGGCTATACTACCCCTAGTGAGTTCGGTGCATTAATCAAAGGGATTAAAGATAATGTTCCTAACATCGAGCAAGCAATTATTTCAGTGCATGGCCACGATGATCTCGGTTTGGCTGTAGCCAACTTCCTCGAAGCGGTGAAAAATGGAGCCAGACAGCTAGAATGTACCATTAATGGCATTGGGGAAAGAGCCGGCAATGCAGCCCTAGAAGAGTTGGTGATGGCCCTTCATGTGCGTCGTCAATATTTTAACCCCTTCTTAGGTCGGCCCGTTGATTCCACTGCACCGTTAACCAACATTAACACCCAGGAAATTTACAAAACCTCACGTCTGGTATCAAACCTGACTGGGATGATTGTACAGCCTAACAAAGCTATTGTCGGGGCAAATGCCTTTGCCCATGAGTCCGGTATCCATCAAGACGGGGTTCTCAAAAATAAGTTAACCTACGAAATCATGGATGCAGAGTCCATTGGGTTAACTAATAACCAAATTGTACTAGGTAAACTCTCAGGACGCAACGCCTTCCGGACCCGTTTGAGTGAGTTAGGGTTTGAGTTGTCCGATAATGACTTGAATAACGCTTTTTTACGCTTTAAAGAGGTTGCTGACAAGAAAAAAGAAATCACCGACTGGGACTTAGAAGCTATTGTTAATGATGAGATTCAACAAGCACCCGAATTGTTCCGTTTGGAATTAGTACAAGTATCCTGTGGTGATCACGCTTCTCCTACTGCTACGGTGACTCTAAGAACCCCCGAAGGGAAAGAATTAACCGATGCTGCTATTGGTACTGGTCCTGTGGATGCAGTCTATAAAGCCATCAACCGTGTGGTGAATGTTCCCAATGAGTTAATCGAGTTTTCCGTCAAGTCGGTTACTGCTGGTATCGATGCAATGGGAGAAGTTACCATTAGGTTACGTCATGAAGGACGCATTTACTCAGGATATGCAGCCAACACAGACATTATAACCGCTTCTGCCCGTGCTTATATTAGCGCATTAAATCGGCTTTATGGAGCGATGCAAGAACAATCTAGGGTTCACCCTTCTGAAGCTGTTTTGACCTCTCAAGGTTAAAGGAAATAGGGAATACAGACACAAATGGAAGCGGTTTAAGCTGCTTCCATTTTTTGATTATGTGATGATTTTTATTGATAATGACTGATTTTTTTTCATCTGAAACATTGGATAAAATTATAAGCGATCGCCGTTTAAAATTAGAAGAAGAACGAAAACTTATCCTCAAGAAAACAATAGAATGGTTAGATAACAATGCTTCTGAATATGGCATCAAAAAAGCTTACATTTTTGGTTCTGTTACCCATCCTAACAAATTTCATCAAAACTCAGATGTTGATTTAGCGGTTGAAGAAATCAACTCTGAAAAACATTTTTTAGCCATTAGTTTATTATCTACTTATCTAGAAAGAGAAGTTGATATCATTAAACTCAATCACTGTCATTTTGCTGATCGTATTCGTGAAAAAGGTATCTTATGGATGAAAACACCTTAATTATTTTCCAAACTGATATTAATGCACAAATGGAACTCATTAAAAGAATTCATCAAACCCTAACTAATAGAAGTATGGGATTAACTGCTGATGATATGATTCGCTTAGAAAGTGTTGCTTATCACATTCATAACTTATACAATGCAGTGGAAGATTTACTGAAAATTGTTGCCACTTATTTTGAGAATAATATTACAGAAACTGCTAAATTTCATATTGCTTTATTAACCAGAATGACTCAAAAGATTCCTGGTATTCGTCCCCCATTACTTTCCCAAGAAACTTTTTTAATCTTAAATAGTTTAAGGGGATTTCGTCACTTTTTTCGTCATGCGTATGGAACTCCTATTGAATATGAACAGTTAAAAAATAACTTAGATAAATCCATGAACCTCTTACCCATTTTAGAACAAGATATTGATAATTTTCTTGAAAAAGTTTCTCAAATTTAGAAAATAAACGCATCAACTTGAACTTTTGTTATTGTATATTATTAGGGGGCTTAAGCATTCGCCAAATTTCTCTATCAACCTGTTCCAAATAGGAAGCTTCCAATTTTCCAATTTTTCGGGTAATACGTTTAGGATCAATTGCCCGTAACTGAAACACCATTGCAACAGAAGCTAGGGTTAATCCATTGGTTGATGAAGGTTCTATTTTTACCGTGAAAGGAAATCGTAATGCCCCTAAAGAAGAAGTTAATGGAACAACCATTAACATTGGAGAAGATACAATATCTGTTTGTACAGCGATCGCTGGACGATTTCCTGTTTCTTCTCGCTTATCTGAGGATGGCAAACTCACTAAAATAACGTCTCCTCTTGCCATTTATGACTCCTCAAGGCATAACATTGCTTCTATTTTATTCCAATCTTCATCGCTTGCAGTTTCCCAAAGGATAAAGTCTTTTTCTAATGTTTCCATGTCTGTTGTTAAAGATGTCATTAATAACGTAACAATTTCATCATTGAGAGAATGTCCTTGTTGTTCAGCGCGTTTTTGGATAGTCTGATACAATTTTGTAGGTAAAGTGACTTGAGCATTAATATTATTAGTAGTCATTACGTTTTTAAGTTTATTTTCACAACTCCTATTCTATTCTAGAATATCAAAAACTACAAATCTAAACTGGTTTGTATGGCTTTTGTATCCCGTTGTTTTTCAGCCGATTTTAACACTTCAAACATTAATCTAATATCAATGCGTTTTCTGCCTTCTAAAATTTCTTAAATGGTGATAATTTGTATTTTGTCAACACTTTGATTCATATATTTACTTTGATAAATACCCGCAGCTTTAGCGGTTTTAATCATTGCTTTTGTAGGCGGTTTTAACGTGATAAAAATACCGATTTCTGCTTGTTGTAGAGTCATGGTTCCTTGCAAATCTCTGATATCTCCTGATTTTACTTTGCCAGATTTTACCTGAAAAATGATTTTTTCTCGGTCATCTTTATTCCCTTGAAAATAAGCAACTCCATCAATCCCTTGATCTGCGCCTTTTTTTGTATTAATAACAGCGCGGTTATTACTGTAGGTTAAAACTGCCCATTTTTCAAACTCTTTACGGGTGCCATCATAAAGATGATGGTCAGAATAGAGAATGCTAGAACTCTGTAAATTCTAAATTCTAAATTCTAAATTCTAAATTTTAATGGTGAACACTACCATCCGGTAAAATAGCCCCTTTCAGAATCGTTCCGGTTAATTTCACCATAATTCGATTACCCGATCCCACTTTTGCCCCGGTTAAATCAGCACCAGATAAATCAGCACCAGATAAATCAGCCCCTACTAAATTAACCTGTTGTAGATTAGCAGAACGTAAATTCGCCCGCAATAAATTGGCCCGAAACAGATTTGCCCGAAACAGATTTGCCCCTTCTAAATTGATTTTATGTAAGAAACTATCACTGAGATCAGCGTAACTTAAATCCGCTTGAATTAACTTACGTCCAGAGAGATCCTTTTCTTTTAAATTAGCCCCTTTTAAATCAGCCCCACTCCAATCCCGATAATAAGGGCGTTGGGCTTGAGTTTGGGGATAATGACTGTAAGGATAGGGAGAGGAGTTTTGTCGCGGGACAGAGACAGTTTTTGAGGGATGGGACACTAATTGATGGGTTTTTAGTTGTTCACGGGCATCATTAATCTCTTGTAACTTAGCCACCGCTTTCGCCAACAATCTTTCATTATCTTTCGGTAGGCGATCGGGATGCCAAATAAAAGCCAAATCTCGATAGGCTTGATTAATTTCGTCGAGGGAGGCACCGACTTCCAATCCTAAGACTCTATAGTAGCGTTCTATCTCTTTCATTACCACGCGACTTAACAACAATGACAGCAATTTAGATAGGATGGGGCAATTCGGGAAAATCCTTATCTAAACTGACTCTACCTTTTAGGATAAATGCTCTTTTAGCAAATGGGGCTTAAAATATAAAAAAATCTGAGGATCGTTATCAGCAAATTTTAACAGTGCTTCCCAATTAGAATATTTTCGCTAAAATCTAGAGAACCTGATCATCCATTAAACGATGAAACGTTTAATAGATCCTAAGCAACGCCTTCAAGAAGTCAGAAGTTCCTCACTACGTTCCGGCGCTATCGCACAGAAGTCAAAATTCAGAAGTTAGAAGGTGTTTGCTTTAGGCAACCAGGTTTTAGACCCTATTATCTCGATGAATTCACAATGGTTAAGTCCCCTTTACTGTCAATTCTCTTCTGTTTGCCCATCGCTACGGGAATAACTGTGTTTGTGCCTCAAACTCCTCTATTTGCACAGGCAATTCAAGCAGATACGACTCTTCCTAGCAACTCAGTCGTTAACCAGACAGGAGACAACTATACCATCACAGGGGGGACACAAAGTGGGGCTAATTTATTTCATAGTTTTTCACAATTTTCCGTTCCCAACTTCGGAAGTGCGACTTTTAATAACGGAGCAGCGATCGCCAATATCATTAGTCGGGTTACAGGAACCAGTATTTCCGACATTCAGGGAGCTATTAACGCCAATGGAACGGCTAATTTATTTTTAATTAATCCCAATGGCATTACTTTTGGTCCCAATGCTACCTTAAATATTGGGGGATCATTTGTGGCCAGTACCGCCGATAGTATTCAATTTCTAGGAGGCGGTGAATTCAGTGCCACAAACCCTGCAACTGGCACCCTATTAACCATGACAGCACCCATCGGATTACAAATGGGACCTAACCCTGGAGAAATTGTGGTTCAAGGACCTGGCAATAATCTTGTTACAGATCCGACTAATTTTGAAATCAGACAACTCCCTAGTCCTCCTTTCGCTCCAGTTAGTCCCCTGGCCGTTGCTCCAGGACAAACCTTAGCCTTAGTTGGGGGGAATATTACCTTTGATGGGGGCAATGTTGCAGCACCCCAAGGACGGGTCGAATTAGGGGCTTTTAGCAATGGGTTGGTCAACTTAACCACCCAAAACGGGCAACTACAACTGACTCCTGCTATCGGTGGCATTACTTACAATAATATACAAATGAATGGAGCCTCATCCGTTGATGTCAGTGGCAATAGTGCCGGCAGTGTGCAGGTTCAAGGGAGCAATTTAACGCTCAATGGCGGGTCTGTCATTTTAGCCAATACCACCGGGAACGGTATTGGTGGAGAAGTCAATATCAGAACCACAGAATCCATTCAAGCAAGCGGTGTGGGTGAGAATTCTCCTTTTGAACCTCCTCTTTTCTTTGCTCACCGAATTTTTAGCGGTATTTTTGCTGATGTCAGTTCTGCTAGTGGTCCCAACGCCCAAGGCGGCCGTATTAACCTAGAAACAGGAACCTTAAGTATCACGGATGGGGCGCAAATTGGGGCCAATACCTTTGGTGCCGGACAAGCAGGACAGATAAACGTTAATAGTAATGCTGTCAAAATTAGTGGAGAAAATATTTTAGGACCGAGTGGTTTATTTGCTGCTGTTGCTCCCAACGCATCAGGACCGGGGGGAACCATTAACCTCACCACCAATCATCTACAAATGCAAGACAGGGCGAGTATTAATGTGGGTACCTTTGGCAGTGGTAATGGAGGAACCGCCAATATTAATGCGGATCAAATCGAATTAATTGGAGTTTCTTCCGAAGATGGAGATCCCACCGGAATTTTTGGTAATGTTGAACCCAGTGCCACAGGAGACGGTGGCACGGTGATCATCGATACCCAAATCCTGAAATTAAGCGATGGGGCGAATATTGGCTTGAATACCTTTGGCAGTCGTGGTAATGGAGGCACAGGAATCATTAACGCCTCTGAGATAGAATTGATCGGAACCGCCCCCAATGGAGATCCCACAGGGATTTTGGTTAACGTAGAAGGCGATGCCACAGGACAAGGGGGCAATCTAACCATCGATACCCACACCTTGACCTTAAGCGATGGGGCTAATATTGGACTGAGTACCTTTAGTAGTGGTAACGGTGGTAATGGAACCATTAACGCCAGCGAGATCAAAGTAAGCGGAACCTCTTTTCAGGAAAACCCCACAGGAATTTTCAGTAACGTAATAGGAAGCGATACCACAGGAAATGGGGGTAGATTACGAGTCAATGCAGAGAATTTACGGCTCAAAGATGGGGGGCAAATCGGTAGTTTGACCTTTGGCGTAGGGAATGGAGGGATTATAGATATTAACGCGGATAACATCGAAATTGAAGGCGCATCTAGTTCCCGTCCCAGTGGTATTATTAGTCAAGTGGGTCGTCTCAATGATCCCAACGATCGCACTTTGGGCAATGGCGGTCAAATTAATATCAATACCAACCATTTATCACTAAGCAACGGTGGCATCATTAGCACCAATACCGCCGGGTTGGGTCAAGCGGGTAACATGACGATTAATGCTCAAAGTGTACAAGTGACTGGCGGAGTCAGAGAAACCGCCAGTGGACTATTTAGTGCGGTGACAGAACAGGGTAGAGGGGATGGCGGGGATATCACCCTCAATACTCAAAGTCTCACGGTTAAAGATGGGGGACAAATTGTTGTTAGTACCGCCGGCTCGGGTAATGGAGGGAATCTAACCATTACAGGTCGGTTTATTGAGCTTTCTGGTGGCTCCCCATTAGGGGCCAGTGGTCTGTTTGCCAATGCCATTAACGGCACAGGAAATGGGGGAACTATTCGGGTTCAAACGGAGAATTTAACCATTGATCAGGGTGCCACCATCAATGTTGGCAATTTTCCCAGTCGTGATACTGGTATAACGGCGGGTCAAGGCGCACCAGGAAACATTAATATTGATGCTCAATCGGTCATTTTAAACTCCCAAGGCACCATTACGGCCGATACGGTAGCTGGAAGTCAAGGCAATATTACCCTCAACACCAATAGCCTTGATCTCAACTGGATGAGTGCCATCACCACCAACGCCATCGGAGATGGAAGTGGCGGTAACATCACCATCAATACCAATGACCTAGATTTACTGGACATGAGTACCATTAGTGCCAATGTTCAAGGGTTGGGTTCAGCCGGCAATATAACCATTGCTGGTCTCTCTGAAACCCCTAATATTAACTTGAGTCAAAGTAGTATCACTGCTACAGGAAATCAAGGGAATGTTCGCATCACCAGTGAAAATTTACAGCTAAATGATGGCAGTGTGATTAGTGCCAATGCTGAAGGGGATGGCGATGGAGGGAATGTTACCCTGATCAATGACCAGCAAATCAACTTAAACAACAATAGTATGATTAGTACCAACGCCCAAGGAAGCGGTCAAGGGGGAAATATCGAGTTGGTCACGGGTACATTAAATGTTTTGGATAATAGTGAAATTTCAGCCAACGCCAGCGAAACCTCCGGGGGAAATATTTTGGTCAGGGCGACTTCCCCGGAAACCCTAAACCTCGACTCAGGAAAAATTACAGCGACAGGAGGACAAGGGAATATTACCCTTAATTCACCTCTTATCTTCTTGCGCAACGGCAGTTTGATTAGCACCAACGGACTAGGAACTGAACCAGGGGGAAATATTATTATTCACACCAATTTTCTCTTAAGTTTTCCCACAGAAAATAATGACATCACTGCTAATGCTCAACAAAGTCAAGGCGGTCGCGTTATTATTAAGTCTTTGGGGGTTTTTGGTATTGAATTTCGGGAATTTTTAACCCCTTTGTCTGATATTACTGTCACCTCAGAATTGGGTCCCGCTTTTGCTGGAGAAGTGTTCATTCGCGTTCCAGAAGGTGATCCCACTTCAGGATTTAGCAAATTACCAGAAAATACCATCGATCCCCGTGATCTCTTAGTGGTATCTTGTGCTGCAGATGAGGGTAATGTGTTTATTCGTACGGGGAAAGGCGGAATTCCTGATAATCCCGACCAAAGTTTAAGATGGCGCATTATTTGGGAAGATTTACGGGATTTTATTGAGCTTGACGCTCCTGAGTCCACTCCTTATTCTCCACAGTCTAATGCTGAGAACAAGATCAGTAATTGTACGGATTTTCAATCGAATCAGAGTTAATATTTAGTTGCTTTTTCTAGGGTCAAAAAGCAGGGTCATCGGTTAAAAATGGATATGACCTTCCATAGAAACTGCCCATGAATTATTAAAGTCAGTTAAGGATTCCTTAAGAATTTAGAATTTAGAATTTAGATTTTAGATTTTAGATTTTTTGGATTCTAAATTAATTTTATTTATTTAGCAATTTTTTACTTAAATCGTTAACATTAATTTGATCTAATCAATCATTAATGACATAAAGAGACAAGTTGATGATACCCCTAACATCCTATACCCTGGTTCCTACTATGACATTGGGCCTGGTTACTGTTGTCCTCACTGTTAACCCTTCATTACCGGCACATAGCCAAACAGATCCCTTTTTAATAGCCCAAGAAACCCCGCAAACCCAAGGGAAAACCCTCTTAAAACAAGGTAAACAATTCTATCAACAGGGACAATATGGCCAAGCGATCGCTATTTGGGAAGATGCTCTGACATCAGCTAAAGCCTCAGAAAATACCTTATCTCAAGTCCTCAGTTTAAATTATTTATCCTTAGCTCATCAAGCTCTAGGACAATGGGAGCAAGCTCAAACCACCATTACAGAGAGTTTGACCTTGATTGAGTCCCTTCCGTCTGCAACTCGTAATCTGAACTTAATTCATGGGCAAAGTTTAAACACCCAAGGCAGTTTATATTTAAGTTTAGGCCAAGCTAGAAAAGCCATAGAAACCTGGAAACAAGCCAAAACCTACTATCAACAAGGTCAAGATGAAATTGGCGTGTTAGGCACTCAAATTAACCAAGCAGAAGCCCTACAAAGCTTAGGCTTTTATCGTCGTTCCTTAGAACAATTAACCCAAGTCAAGGAACAACTCGAAAACCAAGCTGATTCTATCCTCAAAGCGAAAGGGTTACAAAGTTTAGCCAGTGCCTTACAAGGAGTCGGTGACTTAGAAGAAGCTCAAACCGTTCTGGAAACAGCCTTAACCCTCAGTGAAACCCTCAATAGTCCTGATGATCAAGGGGCAACGTTACTGAGTTTAGGTAATGTTTATCAAGCCTTAAAACAACCCCAACAAGCCCTTAATTTCTACCAACAAGCAGCCCAAACGGCCCTTAACCCTGGCCTCAAACTAGAAGCCCAACTCAATCAATTTCGCCTCTTAACCCAACAAAATCAACCCCAAACCGCCTTAACCCTGCTGCCAACGCTTCAGCAGTCTCTGAGGCAATTACCTTCCAGTCGTCGTACCGTTTACGCCTATGTCAATTTGGGAGAGAGTTTACTCAAATTATTAGCCACAGGAGACGTTTCAGGGCAAACCGTTTTCGACCCTTTAAATGAAGCAGTCCAACAGGCCAAACAGTTAAACGACGATCAGGCCGCGTCTTATGCCTTGGGAACCCTCGCCAAATTATACGAACAACAACAAGAATGGGCAACCGCTCAACCGTTAACGGAAGAAGCCCTACAATTAGCCCAAACCGTAAAAGGCAACGAGATGACCTATCAATGGCAATGGCAACTCAGTCGGTTGATGAAAGTGCAAGGAAACCGTCAAGGGGCGATCGCAACGAATAAAGCGGCCGTTCAAACCTTACAAAGCATTCGCAACGATTTACTCGCGATCGATGCTGGGGTACAATTTTCTTTTCGCGAAAGTGTTGAACCGGTTTATCGAGATTTAGTCAGTTTATTGTTAACCCCAGACAGTCCTGGCCAAGCCATTCCCCAAAGCAATCTAGTGGAAGCTCGTCAAGTGATCGAATCCCTACAACTGGCAGAACTAGAAAACTTTTTCCGTGAGGCTTGTTTAGACGCACAGCCCCAACAAATCGATGACATTGATAGCAATGCTGCGGTGATTTACCCCATTATTTTAGACGATCGCTTGGGGGTGATTGTTTCTTTTCCAGGTCAACCCTTAGGGTATCATGAAGTTCAACAGCCCAAAACCGAGGTAGAAAAAACCCTAGAAGAACTGTTACAAGCTCTTAACCCCGCCTTTTCTGATCAAATTCGCCTCAACCTATCCCAACAAGTCCATAATTGGCTGATTAAACCCATTGAAACCAAACTTGAGCAACAAGAGATTAAAACCCTGGTCTTTGTTTTAGACGGTATTCTACGGAATTTACCCATGGCCGCCCTTCACGATGGCCAACAATATTTAATCGAAAAATACCAAGTGGCCTTAGCCCCAGGGTTACAATTAGTAGACCCCAGAAATTTAGATCCCGAACTTTTGCAAGCAGTGGTGGCCGGAGTCAGCGAGGCTAATCTTGGATTTTCCGCCTTACCAGGGGTCGAAACGGAAGTACAAGAAATTGGCCAAGAAATCCCCACAGAACAGTTAATTAATCAAGAATTTACCCGTGGTGGGTTCCAAAATGCCTTGACCCTTTCTCCCTTAGCGGTGGTGCATTTGGCCACCCACGGACAGTTTAGTTCTAACCCTGATGAAACCTTCGTTCTTGCTTGGCAAGATACTATTAGGGTTCGGGACTTTCAAAAGATTCTGCGGACTCGTGAACAATCTACCGAAAATCCGGTGGAATTATTGGTTTTAAGTGCCTGTCAAACCGCTAGTGGCGATAAACAAGCGGCGTTAGGGTTAGCAGGAATGGCCGTTCGTTCCGGGGCCCGCAGTACCATTGCAACCCTTTGGTCTGTTAAAGACCAATCAACGGCGCGATTGATGACCGAACTCTATCGTAATCTCAATCAAGCTAGTGTTGCTCAAGACAACAAAGCGGAAGCGTTGCGTCAAGCACAGCTTTCTCTATTGCGCTCGTCTGAATTCTCCCATCCTTTTTACTGGTCAGCCTTTGTTTTAGTCGGTAATTGGCTCTAAGACAAGGTTGACAGTCCTTAACTGCTCAATTTTTAACCTATGAAACGTCAAGCTTTACAATCGTCTTTAGTATTGGGTGTTTTATCCAGCACAATGTTCCTGAATCCTTTGGCTATGGTTCAGGCGCAACCTAGTCAGGGAGAACTGTTTGCCAGGAACGTCACCTTTGTTCCCCCCAATGGCGATCGCCCGAAAGATTCCCAAGGAGGAGCTTCCCGTGATGACGGAAAATGTCCTCAGGATGACAAAGCCCTCAATCCTTATCTGACGGCGGTGGTTCCAGCCAATGTGCAACGGTTAACCCTGCAATCCCAACCCAGTATTTTTGTTTATATTCCCCAAACGACCGCTAAAAAAGCGTTTTTTAGCCTCCAAGACCACAAAAATGGACAGCATTATCAAACCTTTTTACCGTTAGAGAAAAAAGGGGGTATTGTTAAAGTTGATTTGCCCGCCGATGCGCCATCTTTAGTGGTGGGAAATGATTATCAATGGTCTTTTGTCATGTTATGTGGGGATAAATTATTACCAGATGATCCTGCGGTAACTGGAACCATTCGTCGGGTTAATCCTGGGGAAAACGTCACCAGTCAGTTAAAAGATTGGCAGCAAAATCCATCTTTGGAAAAGGCAGACTTGTTAGGAAAAGCAGGACTTTGGTATGATATGTTAACGGTGTTGATGGCTCTCAAACGAGAACAACCTAATAATGTTCAATTAAATAGCATTTGGTCAAACGTCTTGCAAGCCAGCAATCTTGATAGTATCGCTACTAAACCTATTATTGCTCGTAAATAAAGGTTATTCAGCAATAATTATTTGCGTGTACAGTGTAGAGACGTTTAAACAAACGTCTCTTTTATCAATTCCTAATTATATTGTCAAAGTTATTATTCACTGTTCCTTGTAAATTTTTTTCTATGATCAAAGATAAAAAATATTGGAAATTTAGATAGTCTAATGTCAGAATTTTTAGAAAAACTTGGTGCAAAATTAGCGACCTTTTATGAACAATGGCAAGCGATTTTAGTTACAGCCCCTAGTATCACTGCGATTGTGATTGGGGTTAATCATTTAGGGGTCTTACAATTACTGGAATGGGCAGCTTATGACCAATTTTTTCGCCTACGTCCACAAGAAGAAATTTCTCAAAGAATTACCATTGTTACCATCGATGAAAGTGATTTAACCGAGTTGGAGCAATGGCCTTTATCTGATGCAACCATTGCCAAAACATTAAACATTCTCAAAGCAGAAAATCCCAGGGTTATTGCCTTAGATATTTATCGGGATTTAATCGTAGAACCAGGCCACGATCAATTAGTAGAAGTCTTTGAGTCAACACCGAACTTAATTGGGGTAGAAAAAGTCAGTGGTCGGCCTGTTAATCCCTCTCCTATTCTAGCAGAAAAAGAACAAGTTGCTTTAGCAGATTTAGTCGTTGATCCTGATAGTAAAGTCCGTCGTGCTTTATTATCTGTTCAACGACCAGATGGAGCTATTCAATTATCTTTGGGAACTCGTGCTGCGTTAGACTATTTAGAGCAAGAAGGAATTACATTAACGCCGATTGCTGATGAAGAAGGAACAGAAAATAGTTTCAAATTACAGTTAGGGCAAGCAATTTTTGAACCTTTAGATAATAATGATGGAGCCTATATTAATGCTGATAGTGGGGGCTATCAAATCTTTTTAAATTATCGAGGATTAGAAGATAAATTTGGTACAATTGCTATACAGGACTTATTAAAGAATGATTTTGATCCTAATTTAATTCGCGATCGCATTGTTTTTATTGGCTCAATTGCTGAGAGTTTAAATGATCAATTTTATACACCATTTAGTAATATTTTAAGCGATCATCCCTTACGCACGGGAGGGGTAATTATTCATGCTAATATTGGCAGTCAAATTATTAGTGCTGCTCTAGAGGGGCGAACCTTAATTAAAGTCATTTCCAATGGTTTAGAATGGACATTTGTTTTAATTGGCTCCTTAATGGGGGGAATAATTAGCTGGAAATTATTGGTTAATAATAGCCGTCAGCGTCAAATTATTTCTTTTATTAGTTTGCTATCATTAAGTATTGGCCTTCCCACCATTATTTTAATGGGAGGCTGTTATTATTTGTTTTTAAATGGTTGGTGGATACCCATTATCGCCCCAGTATTAGCGATGTTTTTGTCGGCTTTCGCTGTTCCTATTTATCAAACTTTTGCTTGGCAGAAAATTGCCTCTATTGATAGTTTAACGGGGCTTCATAATCGCCGTTATTTTGATAGTTATTTATCTCAACTTTGGGAAGAACATAAAGAAAAAAAGATGCCCTTATCTATCATTTTATGTGATGTGGATTATTTTAAACTTTATAATGATCATTATGGTCATCCCAAAGGAGATGAATGCTTAAAACAAGTAGCTCAAGGAATCATGAGTGCAGTACGAAACACTGATTTAGCAGCCCGTTTTGGTGGGGAAGAATTTGTTATTATTTTACCCAATGCTAATGCTGCTGTTGTGATGGCAGCTGCTCAACGAATTTGTGAAAAAATTCGCTTATTAGAATTAGAACATGACACCTCTCGAATTAGTGATTATGTAACCATTAGTTGTGGTTCAGCTAGTATGGTTCCTGATAAAGAGTTTTCACCGAAAACCCTCATTGACCAAGCAGATCAAGCCCTGTATAAAGCCAAAGAAGCCGGTCGTAATCAAGCCTATCCAACTTAAAAATTTAGAATCTTTGGGAATTTAGAATTTAGAATTTAGAATTTAGAATTTAGAATTTAGAATTAATATTTTCTGCTCATTCTACATTCTACATTTTGCATTCTTCATTCTACATTCAGATCCCCATATCAACGGTAAATAAAATTCCATTTTCTTGCCAATTTTGTTCGTCAATTTCCACATCCGTTAATTGCCAAGCAAAGTCAATACGGGCATTAAAATTATCACTAATTCGCCACAAAATCCCTAAACCAACAGAAGCTAAGGTGTCAGGACTCAATTCAGGTCGTCCATTGTTCCAAGCGGTTCCAATATTAAAAAAAGGAACCAATTGTACCACCATCGACTCGTCTGGTATTTCTAAGACAGGATAACGCAGTTCAACGTTACTAAAAAAGCCATTATCCGTTAAGCGTAAATTTTGACGATACCCTTTAACACTTCCCAGTCCCCCCAAAGCAAATTGTTCCATAGGAATAATCGGGCGATCGGCCACTTGAATATTAGTTTGCACTAAAAATAACGTTTCTGGGGCCAACAAACGAACCCATTGGGCCTGGCCGCGCCAGATAAAATAGGTGGTTTCAGCTACATTGGGATTAACCGCAGCATCAAAAGGTTCAGTGGTTCCCAACGCATCTACCCCAAAACTTAACTCCGATCGCGCAGAAATCACTTGTTTTTGGTTCCGTTCAGTCCATTCCTGAAAAAAGCGGACAGTGGTGATAAAAGTCCGTCCATTTTCATCAGAACCGTCCGTAATGGGAAACCCCCTCCCTAAAATTCCCAAGTCTGTTTGATTTTTTTGGTGATCAAAGGTTAATCCCACTGCTAACTCCTGGGTGGGGTTTTGCAAAATGGGTTGACGGAGGGTGAACCAATATTTGTCGTAGTTAGAGGTAATATCTAATTCATCTAGGGGATCTTGAATAATCCAACTGGGAAGAGAACGATAACCGGCTGTTAGAGTGCCATTATAAGCATTGAAAGGGTAAGTATAACTCAGTTCGACATCGTTACTGCCGTCAGTGTTACGATAGGCAATATTAAAGCGATCGCCGTTTCCTGTGACATTTCTCTCGGTGATGGTTCCCCCACGACGAAACGATCCGACACTGGGAACCCGTCCATTATCTAGGGTCACTCGAAAATCAAAGGTATCCGCCGTAACCACATTTACTTTTAAAATATTAGTCCCTGGAGTGAGTCCACTGGCTAATTCTGATTGAATAGTGTCAATAATAGGATCGAGTTGTAATAATTGTAGAGCTTCTAATAAATTGGGAACATTCAGAGGGGTATGAGAAGCGATTTGAATGCGATTGCGGATGTAACTTTCGTTCAATCGTCCTTGAACCGTAATTTCAATATCTTCTAAACTGCCTTCTAAAATTTCAATGGTAACAATCCCATTTTCAACTCTTTGTTCAGGAATATAGGCACCGGAGGTGTAGTAGCCATTATCGATATAATATTGGGTGATGGTAGTGGCCGCTGCGGTGAGTTCTCCGTAAGAAATAGGGCGATCGAGAAAGCTTTGGGTGAGAGTAGCTAAGGTTTCATCGCTAAAAACCGTACTTCCTACAAATTCAAACTGCTTCACCATCACAGTTCCTTGAATGGGAGGGTTAAGGGGAGAGTCTTCTAAGGGGGTGGGAGTAGGAGGCTGAATTTCTTCTAAAGAGGGTAACGGGGGCGGAATAACAGGGAGAGAAGGTTCTTGAGATGGAGGGGAAATAACCCCTTGGGCTAAGGTTGAACGGGTTTCGGGTATGGTTAACCCCATAAATGCTACTACCGTGGGCCAAAGGATATGTACAAAAAATAGGGAAAGGTTAGGGTTTGTCAGTGGTTTTTCCATAATTCCGCCAGTATCAGTCTTTAGGGTTTCCTAGACCATAAATCAGTAACATTATGACAATCTTTTCTTGATTGCACCACTATGAAACAAATTTTAACTGAATTAACTAACCTATTTCTCTTAACGTAGTGAGGAACTCCTGACTCCTCGTTTCACAGTTAACTTTAATTTTGTCCAACCACTTAGTCCTTGGAAAATAACAAAGATTTAACACGAAGATAATGTAATTGTTTCCCCATAACTTCTCGTTGATTAATTAGATAAATACTAACTAAAGTTAAACTAACTCCCACCCATTGCCAAGATGTTAAAACTTCGTTTAAAAATAAATTACCAAAACTCAAGGCAAAAACAGGCGTTAAAAAGGTTAAAGAACTTAAACTGGTTAAATTTCCTTTAGACGCTAAATGAAAAAAGATTCCATAAGCGATCGCACTGCCAAAAATGGTAGAATAGCCTAATGATAACCAACCTTGTAAATTAATCGCTGTCCACTGATTTGACTCCCAAATTCCAGAAATGAAAAATAAAGGAATTCCTCCCAAAATCATGTGCCAACCAGTGGCAACCACTGGATCAGCATAACGACTGACATAACGAATACAAACAGTTCCAACCGCCATAGCAAGAGAAGCTAATAACATGCACAATTCTCCACTATTTAATAGGTCTAAACTATTAAATGTTATTGAAAAACTTTGGGCATAAAATAAACTATCAAACCATTCTTGTGGCAGTCCAATTAAACTAATACCAAAAACACCCAACCCTAAGCCAATACCGCCGTAAAATCCAATAATTTCACCAAATAACCAACAAGATAGTAAAGCAACTGCTAAGGGTTGTGAATCAATAATAACCGATCCTAAACCAGCCCCTGTTCTGGTTAACCCTGCGGCCAAAAATCCTTGGAACATCGCCCCATCTAACAAAGCAAAAATACTAATCCAGAACCAAGCTTTGATTCCTTGTGGTTGAGGCCGTTTTAACCACCATGCTACCAGTAACACGAGAATGCCCGCAGGAACTAAACGAATCCCGGCCATAAAAAATGGGGTAGTCTGAGGTAAAACCCCCTTCATGGCGACCATAGCCGTCCCCCAGAGGAAAAAAGGGGCAATGAGTAGTAAATAAGAATTTAGGGAACGAGAACGATTAAAGGTTAGGTTCATAAACGAAACATCTTAAATAAGTTTATTCAATCTATCTTAACGAATTGTTGAGTTTTATTAAGGTTCACAAGCTCAATCTAATGAACCCTTCTTCTCAACTCTGAAAAGATTTCTAACAAAACTGTGAAAGTATTCAACAAGTTGGCGATGATAGAAAAAGTAGCCAAGGGGACTGTCAGACATAGCTAAAAAGTTGAAAGAGCCTAGGTTAGAGTCCCTTGTTATAAAAATCGGGATTTTGGGAATATTAAGCATAACCAAACCCAAACTTTGGAGATAAATTTTATGGAAATTGGTATTGCAATCGTTATAGGTTTATTGGTTGGCGCGATCGCCACTTATTTTTTAAGTTCTTCTGGAGCTAAGCGTAAGCTACAAAGTACAGAAAGTAAACTTGAACGGACAGAAAACGCTTTAAGGGAAGCAGAAAACCAATTACAAGAATTACAAGATGCTCCGGCTCAACTCCAAGAAGTTGAACAGATGTATCAAAGTAAGCTGCAAGACATGGAACAAGCAAGTCTAGTTCAACAAGAAGAATTAACTAAAGCTAACCACAAAATTACCGAATTACAGTCCTTAGCCTCTCGTGTGCAAGAACTCGAACATCTCGAAATTAAGATACAAGAAATAGAACAGTCTTATCAAGCTCAGATACAAGAAATAGAACAGTCTTATCAAACTCAGATTCAAGAAATAGAGCAGTCTTATCAAACTCAGATACAAGAAATAGAACAGTCTTATCAAGCTCAGATTCAAGAATTACAACAAGCTCAAGCCAATTCTCAGAATTTAGAAGAAACACAACAACGTATCCGAGAAATAGAACAAGCTTATCAAACCCAGATTCAGGAATTACGACAAGCTCATCAACAAGCGATCGCCGATTTAGAAAACGCTCATCAACATCAGCAACAAGAAAGAGAAGAAGCTCATCAAACTCAGACTAAAGAAATTGAGGCTACTTATCAAGCTCAAATTATAGAACTGCAACAATCTCATGAAGAGGAAATTCAAGCTTTACAACAAACACAACCAGTTTCCTCAGTATCTTCTGAGATGACAACTGAGGAAACAGTAACGATGCAAGTTACGGGATTAAATGACGTTACTGCAGAAGTTGCTACGTTTGAAGAGTTAGCTCAGGAAGAAAAAGTCAATACAGAAGAAGAACAAACACAACAATTGTTTTCTGAGGAAGAAGCTATTGATAATAAATCAGATATTGATGAACTTTCGTTAAATACAGAAGATTTTATAGAAGAATTAGAGGCGTTTGAAAATGATACTGATAACTTCTTAAATGAATTAACTGAAGGCAGTAACGAAGATTCTAGAGAAGCGTTAGAGGCGTTTGAAAATGATACTGATAACTTCTTAAATGAATTAACTGAAGTCAGTAACGAAGATTCTAGAGAAGCGTTAGAGGCGTTTGAAAATGATACTGATAACTTCT
>JASJDD010000076.1 GCA_030065735.1 Crocosphaera sp.
CAAATCAATACTGTAGGAGATTTATTACAATATTCTCCAGAAAAGTTGCAAGAATTGAAAAATTTTGGTCGTAAATCAGCCGATGAAGTTTTCTCTACACTTAAAAATAAGTTAGGGATTATTTTAAAATAAGTAAAAAATAATATTTAAAATTTAATGTAATATTCATTCTTTAGTTTGAAATATAGTCTATGAACTCATCAAATAAAACATTTTTACCAACAAAACCTTCTAGTAATCGGAATTGGATTGTAATTGATTGCAAGGGTCAAAAATTAGGACGCCTTGCAAGTTTAGTGACAGCATTATTAAAAGGAAAAGGAAAGCCACATTATTTTCCTTCAATAGATATTGGAGATTCTGTAATTTTAATCAATGCTGAATTATTACTTGTAAATGAAGAAGCCAAACATTATATTGTAAATCAACCTGGTCGACCAGGGCGATCTTTAAAAGTAAAAAAAGTCTCAGAATGTCTTCCAAAATTTACAATTGAACGTGCAGTTAAAGGAATGTTGTCGAAAACTGAAACGAAGCGACTAATGAGAAGATTAAAAATTTATAATGGAAATCAGCATCCTCATGATGCTCAAAATCCAACCAAAATTAATATTACAAATTTATAAAAAAGTATCAATTTTACCATGGAATTACGCTTTGAAAAAAAGTATATAGGAATTGGAAAAAGAAAAAAATCTGTTGCTAGAGTTTTTCTTATTCCTGGAACAGGAAATATTACTATCAATAAAACAAATGGTACTCGTTATTTGCAATATAATGAAACTTATTTAAATAATATCTTTTTACCTTTAGAAAAACTTAACTTAGAAAAACAATTTGATATTATAGCTTTTGTTAATGGCGGTGGTCTTACTGGCCAATCTCAAGCAATTCAATTAGGTATTTCAAGATTTTTATGTAAAGATAATCAAAACTATCGTAAAATCTTAAAATCATTTGGATTTTTAACTCGAGATTCTCGAATTAAAGAACGCAAAAAATATGGTTTACGAAAAGCTAGAAAAGCACCACAATATTCAAAACGTTAAAAATTATTGATATAGATCTATACAAATTAAAAATATGCCAAAATCTGAAATACATCCAAAATGGTATAAGGAAACTTCTGTTTTATGTGATGGAAAGCCACTTTGTTTCATTGGATCAACAAAACCAGAATTACAAGTGGATATTTGGTTTGCAAATCATCCTTTTTATACAAATTCACAAATTATGGTTGATAGTGAAGGGAGAGTTGAAAAATTCATGAAAAAATATCAGCTCGATATGAGTGAATAAAATTATTCCATTTTTAGAAATATAAATATATTATTTTATGCCAACAATTCAACAATTAGTTCGTTCACGACGTATACAAATAAAAAAAAAAACTAAATGCCCAGCTTTATTAAGTTGCCCGCAGAAGAGAGGAGTATGCACTCGAGTGTACACAACAACACCAAAAAAACCAAATTCGGCAATTCGTAAAGTTGCACGTGTAAGATTAACATCAGGGTTTGAAGTTACTGCTTATATTCCAGGAATTGGACATAATCTACAGGAACATTCAGTTGTATTAATTCGTGGCGGTCGGGTTAAAGATTTACCTGGTGTTAGATATCATATTGTAAGAGGTGCCTTAGATACTGGTGGAGTGAAAGATAGAACTCAAGGACGCTCGAAATATGGAGTTAAAAAACCGAAAGCAGATAAATAAAATTGAATTTACATTTTTATTTATACTTTTATTAAAAATTATTAGACGCAATCAAAATTTATTACTATATTATGTCTCGTAGAAATATTTCAAAAAAACGTTTTCCTCAGCCAGATGAAATGTATAATAGTTATTTAGTAAGTTTATTAATTACAAGAATTTTAAAATCTGGAAAAAAAAATATTGCTAAAAATATTGTATATCAGGCATTTGAAATTATAAAAAAGAAAACTAATGAAAACCCATTAAGCATATTTGAAAAAGCAATTCGAAATGCAAGTCCGATTGTTGAAGTTAAAGCTAGACGTGTTGGAGGATCCACCTATCAAGTGCCTATTGAAGTTAGTAGTTTTCGAGCAACTAACTTATCGTTACGCTGGATTATTCGGTATTCAAATCAACGAGCTGGAAGAAGTATGGCAATGAAATTAGCTAATGAAATCATTGACACCGCTAATAATATCGGTAATACTATAAAAAAGAAAGAAGAAACTCATAAAATGGCTGAAGCAAACAAAGCTTTTGCTCATTTTAGATATTAAAAAAACTAGAAAATTCTCGCTAAAAGCTTATACAAACTAAAATTAAAAGGAATTATATAATGGCACGTGAAAAATTCGAACGTACAAAACCACATGTAAATATTGGAACTATTGGGCACGTAGATCACGGAAAAGTGCGAATGAAATAGACATTAGACGTTGCTAGAGATAAGATGCTAGCCCCACTGTTTGGAATGTGGGTAAAACCAATGGCTTACCTTAAGGTGAAAATCAAAGGGGACTGTAGCATGCCATTAAAGCTTATATGAGATTTAATTTTTAAAATCAAAAGAATAAGCAAGGTTAATAAGTTAGAAATCTAAAGAATTAGATGTATGGTTAAAGCTAAACTGCCTGAACTCTAGATACGACGCGGATCCTGATCGCCGGGGGGCAAAGAACGATTATCGGCCTCAAGAATATACCTAATCTTCAGTTTTTCCGTAGAAGAGGACCAAATTATATTCTCGTCTGCCCTATTATAGGGAAAGTAGTATCAAACGGAGAACCTAAGCTATCTAACTTTCGTCTATAATCGAAAATCATATAGCTCGCTAAAGGAAGTAATTCCCATGCGAGAGGAGCTTTCACTTAGAAAGCAGGAAATTTAGCATTAAGAAATTTTTAGTCATCCCGGAGGGGAATATATGAAAGGATTAGAAAGACTTAGAGCAATTCAAAAATTAAGCAAGAAAAATCGCAAGTGGAAACACAAAGAACTATTTCGAATTCTTCGTAATGAAGATATTTGGGTTACCGCTTATGATAATATTAAAAAAAATCGTGGAACTTTCACTTCTAAAATTCCAAGAAAAACTTTCGATGGACCAACTATAGCTAAACTTCGAAAAGTCCAACGACATGTACTGGATGAAAATTATTCGTTTAAACCTATCAATAAAACGCCTGAAAAAAAACAAGTGATTTCAACTTCTAATGATACATTAGTTCAAGAAGTTATGAGAATGGTTTTAGAAGCCATTTATGAGCCTATTTTTGATCATAGAAGTTTTGGTTTTCGAAATAACAAAGGAGTTCATGATGCATTAGAATATGTGGAAAAGCAATTTAGATGGGTTGATTGGGTAATCGAGGGTAATATTCCAATGGATCATAAGAGATTATGTGAAATTTTAAGTGAACGGATTGATGATGAAAGATTTATGAATTTAATTCGAAAAGCTTTAAAAGAAAGTATTGTTTTTCCAATATTAGTAAATATTTATTTTAATGAATTGGATGAATGGCTTACCGATAATCCAGGATATATGGAATACCACATTAATCAAATAAGTAAGTTAGATCATGAGATAGATTCCACTTCAAAAGAAAATTGTAAGTTAGTTCGAAACTTAGATAAAGAGCTGGAACTTCGTTATACCCGATATGCAGATAATTGGATTATTGGTATAAAAGGACCACGAAACTTAGCAGAGCAGATCAAAGATGAAATAAATCTTTTTTTATGCCAACACTTGAACCAACAGTTAAAATCTGAGAAGATAAAAATTACCAATTTAAGAGCTGGTAAGATTCGATTTTTAGATTATGACATATTTCTTCCAAGAAATACGAAACTAGGAAAATCTAAGAAGACGGATGGAACCCACAGATCTATACCAAGATTAAAGTTTCATTTGCCCATTAATAAGGTCGTACACCGTCTAAAAGAACTAGGTTACATTACTTATGTAGGTAACAAAATTCGTCCAATCAGTAAAAGTAATTATACTACCTTGAAGGATGAAATAATTGTTAATCATTATAAAAGTATATGGTTAAGTTTATCTAACTTCTATTCTGGTGTTACTAATTTGTCACATTTACAATACATTCATTACTTATTACATAGATCCTGTGCTATGTCATTAGCACATCGGCATCGATTATCCAGTAAGAAAATATTTAAAAAATTTGGAAAAAGGCTTGAAATTCTAGATAAAAAGTCTGAAAACCCAAAAATTATTGCTTTTTTTCCATATCGCACAAATTGGAAAGTTTCGAATCGAAAATGGCAATATGGTAAAGTTTGGAAAGATCCCTTTTTATTATCAATCTTAGCGTAATTTTTGAATAAATTTCTGGAGAGCCATATGCATTGAAAGGTGCACGTATGGTTCGGGAACAGGCTATTATATTCCTTGTCTCAAGGATATGGTTGTCGAGTTTCACACTACTTTAACTGCAGCGATTACTGCAACATTAGCATTAGATAATGAAAATGCTAAAGTTAAAGCGTATGATGAAATTGATGGTGCACCAGAGGAGCGTGAAAGAGGTATTACAATTAATACAGCTCATGTAGAATATGAGACTGAAAATCGTCATTATGCTCATGTAGATTGTCCAGGTCACGCTGACTATGTTAAAAATATGATTACAGGGGCAGCACAAATGGATGGCGCAATCTTAGTTGTTTCAGCCGCAGATGGCCCGATGCCTCAAACAAGAGAACATATTTTATTATCAAAACAAGTTGGTGTCCCAGATATTGTTGTATTTTTAAATAAAGAAGATCAAGTCGACGATGCTGAATTACTAGAATTAGTTGAACTAGAAGTTCGTGAATTGCTTTCAGCTTATGATTTTCCGGGAGAAGATATCCCAATTTGTGCAGGTTCAGCATTACAAGCCATTGAAGCAATTACGTCGAATCCAGGTTTAAAACGAGGCGATAATCCGTGGGTCGATAAAATTTATGCATTAATGGATGCCGTTGATGAATATATCCCAACACCAGAGCGGGATACTGAAAAAACTTTCTTAATGGCAATTGAAGATGTTTTCTCAATTACTGGTCGTGGTACCGTTGCAACAGGTCGAATTGAACGTGGAGTTGTAAAGGTTGGTGATAATGTCGAAATTGTAGGAATTGGTGAAACTCAATCAACAACAATTACCGGTATTGAAATGTTCCAAAAAACTTTAGAAGAAGGATTTGCAGGTGATAATGTTGGTATATTATTACGTGGTGTTACTCGCGAAGACATTCAACGTGGAATGGTATTAGCACAGCCTGGAACAATTACTCCACATACAAGTTTTGAATCAGAAGTTTATGTTTTAACAAACGACGAAGGGGGTCGACATACTCCTTTCTTTACAGGTTATAGACCTCAGTTTTATGTACGAACAACAGATGTAACAGGCGCAATTACACAATTTACAGCAGATGATGGTACAATTGTTGAAATGGTAATGCCAGGTGATCGAATTAAAATGACCGCTGAATTAATTTATCCTGTGGCTATTGAAGAAGGAATGAGATTTGCAATTCGTGAAGGGGGTCGAACGATTGGTGCAGGCGTAGTTTCTAAAATTGTTAAATAATTAAAAATTTTTATGAATATAAATATGGATGCTAAGATTAGAATAAAATTAGAATCTTTTAATCATGAACTTTTAACGTCGTCATGCCAGAAAATTACAAATATTCTAAAAAATGCGCAGTTGAATTCTTTTGGAATGGTTTCATTGCCAACAAAAAAACGGATTTATTGTGTTCTGCGATCACCACATGTTGACAAAGATTCGAGAGAACATTTTGAAATTCGAGTTCATAAAAAAATTATTGAAGTTTCTTATGATACTGAATCGAAAATATTTGATTTACTATCTGAAACAGATCTACCTACTGGCGTTTTTTGTAAAATCGTAATAAATTAAATTAGGTGTAACTCAAATATTAAAATTAGTGGAAATCAATTTTCTAAAAAACTTCCAAAAAGGGTAACTTTTTGGAAGTATCCAACATCATTTAGTAGTATTTAGTAATTGATAATCTACTTTTTATAAGGGTTTTTCTGATTTGAGACAAATTTTCTAACTAATTTATTTATAAAAATATAAATATTTTTAGCTATTGATAAAAGTATCGAATGCTGTATAATTAAAATTACTATATTACTAACGAGATAATGCAAAATATAGGTATATTTTTTTCAAATTACTTTCATTCACAAATTAACGAGATGATTGAGGCTATTACAGACATTCACAATGCGTTTTACACATGATTTTTCTTGTGGATTTTCATTAAAATTTATCGAAAACCCAATAACATTTAAAAACAAATTATGGGCGATTTTTACAATGAAATGAAAGAGACTTTAGATGAGTTCTCACCGAATAATCCTACGTCTAGTGTTCAATTCCAAAATCTTCAAACTCGTATTAAATCTTGATATAAATTGTTTCGTCTAATACTTTTGTATTTGATGCTGTATCCTTTCAACTGATATAGGATATAGAATATATAGATCTATACTCTCATAATATTTTTTCAATGAAATCTTCCCCTTGGCTTGAAGTTGAAAGCCCATCTGAATAATTTCGATTTTCTCTTCTTCTGAAATCCTTCCCAAAGTGATGAAATTTACCCGGAAGTATAAAATACTTCGGGCTTCATTTGAATTTGATTATATATTATACTGTAGGTTATGTGAAAGTGGCGTGATGGGGCTAATTTTGTCCTTTGAGACAGTTTTTGAAATTTCATTCCTTGGTTCTTCAGCAAGCTGAAGATTCGAATTAATTTTAGTATTATTTTCTTGCAAATAAGAGCTCGCATTCGGCTTAAGGGTATAATTGATTAAAATAAGATGTATTGTCGGAAGAATTAGAGGATCTAAAGAAGTAAGAAAGAGAATAAAAAATGAATCTTAGAATCATAAAAATTGATTTATCATTCTAAGATAATGAACTTTTATTCTAAAAATGCTCTAAGTAGCGTCAAAAAAGTGCTTAGAGACACGTTTCTACGCTCACTATTAATCTTAACCTTCCAAAAGACATCTTTGCTCTATAGGTTTAAGTTTGGTTGTTAAAACTTCTATAGTATGATATTATGATCGAATTTCTAATATCAGAAATGATCAGTTAGGAAGAAAATTATTTCTGTGAATAAATTTTTTATTTTAACTATAATAGATATTACTATAGATTAAAAGTCTATATATAAACTATATATTACTTTGAAAGGATTCTTACTTATGGATACTCGTTTAGTAGTAATTGCTGCACCTCTTTTAATTGCAGCATCATGGGCTCTATTTAATATAGGCCGCTTAGCAATTCAACAAATTCAACGTCTCGGACGCTAAAGTTTGGTGAGCTGTGGTTCAAAACTAGAATAAAATTATACAATTATACAATTATGTCTCATACTGTTAAAATTTACGATACTTGTATCGGCTGCACTCAGTGCGTACGAGCATGTCCTACTGATGTACTCGAAATGGTTCCATGGGATGGATGTAAATCGGGTCAAATTGCATCTTCACCACGTGTTGAAGATTGTGTTGGTTGTAAACGTTGTGAAACAGCGTGTCCAACAGATTTTTTAAGTGTTCGTGTTTATTTAGGTGCGGAGACTACACGTAGTTTAGGATTAGCATATTAAAAATAAATTATATCTGTGAATTATTGAAAGATTTCACAGATATTAATTTTTATCAATAAAAATTAAACTAAAATTAACTATCGAGCAGGAAGTTTAAAAGAATGTTCACAACTATAAACAATTTATTACTTGCAAGATCTACAATTAAAAGTGATTGTTGGTGAGATCTTAAGAATAAAACAGCTAACTAAGAATCCTTTAATAATTTCGCTCCCATTTTACTGTTCGCACAAAGAGTATAAAGTAATCCAATGATTCTAGGATTGGGAACATTATAAGCCTTTCATCTTTTCTTTAAAAATAAAGATTGTTCTAATTTAGTTATAGAAGTCTTAAAAATGCCAGTATACCCTACAGCTCCAACAAAATAGATTTTTATTTCTAGTCTTCAGAAACAGAATTAAAGCAAAAAATAATTACGAACATCTTGATAAATTCAACTTCTTCTTTCTCCACCTTAATCGTTAAATAAGACATTTTACTTTTACTAAGGTTGGTCAATTTTGAGCGTGAAATGGATCTTGACCCTTAGACGTTGGCTTAGATTTATAAGGATTATATGGAACAGGATTTACACTCCGTTTACTAGGCGCTATCACTTCCTGGTCGAAATTTTCCTAAATCACCCGATGGCTTGCTATCATGAGGAACTTGTTCCGAACATGAAGAGTGATAGCTCTGACTGTGAAACCAGGATTATAGTCTACTAACAACTCAGATTCATTTAGGCTATTAGTTTTTTGTGGTTCATGATTTCAAATATTTGAGATTCCTCTTTCCTGAACCGGTCGATTTAAATAAGATCGATCAACTAAATTTTGGTCATTTGTAAAATATATAAGAATCGTTATACTAATACCCATTAATCTAGTGTCAAAAATTACAGTTCTATTTTTTTAATACACTTAAAACCTAAAGATTTAGTTGAATTATGAATGTTTAATATATGTCGATCAAGTTATTTGTAAAAAGATTAATTTAGAGATAAAGAGATTCTTATCTCTTTATCAACTAGAAATTTATGAATGGTTCCAACGCTCTAAAACTAATGTAGTTGACCCATCTATATTTTGATTCTTTTTAATCGGTTGAAATCCAGTCTTTTGTGTTTCCCCAATAATAACTTCTCTAGCATATTGTTGAGCTATTTTATCCATAAAACTTTCAATGGTGCACGGCTGTTCCCAGAAACTCATATCAACAATCAATTCGTATTCGTTTTCATTCCAAGCAAATTCAATATTATAATTATTTGATTGTTCAATTACTAAATTTACCCCATTTAATTTTTGATCATGTTTTTTATAGTCAATCTTTAACTTATCTAATGCTTTTTGTAGATAAAATAGATTTTGGAATCGAGTTTTAATATGTGTAAAATGTGACATAGTTTTTTTACTAAAATTAGTTGCCTCCTTATTAAAATATTATACAGTGTTCTAAACTAATATTTTGTATATATATATATATATTGTTTTTTAAATTCAAGGTTTTACTAGATAAATGAACCAATCAACGGGTGAAGTTAAATATTAAAACAGGGATTTTTCACGGTTAAACCAGGTCTAAGAAAATCGTTTGAACTACATTTTTTAAATCTTTTCCTTTCTTATGAAATCATGGCACTTTAAATTTGATGGTTTAATGAGTTCATATAAAAAATAATAGGCGTTTTATTTATAAAGATTAAAAGATAGATTTTTAAAGCAATAATCATCCCACATAAACTCAGTTATGTGTTATTATAACCATACTTGTAATTTTATGTAAAGTATAATATTCCACCCACACTTTTATATGTATTAAATGGGCTTAGTAGCCATGGCTTTTTGAAGATAAAAATTTGAAACTCTACCTGATCTAGGTATTATATATCATTTTGATCTTATAATTCTTTTGATAAAATTAAATCCTGATCATATATAAAATTCCTAAAAGCATCTGAGAGATATCCAAAATCGCTTTTAAGGTATCTGTTTACTTTGTTCACAATCGATATAGCTATTATTAACTTTCATCTTCCAAATCTTATATAAAGTGCTCGAATGTGTACTTTATACAAGATTTTATAAACATCATAATCCTCCATTAGTAAATTTATACACATTAATTTTAAAAGTTAAATAAATTAATAATATTTCCTAAATATTTTGTTGAATTTTATTAACATAAATTAATCTAATTTTTAAAAATACTAAAAATAAAATAATGTTTAATATTCCAAATAAATTTGTCTAAGAATTAGTAGCACTTCTTAAATATTTTCTTGCCAGTGCAGTATTTGGATTACTCTTTGGGTTAATATTGAGACTGTTTAATTTCACAATATCAGTATAAAAATATTTTTTATGTCAAATTATATTCCGTATCAAACTTATAGACAAATTTTGCTTTTAGCATGGACGAGACAAATGGCAGCAAATCATCCTGACCTCCTAGACTAATATGTTTTTTTAGACTATTCTTAGCAATACTATTAAGATCAGCTTGAGTTAGTACATAGTCTACTTGATCGAAACTGCTAATATCATTTCTGACCCGTCTACATAAGACAATCCATCGCCATTACGGATTAACTGTTATAGAATCATGGATTCCTTGCTGACCAAGGCGATCAAACTATTCAATTTGTTTATCGATTAAAATAATTTTATTTTACTTAAATTCGCTCAAAACATGGGAAATATTAATAAAATGTATATTTTGTATATAATATTTTTTATCAACATATTTATAGTTGAAATTCCAAAATGAGCTCCAAAGATGAATTGTCAGCTAATTTATGTTGATTTCATAAATTAGCTGACAATGTTTGCTTTTTGTAATAACCTTAAAACTGTGTCTGTAGGTTGAACTCCATAATTCAACCACTTTTTTATTTTATCTATATCAAATTTCGAATCTTTTGTTATTGGATTGTAATAGCCAACCTCATCAATTGACTTTCCATCACGTCTATCTGTATTTTCCATAATCACTAATCTATAAGATGGAGAACCTTTTCTCCCGGTTCTTTTGAATCGTAATTTTAACATATAAATTGATTTTTAGTTTTAATTTCTTATCTACGTGAATAATGCTCAATCACAAGCAATTCATCCAGTTGAAGTGAAATATCATCTCGATTACAATAATCGATAATTTTTGCTTCAAAGGTAGAATTGTCGAATTTTAAGTGAGAAGGAATAGTATTCGTTGGATTAGTTTTAAAATTATTTTCAATGAAAGATTTTGAACTGCTATTTGGTTTAATTCCAATAGTGTCATCCAATCTACATTGAAAACTCGGAATACTAACTACTGATTTGTTTACAGTAATATGCCCATGATTCACAAGTTGACGAGCTTGTGCAATACTTTTCGCATATCCCAATGTATAACAAATAGTATCTAATCTCATTTCTAAAAGTTGCAGAAGAATTAAACCAGTAACACCTTGCCGTCTTCTTGCTTCTTTAATATAACGATACAATTGATTTTCAGTTAACCCATAGTTAAATTTTAGTTTTTGCTTTTCTTCTAATCGAATTCCGTATTCAGTTAATTTTTTATTTGTATCAGAGCCTAAATTTCCATCTTTTCCAGGCCGATTTATCTTTTTTGATACTTTCGTTGTTAAACCTGGTAGTAAACCTAATCTACGACTAATTTTTAATTTTGGTCCTAAGTAACGTGACATAAAAATTTAATATTTTCAAAATTTTTTAGAAACACTTTTTAAAAAGATTATGGAAAGGGCGAATGACCGGACTTGAACCGGCGAATGATGGAACCACAAACCACTGCCTTAACCAACTTGGCTACATCCGCCAAACTATCTTGACACTAGCTTAGCAATTATGATAAAATTATGTCTAGAGTATATAATTGAAAAAAATTTAATTTTATTTATGAATTCCAAAAAATATTTTTTTTTTAATGGAGAAAAATATTATACACATTCTAAGGTAACACTCTATGAACTTTTAAAGTATTTTAACTTTCCAATTGTTAATTCAACATTTATTATTGAATATAATAGATTAATTTATCCCGAAAGTGAATGGAATAAGATACTTATAAAAAGCAATGATAAAATTGAAATTATAACAATAGTTGGAGGTGGATAATTCTATGAAAATATATAGAATTATCCAATTCATTGGTTTTAATTTTTATTGAAACATTTAACTTCTAATTTTACGTTCTTCTAACCTGTTCACTTCGTTCACAGACGATATCGCTTCCTGAATCTCCAATTCAAATATCTAGCTTAATTCAGGAAATGGCAATGGTCAGTTAATTGGCTTTTGTAAAGACTAAACCGTTGGTTTCACCATATCGTTCCATAAATCTAATAAATCGATCCCAAGCTTCTGGACTTTTCATAATATAAATAGATTCAATCGCTTCAGGTTTTCCATTTATAAATCTTGCATTTACATCTCTTGTTTCTAAAATCCCCTCTTCATCAATTAAATACATTCCAGTAATTTCACCTTCTTTTGCTGTTGATTTATTTAAAATATTTGGATTTTTAAATCGAAATGTAGCCGTTCCAGTACTTCCATCTCGTGAACGTGTTAATCGAACATCTGGTAAAACTTTTTCATCTAATCCTCTAATAAATTGAATTTTAGCTTCCATGCGTTTTAATTTTTAATAATTTTTTCGTGAAAAATATTATTAATATTATACAATAATTTTAATTTCTGGTTTTCATCTTTTCATGGTTTTAGTTAAAGCGATAGCGATTATGAACAAAGTAAACAGGATTAAGATTTTAGATTCTAAAATATTTTTAAGTATAAATATTTACAATCTGTGATCAAAATTTTAAAATTTCCAGAACTGGGGTGGCAGGATTCGAACCTACGCATGGCGGAGTCAAAGTCCGCAGCCTTACCACTTGGCGACACCCCAAATAGAAAAATTATTGGGCAAGAAGGGATTCGAACCCCTGACACCGTGGTTCGTAGCCACGTGCTCTAGTCCACTGAGCTACAAGCCCAAAATATAATTCTTTATAATTATATTACAAAATTATTTAAATTTCGTAAAGTTAAATATGTAAAAAAAATGGATTTACTAACGTAATGACTAGAACCCCCTTCTTCAAATCAAGAATTTGATTTATTGAAACTGTGGTCGAGCTGACACCTATAGACTATTACTTCTTTCTCTTAGATCTTATTGAATCATTGCTCGAGTTATCAACAGCTTGCAGTTAAATATAGAAATAATTCTAGAAGTAGTGACGTTTGGAATTATTATTGCTATCATCACTTGGTTATACGGACATAGAACTCTATCGATGTTATAAGTGAATTAGAATTAGATAAACAAAGCACGTGAATTAGCGAATAGTATTAAAAATGTAAAAGACTACGGTTTTTATAGATCCTAATTTTCAACATCTGGAAGCTGGAACTCATCCTCAGGCTTAGCTATTCTGAATCTCATACTGGAAGAGAATTGGGAAAAGTTTTTATTAAATTTATTATAAATAAAAAAAAATAGGTTCACAAGAGAACATTTTAGGGATATTTTTTAGTGTCAAAAAAATAAGTTTTGAAACAAATAATTTTCGGTTTAGAATCAGCCAATCAATCTCTTGGTAAACTAGCTAAAATTTATTTTCTACCTTTGGATAGAGCGTCAAATTTCGTTAACACGTTATTAATCTTTAAGTTGATTAGACATTATCTCTCTGGAAAAGAGTAAAAGATAGTTTACGACAAAATAAAAAAGATGGTGTATACGAATTTTTATTTAGGAAGAACAAGGAGCGAGGGAAATTAATGAGAATTAAGTAAATTCTATAAGAATAAGGTTTATTTATTCTACAATCTTTTCTTCTATTTATCGATATTATAGATAACCGCATTAAACTGATTGAATTACTGAAAAAATATAAATCAGTAAAGTGTTAAAACAAAAATTTAACTTCTAATAACTTTTAGAAAATTAAAATAAATTATTTTACAAAATTGACTTTAAGAATGAATCTAATTCAAATATATTATATGACTGGCTTTCTTTTTTCTATTGGGTTTTTAACTGTTTTTCTTTGGAAAGAGAAAATCTATAAAATTCAACTATCAAAGCAATATATCTATTATCCATCTATTGAATTGGATTCTCCAGATAGATTATTCGATATAAATTATAACCAATTGAATCAGGTTTTACGAACCATTAAAAACTCACCAGAATATAAGCATTTTTACTATACTGAACTCCAAGAAGAGATTCTTGATTTATTTTCGAGATTTGAAAAAGATATTTATAATCTAGAAAAAAAATTTAATAACTAATCAAAATAAATGATAAAATTAAAAATTTATAAAAAAATTTTTATATGTTATGATACGATAGCTGAATATGCAACTTTAATTCGTAAAATGGGATTCTATCAGTATTTACAAAAAGGTTACTCATCATTGCCATCTAATTTTAGAGCCATAATCGCAAAACTCCAATCTGTATTTATGAAAATCAGGCGATGGAAAATAGAAATAAAAAATATTAATACAAGAAACTCAAGCAACAAAAAATTATAAAGAAGATTTATGAATAATTTAAATCAAAGATTAAAGAAACTAGAATAACATAAACGTAACATATTCTTGAATTATCAAAAAGAACGGCATTTGGAACTCTTAAAGCGGTCAGAATAATTAAAATCACTCTCTATTAACTCAAGTGAAGAAGCTCTTTCCAGTGATGAATCTTTTGAACTTTCACGTTATTCAGATTTATTGCAGGATCAATTAAATTGGGAAACACAGGAGTATTTTTTACAGTTCTAAGAAAAACTTCTCGCAAATCAAATAACTATTGAGGAGTTTTGCCACGCATTTTCTGAAAGAGATGTATTAAACAGTGAAGTATCATATATGTTGCAATCCAGATGAATTCTTTTATTCCCTCATAAAAAATCATTAGATTTTTCAAAGTTAAATTATCAAATATTGGATGCTTGTTATGGTTACAATCTAGATTCAGAATTTCTTGAAATTTGAGAAAGAGAAAAAAAGGAGTTTCGAGATTTCGTTCAAACAATTTATCTTCAACTACAAAAACTTTTTAAATAAATTATTTTTCCTACAATTTTATTTAAACCTTTAGTTAAAAAACTAAAGGTTTAAATAAAATTAGAAATTAGCCGTTAACAGCTGGAGCTGTTAAAGCAACTGGTAAAACTTCACCTGAAGCTAAATCTAATGGGAAGTTGTGCGCGTTACGTTCGTGCATTACTTCCATACCTAAATCAGCACGGTTGATGATGTCAGCCCATGTGTTAATTACACGACCTTGAGAATCAACAACTGATTGGTTGAAGTTGAAACCATTTAAGTTGAACGCCATTGTACTAATACCCATAGACGTTAACCAGATACCTAAAACTGGCCATAACGCTAAGAAGAAGTGTAAAGCACGAGAGTTGTTGAACGAAGCATATTGGAAGATTAAACGACCAAAGTAACCGTGTGCTGCAACAATGTTATAAGTTTCTTCTTCTTGACCGAATTTGTAACCGTAGTTAGTAGATTCGTTTTCAGTTGTTTCACGAATTAAAGAAGAAGTTACTAATGAACCGTGCATAGCTGAGAATAAAGATCCACCAAATACACCAGCAACACCAGCCATGTGGAATGGGTGCATTAAAATGTTGTGCTCAGCTTGGAATACAATCATAAAGTTAAAAGTACCAGAGATACCTAAAGGCATACCATCAGAGAATGAACCTTGTCCGATTGGGTATACTAAGAATACTGCGCTTGCAGCTGCTACTGGAGCAGAGAATGCTACGAAGATCCAAGGACGCATACCTAAACGGTAGCTTAATTCCCACTCACGACCCATGTATGAAGCTACACCTAATAAGAAGTGTAATACGATTAATTGGTAAGGTCCACCGTTGTATAACCACTCGTCGATAGAAGCTGCTTCCCAAATTGGGTAGAAGTGCATACCGATTGCGTTTGAACTAGGAATAACTGCACCAGAAATGATGTTGTTACCGTATAATAAAGAACCTGCTACTGGCTCACGGATACCATCAATATCAACTGGAGGAGCTGCGATGAAAGCAATGATGTAACAAGTAGTAGCTGTTAATAATGTAGGGAACATTAAACAACCAAACCAACCGATGTATAAACGGTTTTCAGTGCTAGTAATCCAACCACAGAAACGTTCCCATAATGAAACGCTTTGACGTCTTTCTAAAGTTGCTGTCATAAAAAAGATTTTGTAATAATAATTCTTCCCAAGTATTCGACTTGTTATATATAATTATAAAACAAATACTCAAATTTTATTAGAATATTTATTGTATAATTTTTAAAAATTCTAATTCAAAATCAAATATGGCTCTATTTGTAGTTCCACTAATCAATAATTTTTTCTTTTTAATAATCATCCAAATTTGTGAATAAGTAATATAGCTTAATAAAGTACTAATCATTAAAAAGAAAAAGCCACTATAAATAATTGGAATTCCAGGATCATTTTTAATTTGTAATCCTGTAGCTGCTAGAATTTCTATCAAAAATGGGGAATTTTTAAAATTACCGATTTCTTGAAGTTCAATATTTCCTAACAATTTTCCAGTTTCACTATAAACCGAACAATACCCTTCTAAGTTATCCATTAAAATAATAACACCTTGGATTAAAGATTGATTTGTACTTATCCATGATAACCAAATTTTATTTTTATTATCTAAAATATTTATTAATGGATATTGTTGAACTTCATTCGTAGTTGTTTGAATTCTTAATCCAAGTAAGTTCCAATCTGTTTGATAATAATAAATATTTCGATGAATTAATGGAGAATTTACAGACAGTGTTTTTCGATTGATTTCTTTGCCTTTATCAGTTAAAATTGAAATATCTGAATAAAATTGAGAAACAGTTTTATTTGAATTATAAGTAATCCAAAAATCATTAATACGTGCTGAAGTTTTTGGGATTATCGTTAATTGACCATTATTTAAAATATTTTGAATATGGAATATCTCTGTTTTAGGAATTAATTCTTGAGCTTTAAATCCGCCCAATGATCCAACAATATTTCCTAATAAAACTAAAATCATACTAAAATGTACTAAAATAGGAGCAATTCTGCCTATTAAACCTTTATAACAGTAAATCACATTTTTCTGTTGAAATATTGAGTAGTTATTTTGTTTAATGCTAAATAAGATTTTATTGAAAGCAAAATCATTTAAAGTTGTGAAATTTTTGAAACGATAAAACTGATTTGCTTTTCGTAAGAATTGACATCTTCTAGCAATTTTTAAAGAAGGGAATTGTTGCAAAAAAGTACATGAAATTAAGCTTAAACCAAAAAAGAAAATTAAAAGAAAAAACCACCAAGTTCTATATACATGATCTAATCCAAACTTAAGAATTAAATCCCAAGATAATATTCCAAAAATAGGATTTGCTATTGGATAATTCTCTTTGTAAATTTCAATAGATTGATCTTGTTCAATAATTGTACCAATAATACTAAAAAAACTAATTAATAATAAAATCGAAATAGCCGACCTTAAGTCGGCTACAAATTTAAAAAATTGTTGTTTCATATTTTTTTCTAATTTAAATATATGTTCTTTGAAGAGGCAGAACGAATTCTACCAGACAATGCCCAATCTTGTAATTTTTTCATTTGATCACTTTCTAAATGAGCTAAAGGAATCAGTTCATTTAATGCGTAGCAAATATCTTCTGTTTTAAATTCTCGCTTTTCATAAAAAGCTTGATACATTCCTTCAATAATACTTTGTCGAATTTCAGCACCTGAAAATGATTCTGAAGATTCAGCCAATTGTAAGTAATCAAATTCTTTCCAGCTATTTGGACGAAATTCTTTGAGATGAATTCGAAAAATCTCTTCTCGTTCTTCTTTTTTTGGTAAATCCAAAAAAAAGATTTCATCAAATCTTCCTTTTCTAATAATTTCTAAAGGTAAAAGATCAATGTTATTTGCAGTTGAAATTACAAATACTGGATGAGTTTTTTCCGATAGCCAACTAGTAAAAGTTGCCAATACACGGTTACTAGTTCCACTATCTCCTTTACTTTCTGTAGTACTAAAAGCTTTATCAATCTCATCAATCCAAAGAATACAAGGCGAAATTGTCTCAGCAACATTTATCATTTGACGAAGGCGGGACTCAGATTCACCCACAATACCGCCAAATAATTTTCCTACATCAAGCTTTAATAATGGTAATTTCCATTCATTAGCAATAGCTTTTGCTGTTAAAGATTTTCCTGTTCCTTGAATTCCAATTAATAAAAGTCCTCTTGGAGTCGGCAATCCATAATTTGAAGCTTGAATGCTAAAAGCTGTTCTTCTTTTTTGCAACCAATCTTTTAAATTATCAAGCCCACCTAAATTATCAATTTTTTCAGTGACTGAAGCATATTCTAAAATTTCTGTTTGTCGAATAATTTGTTTTTTTTCACTAAGTAAAACTGAAATACTATTTTCATCAATTGTTTTGTAAGTTGCAATAATTTTAGATAGAACACGACGAATTCTTTCTAAAGATAATCCTTGACATGCTTGTGTTAAATTTTCAAAGAGTTGCGAATCAATCTCAATTCCCAAAGAATTTACTAACCTACTTAATTCTTGTTCAATTTCATCTTTTAATGGTAATTGAAATTGTAGAATTGTTACTAAATCTTTTAACTCCGTTGGGATAGTAATATCTGACCCTAAAATTATAATTGTCTTAGGTTGTAATTTTAATATACGGCTAATATTTCTTAATTTACGAGAAACTGAAAGATCATTTAAAAATCGATTAAAATCTTTTAATAAAAAAATTGCAGGTGTTTCTGCACTTAATCTTTCAACAAGTTCGAGTGCTTGCAAAGGATTTCTTTTTGCAAACCCTTCATTATTTGGGTTATTAGTATAACCATCAACAAAATCCCAAGTATAAATACTTCGATTTAAATTTGTTTTTACATTTTTTCGAACTACATATTCAACTCTATCTTCTTCAATTGTATTAATATACAAGATTGGATATCGAGCTTTTAAGAAAAGGTTTAATTCATCATTAAATTTCATAAAATACTTCTTC
>JASJDD010000077.1 GCA_030065735.1 Crocosphaera sp.
GTAGAAGAGATGGCCGAACAAGGCTGTGCTGTCGCACGTTGATATACTGGTCAAAATTCATCGCCACCTAAAATGTGAATGTTCCTGATAGTATTTTTAGGTGGGGACTTCTTTTGACATTTTTGTTAAAATGGTGTAGTTAGCCTAAAATAAAGTTAGCAAATCCAGAGAATCAGGAGATAAGGGGGTAAGTGGCACTAAAATGACCCAATCAGGTAACATTAGTCCTAATGATACATCTTGGCCATTTTGGCCAGTCGTTCCCCTCTATCCCTATAGTCAACGTCGCACCTTACGCCAAGAAGTCGTCAAGGATACCATTTGGACGTTTGAGCAATGTCAGGGTATTCTCTATGTGGTTGTCCCCATTCGCATGACAGTGGTTAAACTGGCAAAAGGGGGACTTTTAGTCTATGCACCAGTTGCTCCTACGGGTGAATGTATTCGTCTGGTGAATGAGTTAGTGACGACTCATGGTGGGGTTAAATATATTGTTTTACCAACGGTTTCTGGGATTGAACATAAAGTGTTTGTGGGTCCGTTTGCCAGATGTTTCCCGAAAGCACAAGTTTTTGTATCTCCTGATCAATGGAGTTTCCCCATTAATCTTCCTTTAAGTTGGTTAGGGTTTCCCAGAAAACGAACCTATAAACTTCCTTTAGATAGTAGTAAAACTCCCTTTGCTGATGACTTTGATTATGAAATTTTAGGACCTTTAAATTTGGGTTTAGGTCCGTTTGAAGAAGTGGCTTTTTATCATAAGCGATCGCACACTTTGTTGTTAACAGATTCTATCATTTCTATCCCTTCAACTCCACCAGAAATTGTGGAAATTGATCCCTATCCTCTGTTATTTCATGCTAGGGATAATGGCTTAGAAACCATCGAAGATACCCAACAAAACCGTCTCAAAGGATGGAAGAGAATCGTTTTATTTGCCCTCTATTTTCGTCCTAGTGCTTTAGGAGTGGTCAAATGGGGAGAAGTCTTCCAAGATGCTTTCAAGTCCCCTGATCGTTCTCGAAAAGCCTATTTTGGAATGTTTCCTTTTCAGTGGGATAATAATTGGCAATCTTCTTTTGAAGAATTATATCATAACCAGTTATTAGTTGCTCCTATTTTACAAGGGGTTATTTTTAATCGTACTCCTTTAGAAGTTTTAGCTTGGGTGGATCAAGTTTCAAAATGGGGGTTTAACCGAATTATTTCGGCTCATTTCTCTGCCCAAATCTTAGCTACTTCCTCCCAGTTTAGACAAGCTTTTGACTGCTTGCGTCAACCTAATTATAATTCAAACAATGAGGATTTTCAACTGATTCGAGACATCGATCAACAATTAACTAAAATTGGAGTCACTCCCCCCTCTCAACTTTAATCAATTTCATATTACTCTTTCTGAAAATCCAATCTACAATTTAGATGGTTACAATTATAGGTAAAAAAGATATAATACAAGTGTTTATTTTTTTAGATAACTATGTTCACTGTTTACTGGTCACTGTATCTTGAATCTCTTTCTGTTCTCACCCATTGTGACTCAGGACGAATTAAAAAGGTAAAATAAAGGGGAATTTTCCATAACAGATAAAAAGGAATAGTCAGTAAAGCAAAACCAGGAATCTCTTTACGTCCAAATTTAGCCCAACCACTTAAAATACCAAGTACTAAGCACATTCCAGCTATTACTAAAATGACGGTAGGTAGCCAAGAAAACCCGAAGAGACCTGCTACTATTGTAATAGTAATTCCCCCTATCCATAACATCACTAACAGAGATAAGGGTGGGACACTTAATTCTAAAGCTAAAGCTAATAAATCAAAACGTCTTTGAACTATTGAGCCTTTTAATAGTCTAGGAACTTGGCTTAAAATTGTTTGAATATGACCATGTTCCCAGCGAGTTCTTTGGGTTTTTGCTGCTGAACTTTGTTGCGGAAGAATACCAGTAACTTGAGCATCTGGACAAAAAATAGGGGAATATCCACATAAAGCTAGATCAAGTCCTAACTGCATATCTTCAACAATATTACCACTAGCTAGAGAAATTTTTTCTAAAGCTTGCCAAGGAAACGCCATTCCTGTTCCTGCTAATAAACAAGGTAAACCTAACCGAGATAATCCTGTAGAACGAACTTGATTCTTAACTAAAAATGCTAAGGCAGAAATTAAGTCTTTTGGACTAGGATTGTCAGGTTTTTCTAATAAGTATAAAGCTTGTACTGGCTTTTGAGTAATAGAAGATTTATCAACTAATTTTTTAACCGTTTCAGGAGTAACATGACAGTCAGCATCAATTAAAATTATGATGTTTGGGGGATTATTTCTCAAGTAATTTAAGCCGTAATCAAGAGCATAACCTTTCCCTCGATTTGTATTATCTTGACGTTCTAAAACTGTTACTTTGTATTGTCGAGCGATCGCAGCAGTTTGATCGCTACAATTATCAGCAATGACAATAATTTTATCAGGTGAATTTACTTGAGGTAATAAAGATTTTAAGGTTGTTTCGATAACTATTTCCTCGTTATGAGCAGGAATTAAAATTTTAAATTCAGGATTTTCTTCTAATTTTATTTCTGATGACTCAACTGAGGGAAATAAAGACATTAAACACTCTATAAATAAGACAGTACAAGGAATGAGAAGTAACGCACTAATTAAGCCTAAACTAATCTTTAAAACAAGCATCATTAACCCATCTAATAACTAAGGAGATACAGTATATATGATTGACTTAAAGCATTGGTCGAATGGAGGTTTTTTCTCCTTTGAGAGAATTACGAATGACCAACGATAATCGTTTAACTTCATCATTAATGTTGAACTCTTGTGCTACTTTTTTTCGTCCCTTTAAACTAAACTGAGTACGAAGTTCAGGAAAAACAATCAACTTTTCTATTTTTTCTGTCAATGCAGCTACATTGCCAGGGGGAACTAAATAACCATTGATTCCATTATCCACTAATTCACTAACACCAGCAATTTGAGTCGTAATCACTGGAACTCCGGCCGCCATGGCTTCCATCAAAACCACAGGTAACCCTTCAGCGAAACTAGAGAGGACAAAAATCTCTGTTTGTTGTAAATAGTTTCTCACAGACTCTTGAGACTGATATCCAACAAATTTAACTTGATTTTCTAGATTAAGTTCCCTAACCATCTGTTGTAAATACTCTTTTTCTGGACCATCTCCAATGACAGTTAAACATAGATCAGGATAATTAGGCTGTAACTGAGCTAAACTTTCTAATAAGATAGGCAACCCTTTAACAAAGGCTAATCTGCCCACATATAGTAATTGCGTTGCTTGTCCTTGATGAGATACTTTATTGAAAAGATCAGGTTCAATCCCACAGTGGATAACGTGCATTTTATCCCAATATTCCATCGGAGCAAACACCATAGCCTGACTACGACAATAATAACTAATACAACTAATAAATAAGGCCTCTTTGATTTTACGGTCTAAATGCCATAATTTAGGTTCAAAAAAGATAGCTGGACCATGTAAGCTAAAACTACAACTAAACCCTCCTAACATAGACGCTATTAGGGTAACATTACCACTCGGATTAGCAAAATGGTTATGTAGATGTTCAATATTGCGACGTTTCATTTGCCGTGCGACAATTCCAGCTTCTAAAAAATAGAATAATTGATAGAGTGTTCCTTTAATTCCTGGTTGTTTTGTTTGCCAAGCAACCATTAGTCCTTTTAAATAAAGGTGGGGAGTTCTCAGTAACAAAATTAACTGAGAAATGAGAAGATTCCAAGGATTCGGCGGTAGTACATAGTAAGTGTTCTCTCGCTCAAATTTTTGTTCGGGTCCGACAATATGTTCATCTCCCGTGCGCCGAATGGAGAAAGTATCGACTTCGATCCCTTGTTTTCTTAAAATAGCGACTTCTCGTTGAATAAAGGTATCTGTTGCCCGTGGATATTCCCCAGTTAAGTAAGCAATACGCATCTCGATTAATTCTAAATTGATAATAAATTGTGAGAACTAAAACCTCGATTTAAGGCTTCTTCTAATGAATATTGAGGACTCCAGTTTAAACACTTTTTAGCTTTTTCATTACTATAATTTAATGGTTTGAATCGAGCTTCAAATCGAGCCGGAATTAATAAGCCAGGTAATTTTATTGTATTTTTCAACCATCCTTGATTAATTCCCCAAGCTATTTTAGCACTGAATGCGATCAAATGACGACTTACGGATATTTGATAAGGAAGAGAAGTCATCCGATCAGTAATAGCCTCAAGATAATCTTTTTGGGTTGGTAATTTGTCGTCTACTAAATTTAAAGTTTCACCAATCGCCTTATTTTCAGCAACAGACAAAATAACAGCTTGAGCGCAATTTTCCACATAAATTAAAGGTAACAAACTACCACTTTTAATATTTAGCCAAAGTCGCCCTTTTAGATTAGCCCCAAGATGAGAATTCCACCAATTATTTCGTCCATAAATAATACCAGGTCGTAAAATTGTTACCTCTGCTTGATGATTTTTCTCAAATTCCCGAACTTTTTGCTCTTGTAATAATTTCATTTGAGCATAAATATCTCTATCTTGGGGGGCTGTTTCTAAACGGGAATTTTCATCAATGGTATCCTGGGGAGACGGGGATAAATAATCAAACACAGAAAAGCTACTGATGGCAATTAATCTTCGCTGCTTAACCTCTATCATGGCCGTTAACAAGTTTTCAGTTCCTTTAACAGTGGCCAAAAATTGCTCTTGATAGTCCCCTGTTTTAGCAGCTGCTAAGTGAATGACTGCGTTGACTCCTTGTAACCCTTGTTTGAGAGATTCTACATTGTCTAAGTCTCCAAGAAACCACTCGAAAGATGGATGATTTTGCCAAGGGAGGGTTGGGTTTTGGGGTTGTTTACGGGTCATCCCTCTTACTCGATAGCCACGGCGTAGGGCTTCTGCTACCAGATATTGTCCTAAAAAGCCAGATGCTCCTGTGATTAACACTAAAGGTGGTAGCCTAGTTCCTGGATCTTGATTCTGGTTAAAAGTTGTGCTGGTTTCCATCATGACTCCTTAACGTGCATAGTCCATCGGTTCAATGGGGTCAAAGGTAGTCGAGAGTTTATAAGCCGATCCTGCTTCTAGGGCATTATGAATAGCAAGCACTAACTCGCAAATATGCAGGCAATATTGGGCTGACAGTCGGGGAGAACGGTTTTGGGCGATCGCTTCTGCTAGATCGGCAATGCCTCGACAAAAATTTAATTGTTGCCCTCCTTTGGATTTAATGTGAGGATTATTTTTTCCTACTAAGGGATAGGTTTTCGGTATGGGGGACAGAAGGGTTTTACGACGAATGGTAAATCGTTTTCTGATGTAAACGGGGCTGCGATCTTTCCAACATTCTTTGGTATAAAGAACTCCATCATCCCCAAAAATTTTGATAGCATGATCATGGGGAGCAACAATACTACAAGTCAGTCGGGCGACTACCCCCGATTGGTATTTAATGCAAGCGACAGAAAAATCAGGGGCATTATTATCTAGAGGAACGTCAGTTTCTTTATCAGGAATTAAACAGGATGAAAAGGCGGTAACTGTTTCAGCCGGACCAAAAAAGGCAGCCAGCCAAGTTAAAATATAACCTGCGTGTTCAATGGTACATCCGACTTCAAATTCATCTTGATAAGGCCAAGGAATCCCTGATTCACTCAGCCATTTTTTGTAAGCAAAACGGTGAACTAGCCCATCATCCATTTCTCCATAAACCAGTCGCACTTGGCCAACGACTTCCTCTCGTAGTGCTTTCCAAAGGGTTTGGGCTGTTTCGTTTAAGAGGCTACAAGGGGCTGTCGATAGATGAAGATTTTTAGACTCTGCTAGGCTGACTAGGTCTTTGGCCTGAGAGAATTCCATGGCCAAGGGCTTTTCTGAATAAACGTGCTTACCTGCTTCTAAAGCTGCTTTTGAGACTTCATAATGACTGCTGGGGTTGGTTAGGTTAATGACGGTTTCTACCTTCTTATCTTCTAATAATTCTTCTAAAGACTGATATGCAGGGATAGAATGATAAGCGGAAAAATTGGCTGATCTTTCAGGGTTACGATCCATAACCCCTACTAATTCTAGTTCTGGATGCAAAGACATTGTTTTTTTATAATAATCAGCCACAAAGCCACATCCTACGAGCGCAATACGCATTCCTGTTATCCCAATAAGGTGAATCTTGTTCTATGGCGATTTTATCAGGATTTGTGGGTCTTTGAGTTGGATATTTTTACAATGGCTCATTTTGATTTATAATCGAGCTTGAAGGTTATGGGTAGCTGATGTATGCATCTACAATCTAACCCATAAGTAAAGCTTTATTATTCAACAGACTCGATGAACGATCATTCCCAAGAGACATCACCACAGCTTTCTGAAGAACAGGCCGAAGAATTAATGCGATCGCTTCTTCATAAAGAAGGAACCTGGGTAGACTGGGGAAAAACCTGTCAACAGCTACAAAAAGCAGGATACAACAGTCAGACTATCTTTGAGAAAACAGGCTTTCAATCTAGTCAGCAAAATTTAGTCATTGTCGCTTCTCAAGTTTATGACAGTTTGCTCAATACTAATGTGTCAGAGGCGTTATTAAGTTACTGTCGTGGTCCTAAAAGTGATATACTCTACGAATTGCGGATCTTAAATCAAGCTCAACGGTCTATGGTAGCCCAGTTAGCCAAAGATAAAAATTTAGACGCAATCGAAACAAAAGAGGTGGCTAAAACCTTTCAAACCTTTGCCTTAATGCCTCAATTACCTCCAGGGTTTACCCTTCACCCAGGGGATGCTATGGCTTATCAATGCTGGAAACAAGCCAAACAGAAAAAAGACCTACAAGATCGGACTCGTTCAATCGCTAAGGGACTAAAGTATGCCTTTTCCAACACTGCCAGGGAAGCCATTGAAAAATTACTGAGCGACTTTGCCCTCAGTCCTGAACGGAGTGCGCCGTTAATGCCCCTCTACCGGGTGCAAAACCAAGAAGAGATATCTTCTATCGTTCCCTTGGCAGGAACCCTTCCCTTGAGCAAAAAGGAGGTCCTAGGGGTAGAAAAACTGGATAGAGTTAGCCCATTCAACTCCGTCAACTATCATAACACAGGGTCTTTAGTTCCGCTACCCAGTTGGCAAGCTGTCTTAACAGCAGTTGATCCTGTAGCGATTATCTGTCAAAGCGATCGCTTACCTCAGTCGTTAACAGGAAAACCAGAGGAGGTTTTAGTATTAATTGATCGAGGACAAACTGACTGGAATGATCAGAGTTATTTTTTAGTTGAAGAAGCAGAAGAATTAACTTTTAAATGGTTTGCTGAGAGTCCTTCTATTCCTCTATTGGGTCAAGTGATTATTGTGTTAAGACCTAAAAAGATTTTTGATGAAAATAATTTATTAGAACCTTGGCAAATGGATGATTAATTGAATTGCTTAAGTGGGCTTAGATATCCCACTATTCAGCAGGGAATAGATATGGTAAGACTGCTCAGTTAATAAAGGTGAGAAAAAGGAAAAGAGAGGGAAGAAATGAAAACAGAATAATAGCCCTTACTTCATGGCACTTAATAAAGCAGAAAGAGCATGATTTTCATGGGAATTAATTTCTTGATCTAAGCAAGCAATTTTAACAGCAATGGGGAAGGCACTAGCAGCAACATCAGGATCAAGTTTCTCTAATAAATCTTGAGACTGAGGCACTTTCATCGCTGACTGAATCCCTTTTAAAATAGAAACATCAAGATTTAAAGGGATTAATTGACTTTCTATATCTGACCAAGCAATCTCTTGTTGAGGATCACTAATTTGAATTAAATAAGCTAATAATCTTGCAATTTGTAGCTGATGCAATTCATGGGCGTAATCTGAAGTATTGAGATAATTATAATCATTTGATTGAGGTGAGCGCAGATTCTCCAAAATACTTGTCCAGTCTTGAGCATCACAGGAATCAGGCTTTCCTACAGTTAAAGCAACATGAATGCGATCGTTGTGAGGGGATAATTGAGTCACTTTAGCATCAACCCCAAGATAACCTAACCAACGGGCAATGGTTTCTACTAAAGTGGTTTGAGTCGTTTGGGAGTTGGCCAAGAGACGAACTTGTGTGTTAACCAGGGGACGCACAATTTGTGAAAGCATAGCACCATTACTTCAGGTTTTGTATATTTATTGTAAGACTCAAATTCCAGTATAACTGACCGTTTTGATACGAATGCTATCTATCTATCAGAAAAAGCTGAAGTAATCCTTAAATTGACCAATAAAATCTAAAGTGAATGTGGTGTTTTTTAAGGTTGAGAAAGAACAATTTAAGTAGTCAGATATAAATAAAGTGAACTGTCTTAAAAAATGTAAATTACTCCATAGCCTCTCCTCCTCTGCTTCCTCTGCACCCTCTGCCTCCTCTGCTTAACTTCAACGAGTAACGTTTATTTTTGTCCAGGTACTTATCTTGTCGAGGTTATAAGTTAAGTTATTATGGGATGATGAACAAAACTGTTAAGTGTAAATTCTATGTCTAAAGACAATCTATCTCCTGCTATCTCCCAAGAACCCCGATATGAACCGGCTGCAGTCATTCCAGTTAAACGAGACTCTTCTATTATCAATTGGTTAGAAGCCACAAATCGCTTAATTTATCGTGAACAGGAAGAGACGAAAACCTCTCTAGAAGAAGATGCAGAAATCTCTGACTTAATTGATGTCGATGACAACTACGAGGATGATGACGATGATCTCAATTTAGACGATCAAGATTAAGTAATAGAAGGATGGGGAACAATTATCATCGTTCCCGTTTCATCCCATCTAGTTGATGTTGAGCTTGTAATGGTATTTTAACTGCTGTGGTGGACACAAAATTTTCTCCTGAAATCTCCCTAACAAAACCCTCAGGAAATAACTTGTTAGTGTTACTAACGGTGTTATTACTGCTTCTGATTCTAGGTTTTGCTCAATTTTTTGGTCAATTGGTTACTTTTAGTAAGATATTATTATTTCCTTTGGGGATTTGTGCTGCTGTGACTGGTTTGATAGGTTATGGAGTTGTCCCTTTCTTGCAACGGTTAAAAGCAGGACAAGTGATCCAAGAAGACGGACCACAAACCCACCTTAGCAAAGCAGGAACCCCAACCATGGGGGGGATTTTTTTGGTTCCCGTGGTAGTGATGATTGCTTTAATTGGGTCACAATTTGCCCCAAGTACGATCGCTGTTTCCTTAGTCACCTTAGCTTATATGCTCATTGGTTGGGTTGATGACTGGCAAATTTTACAGCAACAATCGAATAAAGGACTCACTCCCCGCATGAAACTAATTTTACAAATTGCGATCGCGGTGGCGTTTTGTCTCTGGATAGCTTGGAGTCAACCATCCACCATCACCCATGTTGTTTTACCAGGGAGTATCATTTTACCCTTAGGGGTTTTATTTTGGGGTTTAGCAGGATTTGTTCTGGTTGCTGAAAGTAATGCCACCAACCTTACCGATGGGGTGGATGGGTTAGCTAGTGGAACGGCTGCTTTAGCGTTTCTGGGGTTAGGCATTTTAGTAGCGACCACCACACCAGAATTGGCAATTTTTTGTGCTTCTATGAGTGGAGGCTGTTTAGGATTTGTCCTTCACAATCGTAACCCTGCCACTGTATTTATGGGGGACACCGGTTCTTTAGCTTTAGGAGGTTCCCTCGCAGCAGTGGGAATTCTCAGTGGTAATCTCTGGGCTTTATTTGTGGTTAGTGGTATTTTCTTTATCGAATCTTTATCCGTCATTGCTCAAGTGGGTTACTATAAAGCGACAAAAGGCCCTGATGGTGTTGGAAAAAGACTGCTAAAAATGGCACCCTTGCACCATCATTTAGAATTAAGCGGTTGGTCTGAAACCCAAATTGTCGGGGTTTTTTACTTAGTGAATGCAGCTTTGGCCATCTTGGCGGTTATTTCATCGTTTTGACACTTTGAAAGATGGGAGCTTTGCGCTGCCCGTGTTTTCCTGTAAAGTGATCACTGAAAAGGGGTTCGACAACTGCCCAGGAAAAAACTGACATATCCTGACATACTTTGACATATATTGCTATTATAGAAGAGTGATGTCAGGATAATTAACCAAAATGTCCAATTGGGTAAGTGCTAGTCAAGCAGCAGAATTGATAGGGGTTTCAACCCGAACCTTGTTGCGATGGGAGGAACAGGGAAAACTCAAGCCGATGAGGACATCCGGTGGACATCGCAGATATGACGTTTCTGAATTATTAGGAACAAAAAATGATTCGTCTTTAACAATTGGTTATGCTCGTTGCAGTTCTCATGACCAAAAAGAAGACTTAAAAAGACAAGTATTAGTATTAGAAAGTTATTGTGCATCTAAGGGTTGGAACTTTGAGATTATACAAGATTACTGTATGGGAGTAGAAGTCAGAAGAATAAGCAAATCGTCCAACAATTGAGAGAGGTAGCACAAAACCTTGAGTCAAGTAACTTACCAAAGCAAATTACCTGATAAAGTCGCCCCTTTTTGTGAGGCGATGGGTCAATTGTTTTCAAAAGTAGAGAGAGATTTATACAAGGATTTAGCCAGAGGAGAAAAGTTAAAAGACTTAAAACGCAATTATCAAGTCAAATACTCAATTAATGCCCGACAGTTCAATTCGATTTATGCCAATCTCAAAGGGAAAATTAGTTCAAGACAAGAAGGTCACTCTAGACAAATTAAAGAAATAAAATCAAGAATTAAAGGTTTAGAAAAAAAGATTAAATCTCTGACCAAAAAGCTCAAGAGGACTTATCCGAGTTGCGGAATTAATGGGGCAAAAAGCGAAAGAGGGTATTTAAAATGGCTTCTTCATCAGAAAAAGCGAAAGTTATCAACTAATCAATTGAAACTTGAAAAGCTAAAAAATAAAAAATCTTCTTTTATCTTTGGAGGAAAAAAGTTATGGAAATCCCAGTATAATCTAGAAGAGAATGGTTATAATAGCCATGAGCAATGGTTAACTGATTGGCAGCAAAATCGCTCATCACAATTTACTTTAATTGGCTCTAAGGATGAAACTTTGGGAAATCAAAACTGTCAACTGAGTCTCGATGGAATCCTGAAAATAAGAGTTCCCAAAGCCTTAGAAAATAACTTGGGTAAATATTATTTAATAGAATCCGTCAACTTTCCTTATGGTCAGGGGAATGTTAACTATGCTCAAGCATTTAATCAAGCTCTTACCTTCCGTTTTGTTAAAAAAGAAAAAGGTTGGTATGTCTTTGTCTCTTTGGACTTACCTGAGACTCCTACCCTCTCCTCAAAAAGAAATGGAATGTTAGGAATTGATCTCAACCCCAAGGTCATTGGTTGGAGTTATTGTGATGGTCAGGGAAATCTGATTGCTCACGGGCAAATCAAAATTAATATTCAAGATAAAAATAAAAATCAGACCCTAGCCATCCTAGGAGATGCCTGTAAACTCCTCGTAGAAATAGCATCGAAATATCAATGTCCTCTAGCCATTGAAAATTTAGATTTTAGTCGGAAAAAAGCATCTATGACTGAACTTGGGGTTAAATATTCCCGTATGCTTTCTAATTTTGCTTACAGTTGTTTTTATCAAATATTAGTCAGTCGTGGGCGATCATGGGGAATAGAAGTAATTAAGGTCAATCCTGCCTATTCTAGTCTCATCGGACTGACAAAATTTATGAGTCTTTATGGTTTGTCGAGTGATACGGCCGCCGGGCTAGTTATTGCCAGACGAGCCCTGGGATATAAAGAGCGCATTCCTCCCAAGTACGCCCGATTAGTTCAAGTTGATTCTCATCGGCACGTTTGGAGTTGGTGGAATGCTCTATCGAAGAAGTTAAAAGGCATTTCTCGTCATAGCTTCTTTAACAGTGGGGCTAACAGCCCTCTAGAGGTCAACCTAAGTGATGAGTTACTAGAGCAATCTAGGGATAGGTCTATTGGGAAGCCACAAGGCACTTCTAGACTGAGGCGGGATTCCTCAGCACCAGTTGACAACGCTGTTCGGTCAACGTCTCCCACCTATATCCAACTGTCTCTTTTTTGAGATGTCAGGTTTTGTCGGGAATTTTAGGAACGGTTAGGGAAGTGGCATTTTCTCTCTAACCCCTTCACAGAGAATGATCAAGGATTAAGCAAAAGCAAACTTTTTAGAGTTTAAATCTAGATTATCGCTATTTTTGACAACAGCCACTAATTCATCTTCCATGCCGGCAACTTTCAAAAAGATGCCTTGATCATTACTACCAGAAGGAAATGCACCGATAGAGTAATGATTGGCTGTTCCATGTAATTGAATGACATCTTGGGAGGCATCAAACCCAGAGATTTCCAGATAATCTTGTTGTCCGTAGGTATCATACAAGGATTCTTGGGCATTTCCCACCACAAAAGTGTCTTTATTGGCTGTTCCTAGTTGTTGCTCCACTAGACCAATTAAAGCATCAGCATTGGCTGTTCCTGTCAAGGTTCCCGTTTTTTCAATGGCAAAGAAATTGACATTTTCAGTAGTATGCTTTATTTCATCATCCTTACTGGTATCTTCTTCAATCATAATTTCAACCTGTCCATTGCTCAGATTTTGATATCTCAATCCTGAAGAATCACTGCCATCATAACCAGCAATATTTCCTAAGAATTGAGGGGTTGTGCTAAAGGTATTACCAAAGTCAAGGGTATGCCAGTTATGAGTCACTTGATCCCCAGTATTGCCTGCGATGAAAGTGCTTCCGTCCCAATTTCCTTGTCCTGGGGAGATGGCTAACCACGCAATGGTTTCTGAACCATGTCCAGTATCAAGATACGCTTCTTCTTGTTCTAGGGCGACTTGAAATCCATTCTTTGTTGTATTTTGTTGACGAGTTCGCACAAAGGTAGCATCATTATCGGTTTGAACTTGGGTTAAGACCACAGGGGTGTCACTAAAATCATGCTGAAAGGTAATATTTTGCCAATTTGAGCGAGTTGTGGCATCGGTGGTGACATTACCGACTTCAATAATAGTGCCATCAGACAGTTCCCAAACCCCTTGTTCGACCACAAAGAAACTAAAGGTTTCTTTGGTATGGCCTCCACTGTGAGTATTTTGATCGATTAAAGTGGTTTCTTGAACAAATGCTGAGAAGCGATCGCTTTGAATATCAGTGATTCTAACGATGGAGGGATCAGGACCATTATAAGATAAGGGTTGAGCAAAAATAACAGGGTTGATGAACTCATGATTGAGGACAATGGTTTGACTGTTATGGGTTAAATCGTTAACTTGACCCATTTCAGCAATGATCATATTCTTAGGTGTAGGGTCAGGGTCGGGATTAGGCTCAGTATTGAGGTCCGGATTAGGCTCAGTATTGAGGTCGGGATTAGGCTCAGTATTGAGGTCCGGATTGGGTTCTATAGGACTATCAGTGTAAACAATTTGGATTTGATTATTAGGATCAGCGTAATAATCAACTAACTCAACGGAACCATTACTGCCTAAATCGATAATCAGGTTTTGACCATTTTGGGTTTGGGTCACTTGATTAGAAGCATAATCTAATCTGAGGATGTCTTCATTGCTTCCATAATAGATTTTATCCTGACCCGTGAAGCGATCGCCGTAACCCCTAATCTCATTAGCAACATCGTTGAGATAAATGTTGTCATTACTCCTCGAATTAACAACATTTTCTACCTCAAAACCGTAAGCCAGTGCTGTAGAATAACTGGTTATATCCCTAAATGTATTACTGAGAAGTCCCCCTCCTCTTAAATCGAGATGAAAGCCACTACTTTGAGCATTTAAACCAGAAAAATCTAAGGTATCAGTGCCACCAGAGTCCCAAAGCAGTTGTTTGGTTCGGTTAGAGGTTTCCACAAGAGAAACCCCATCAACCGTGACTTGATCGATATATCCACCAAACACATAGGTGGTGTCTCCCTCATTATGGGTTTTAGCTCCATATAACTGTTGTAAAGCTGCAATATCGAGGGGCATAAAAGTAGCTGCGGGCGACCCAGTTTTGGTGTAGGTCATAATTGAGCTATCTATATTATCCAAGTCATCGGGTAAAGCAATGCCACCGTTGTTGGTATCAAAGGTATGTTTTAATCCCAGTGCATGGCCTAGTTCATGCCATAAGGTCATGTTACCGTGTTCTCCAGGATCGTGTCTGAAACCATTGAGATCTCCGAAGCGATCGTAACTGGAGTTTAAATGAACATCCCCTGCAAGTTTTGAATAAGGACTGGTGGGATAATAAGCATAGGCATAACCTGGATTGTCAGAATTCTGAATGCGGATTTGACCATAAGTATCTTTATTGGTTTCGTCAACTTCAACAAAGTCAACATCAATAACATTTTCTAACCAAGCAAAAATTTCTCTATAATTATTTTTAACGGCGTTACTAACTTCGTTGACTCCTGTTTCAGAGCCATAATAGGAGTTAGCAAAATCATCATCTTCATAGAAACTATAAGTAATCACTCTATCTGAATCGAGCGTCCATTTATAACGGGATAAAACAGCGTCAATGGGTGGAGTAATAGGTTCAGAATTGGAAGAACTAGAGGTATTTCCACTGGTGGTATTATTAGCAGTATTAGTTTCTTGAGGTAAGCTATTTACACAACAAGAAGGACAAGCGCATCTAATATCATTAACTGAAGGAGTATGTTGATTATCTTGATTAACATCTCTATTTTGTTGTTGTAATACTTGTGTTGTTAAGTCTTGATTTAATGGATTATTCATAGCTTTTTTATTTTTTATTCAGTAATTATCTGGTACTTAAATTTGTCAATTAGTAAGTTGCAAAAAACTTTGTGATTCTGATCACGTTATTGATTGTTACTGCTCAATTGTATGACTTGTATTTGCTAAAATAGAATCGAAAAATCACTGATTTTTTTATGTTTCTCAGCTTAATTGTTAATAAGTATTCGTCAAAAAAATATGTAATAAGTAATACGCAAAAAAATATTTGTGACTAATAAATACAATATAAATACTGCTTTTTTCAAAAAAATAAAACTTGAATCAGATTTTTTTTATAAAATCAGAGTAATTTTACTTAAGTAAAATCTTGCAAATATAATCATTAGCTAATATTCAAGGTTTTATGGAATTTTTACAAAAATAAAATGAGAAAAACAATTTATAAGTAACTCAAATATCTCTAAAAATATGAGTAAATTCACGAAAATTATAGGAGTAATTCCGGGATATTACCCCTAGTCAATTGGGTAATAATATCTAAAGAATAGTCTTGGGAACCGCGATCGCAACGCAACCATGCTAAATATTCCGTATTTCCTGCTGGCCCGGTAATAGGAGAAGGGGTTAACCCACAACACAACCAACCCAAAATATAAGCGGTTTGTAAAACTTGATAAATAGCTTGAGTGTGATCTTTAGGATCACGAACCACCCCTTTTTTACCAACCCGCGATCGCCCTACTTCAAATTGAGGTTTAACTAATAAAATGACTTCCCTCGGTTCTAGTAACAGGTTCCATAAAGGTTCTAAGACTTTGGTTAAGGAGATAAAGGAAACATCCATGACTCCTAAATCTGCTTTAGCATTATCTTGATATAATTCTTCAGGGGTAAGGTAGCGAAAGTTGGTTCTTTCTTTTAAGATCACTCGCGGATCTTGGCGTAGTGACCAAGCGACTTGGCCATAACCCACATCTACCCCATAAACTTGTTTGGCCCCTGCTTGTAATAAACAGTCGGTAAACCCCCCTGTAGAAATGCCTCCATCGAGGCATATTCGGTCTTTTACAGCAATGTTGAAGCGTTTTAGGGCTTTTTCGATCTTGATACCACCGCGAGAGACGTAGGGCGGTTTTGTTTTGAGTTCAATGTCTGCTGTGATCTCAACTTCCGTTCCAGGTTTATCAATGATTCGTTGATTAACCTTGACTTCTCCGGCCCGAATACAGCGTTGCGCTTGTTGACGGGAGGAACAGAGGTTAAGTTCCACTAAAAGGAGATCCAGACGTAGTTTAGACAAGGAACATACAACGAAAAGGAGTAGTTTAATTATAAATTTACTCAATCTTAAAGGCAACAGGAACTATTAACTAACCTGTTCTAAATATTGTCCTAAATCTTCAATAATACGGGTTAATTCTGCTTCTGTGGTTAAGCGAATTTTATCATCTCGAACAGTTAATAAGACTTTGGCAGCAAATGGACTCGGATAGATATTAGGATTACAAAAAACTTCTAAAAATACCTCTCCTGTATAGCGATATTCCATTGGTTTTTCAGGTTTTGGCCGTCCCCCACTTCCTGCATTTGCGGCCACTGTTTTTAACCGTTGCATTAATTGATCAATTTCTGATTTAAGGGACGTTGCAGCTTCAGCAGAAAAATTAAACCTAACCGATCCTTGTACTAAATTAAGAGTAAGCTGAGTCATTCCGAAACACTATAATGGAACTAAGATCCTTATTATCTCAATTATTGGTTAACCTTGTACAGTTTATCTAAATATTGTGACAAAAGATAATCGTTCTCAAGTGCGTCGAGTATTGCTAATAACCCTGTTGCTTAACTTGTTTGTGATGGGGTTAAAAGGGGTTATTGGTTTCATAACAGGTTCTTTAAGTTTACAAGCAGACGCGCTTCATAGTGTGACTGATAGTGCTAATAATATTTTAGGTTTAGTGGCCAGTCAATTTTCTTCTCCTATTCCTGATCGTCGTCATCCTTATGGACACCAAAAATATGAAGGGGTAGCAGCGTTAGGAATTGCTGCATTTTTAGCCATTGCTTGTTTTGAAATTATACAAGGGGCGATTGAAAAAATTTGGCACGGTGGCGATCCTATTAATATTTCAGGGGAACAATTATGGATTTTATTAATTGTTTTAGGGATTAATATTTTTGTAGCTTTCTATGAACGTAAAATCGGAAAAGAGGTGGATAGTCCTATTTTAATTGCTGATGCTTATCATACCATGAGTGATATTTGGGTGACAATTATGGTGTTATTGGGACTAATTGGTATTTGGCAAGGACAACAATTTAACTTGCCTCAATTACAATGGTTAGATGTTATTTTTGCTTTTCCTGTGGCTATTTTAGTTTTTTATAGTGGTTGGGAAGTGGTGCGTTCTAATTTACCTTGGTTAGTGGATGAAATGGCCATTGCACCCGAAAAAATTTATGAAATTGTGATAAATGTTCCCGGTGTTATTAACTGTCATGATATTGCATCAAGAGGAATAGTAGGACGACAAGTTTTTTTAGAAATGCACTTAGTTGTTGCAGCTAAAGATGTGGAAACTTCTCATAAAATCACAGAACAAGTTGAATCTATTTTAGAGAAAAATTTTGCTCCGATTCGGATTATCATTCATGTAGAACCCCCTAATTATGAATCATCAAATATTAGTTTTGATCCAGATAATAGTAATGCAAACAAAACTAACTTATAATTAAAAGGAAAAAGCAAATGGTAGAATCAGTCTCTATATCTAATCAATCTAATATTACCTATCCTGAAAGGGATGGAAACCCCATGTCAGATAATACAAAACAGTTTCGTTGGATAGTGGTTATCAAAGAGAATTTAGAATTATTATTTGCTGATAATCCTAACACTTTTGTTGCTGGTGATTTACTTTGGTATCCCATCGAAGGAGATAATAAGACTCGTCAAGCACCAGATGTTATGATAGTGTTTGGAAGACCAAAAGGCGATCGGGGTTCCTATCGACAATGGGTAGAAGATCATGTTAACCCTCAAGTGGTTTTTGAGATTTTATCCCCAGGAAACCGTTTATTAGAAATGGCCAAAAAGTTCAAATTCTATGAACATCATGGGGTAGAAGAATATTATATTTATGACCCCGACAAAATTGATTTACAAGGGTGGTTAAGGAATAATGGAGAGTTAAGCGTTATTGAAGAAATGAAGGGTTGGGTAAGTCCCAGACTAGGAATAAAGTTTGAGTTAACCTCAGAAACTTTAGAGATTTTTCGCCCTGATGGGGACAAATTTTTAACCTTTGTTGAGTTAGGAAAATTGAGAGAAAATGAAACAAAAAGAGCAGATGATGAACAAAAAAGGGTAAATGAATTACAAGAACAATTACAACAAGAACGAGAACAAAGAAAACGCTTAGAAGATAAGTTAAGAGAATTGGGAATTGATATTAATAATGTTTAAATTTTAGTAATTATGGTTTGAGGTTTCCCCCTCGAATAATCCAACCTACCACACCACTGATACTTGCTGTTATTGTAATAATTACTATCTGTCTCCAATTCTTTAATTCTCCGACTTTTTCTGCTAGATCAGGAATTTTTGTCATTGCTACTTCAATGGTTTTCATGCGATCGCTTGTCCCATTTAATTTAGCATCAAAGGTTTTGATTTCTCCCTTAATTTCTGTTTGTCCCACTTCAAGGGTTTGACTTTTCTGGTTAATTTCTTCCTTAAGTTCAGTTTGTCTTATTTCAAGGGTTTTAATTCCTTCTTTAAGTTCAGTTTGTTTTATTTGAATGGTTTTAATTCCTTCTTTAAGTTCAGTTTGTTCTATTGCAATGTCATTTAGTCGAGTCTCAACGTGATTCAATTGAGTTTCTAAAGCTTTTTGTCCTTGTTCCAATCGTTCAAAACTACCAGTAATTAAGTCTTCTAATTTTTTCAGGTCGTTTTCTGTTACTTTTGCCATCTGGTATTCCCTAATCTGTGATTTAAAGAAGGATCATTCCTAATCATATTGTATCATTGGGTTTATGGGACTTATTTATTTTTTCAATACGTTCTTGAATCGCTGTTTTCATAATGTTAATATTTTCTTCAATAGGAATTCCATCTTTAACAAGGGGTGGATAGGGTTTATTGTTTCCAGCAGACTGACAACAACTAAATAGCTGACGAATCGCTTCCATATCATCTCTATGG
>JASJDD010000078.1 GCA_030065735.1 Crocosphaera sp.
ATTGCATCTTCATTACGATTTTGTTTAAATCTTGCCCACCCTAAATTTTTATAAATACTATATTTTTGAATTTGTAAATTGAGCATTTTATCTTCAGTAATTTGCTCTAATTTTTGATCCTTTTCTGCTAATAAAAATTTTGCTTTTTCCAGTAATTCTGCTGCTTGAGAAGCTTTATTTTCTCGAATATACAAATAAGACAAATTATTATAAGCATCAATAAATCCTCCTTTTACTGCAATTAAATAATGTTTCTTGGCCTGATATAATTGCTGTAATTCTTCATAAAGTGTTGCCAACTTATAATGAGCGTCTAAGTTATCAGGATCAAATTCAATTGCTTTTAAATATTTCCCTTCTGCTGAGGCTAACTGAGGCAATTTTTGACTATTTTCAGGTGATTGTAAATCTTTTCCTTGTTGTTTGTAAAATTCAGAAAAAAAAGAAAAATTTAAGTTAATAATTAACAAAATAACAAAAACTATAAATGTTATAATAAGTTGCAATTCTTCATACCAGTGTTCCTTAATATTAAACCATTTCATTAACTGAATAAAAACTTTTTCTCGTCCTTTTGTTAGTGAATTTTCAGTTTGTAATAAAGAAATGAAAGTTGAAAAAATAACAAGTGCTATTTCTTGCCAACCTGAACCCCCTGCAAGAAAGCGAGTTGCAATGGTTACAATTAGTGTAAAGTTAACCCCTAATAATAACAGTTTAAACATTTTAAATATCCAATCAAAACGATCATAAGGATGTTGAGATTCTCTACTATCTAAATACCACCACCAAGCTTGTTCAGAAACGGGTAAAGCGTCTCGATATTCTTCTAAGTCAAAAACTTCAGTAATTTTATAAGCATTTTGTTTTAATCTATTATCTTGTTCTACTAATTTTGACCACATATTAACAGGAATTTCTTCCGCAGATTCTAACTGTGTCTGAAGAGCATCTCTAGCAGCTAAAATTTCTAAAATTTGTTCTTGATTAAGTGTTATATGAGGAATATCTAAAGATTCTAAAGCTATTTTATAACGGTTTAAAGCAACTTCAAGAGGTGTAGGTGTATCCATAAACTTCCTTCTAATTATTAATATTAAAGATTAGAATTAACAAGGTAATACTAAACCACAGACATTCCATAAAAAGGAAGAATTTCTGACCAATGAGGACGTTTGCCCTCTTGCCATTGATAATAGGCTAATTCTAAAACACTACTAGCTGTCATGCCTAATTTTGATGGAGTTATTAACGGTTGACAAGATAAGTTTAATCCTTGCAAAGTTTTCTCCCAGTCTTCAGGCATCATTATGGTATCATTTAAAATAATATCTAAGCAATTTTCTTGTTTATTTTTACAATAAATTGCTCCGAAAAATTGTCCTCTTGTTGCTTTCATCTGGACAAAAATAGCCTCATTAATTGCATAATTTTTTTGATGAAACCAAGCAAAAGCAGCTAAACTCGAAATCCCAAACAAAGGAAGATTTAACTGTTGCGCTAAAGTGCGGGCTGTCACCATACCAATACGATTACTGGTAAAACTTCCCGGTCCTTTTGCCACAGCAATAAACTGAAAAGCTTGCCAAGTTTTTGGTTGAATAAACTCCTGTAAATATTGATGTAAATAATTAGATAATTGTCGATCTAAATCCCAAGTTTTTGTATAGGTTTCTGTAACAAAATTACTTAAACTCAGTCCTAACTGTGAACTGGTGGTATGTAACCCTAAACCATAAACAGGAGGAGTTAAAGAGATCATAAAGAAAAAATTAATCGAACAACAATAAAATCTTAATTATTTTATCAACTGTTGTGATCCCTATTAAATAATCGATAATTTATCGAAAAACTTTGGGTTTAAAACCCCGCCTTTTAAGGCGTAATGTGCTAGAATTGCTACTAGGTCGCTGACCTTGGGAACGATTGATTAATGATCAAATCTGGGAAAAACCTAAACAAAATCTAACTTTGCTCTCTAGATTGACTACAATTGCCTAAGTGAGCGTAACGCGACTTTTTCAGGAGCCAATCGTGACCCATACTACCCTAACAGAAAGCCCCGCTAAATCCTTTGATCCGCAACAGTTTGATACCTATGTGATGCACACATACGGACGGTTTCCCATCGCCATTGATCGGGGAGAAGGGTGTCGTCTCTGGGATACCAACGGCAAGGAATATCTCGACTTTGTGGCTGGTATTGCCACTTGTACCCTTGGCCATGGCCATCCTGCTTTAGTCAAAAGCGTCAGCGAACAAATTAAGTCCCTGCATCATGTTTCCAATTTATACTATATTCCCCAACAAGGAGAACTGGCACAGTGGATCATTGAGCATTCTTGTGCGGATAAGGTGTTTTTCTGTAATTCTGGGGCAGAAGCTAACGAAGCCGCCATCAAACTGATTCGCAAATATGCCCATACGGTACTTGACTTTTTAGAACAACCGGTTATCCTCACTGCTAAAGCGAGTTTTCACGGACGTACTTTAGCCACTATTACCGCCACCGGCCAACCTAAGTATCAACAGGACTTTAACCCTTTAATGCCAGGGTTTGCTTATGTTCCTTACAACGATATCAAAGCGATAGAACACGCGATCGCCGATATGGATGAAGGGGACCGTCGGGTTGCTGCCATCATGTTAGAACCCTTGCAGGGAGAAGGGGGGGTAAGACCGGGAGAAATCGAGTATTTCCTCCGTTTAAGAAAGATTTGTGATGAAAATAATATTCTTTTGGTCTTTGATGAGGTGCAAGTAGGAGTCGGCCGCAGTGGTAAACTCTGGGGTTATGAAAACTTAGGGGTGGAACCAGATGTGTTAACTAGCGCGAAAGGATTAGCCGGAGGTATTCCTATCGGGGCGATGATGTGTAAAGAGTTTTGTAACGTTTTCACCCCTGGAACCCATGCGAGTACCTTCGGGGGTAATCCTTTAGCTTGTACTGCGGCCTTGACAGTGTTAAAAACTATCGAACAAGAGAACCTTTTACAAAATGTCCAGGCCAGAGGGGAACAGTTACGCAGTCGGTTACGGGCGATCGCACAAAAAGATCCTACCCTATTTACGGATGTGCGGGGTTGGGGATTAATTAATGGGATGGAAATTAATGAGGAAATGTCCATTACTTCTATTGATCTGGTTAAAGCAGCGATGGATGAAGGATTATTGTTAGCCCCCGCAGGACCGAAAGTATTGCGTTTTGTTCCCCCTTTAATTGTCACAGAAGAAGAAATTGAGCAAGGGGTTAAGAAGCTAGAAACAGCCATTAATAAGGTTTGTGCTGCTACGATTAATTAAAATAGAAACAAGAGTGCGTTAAACGTTTAACGTACTCTTGTTATCTTGATTAGTGATGAGATGAGGAAACAATGGTTATGAGTGAGGATATTACAAAACGAAAATTGCTAGCTGCTGTCTGTCACGGATCTATTTTTTTTAGTGCTACTTTTGTCTCTATCGGAGTTCCTATAGCCATCTTTTTTATATCAAATGATGAGATAGTCCAAAATAATGCGAAAGAGGCTTTAAATTTTCATCTCAATGTTTGGGTGTATGGTATTATTTTTGGCATTTTAACTGTTGTTTTGATTGGTTGGTTATTATTAGCTATTTTGGGTATTGTTGTCATAGTAATGCCTATTATTGCTATTGTTAAGTCTCTGAGTAATCCTAATCAAGTATTTCGTTATCCTTTTATTTTTAGGGTTTTGTAATCAGTTATAATTCCCCTGAATAGCTGTAATGACCAATGTCTTGAGCGGTTAGGGTTGCAACTGCTTTGAGAATACGGGGATCTTTTCCCTCTGGTAAGACAATATGACGTTTATTTGATTTCGCCTGTTGAATTAAATTATAAGTAAACATTTTGGGAGTAATTCCCTCAACTTCTATCTGAGCAATTAGATGTTCTAAAATAGGCAAATTAACGGATTTATCAAACAGTTCAATACTCCAATTTATTTTTTCAATATCTCCTGCTTTTAAAGAACTATAAACAGTTTGTAAACGAGATGCAGTTGGATAAGTATAAGTATCAACCCAAAGTATGGGTAAAGGATCTCGTAAACCAGCAATTAAGCGACTAATAGAACTTTCTAATTGACATTCTGTGGTTAAAAGTATTCCTTTCTTGTCCCATTAAATGACTAACTTCAGAATAATATAAACCAAAAGAATGATCATAGTTTTGGGGTAATTTAAAATAGGACAAAATTAGGGCAATATGTTTATCTGGTTTATGATCAATGGGATCTTGAATAATGGGTCTAAAAAATCCAACTTTTGTGGTTTTTCTAAGAATTAATTCAATAATTCCTAACGCAATTAAAGATTTACCAGTTTTCGGTTCAATGGTACTGATATAAAGAGAATTAGTCATAGGTTATACATTGCGAATTTTCTATCCATAAATAATAATCTTGGTTATAAAGATTGCTATTATGATTTTTACTGAAATTAAACCTCTGAGTTATTGCTTCTGAAAAATAACTGATAAATTATTAGCTGGCATTTCAACCTTTTCTTGAAACATCAATCCTTTATCTTCAGCAACTTTGATAACATCTTCTAAATTTCTCACTCCCCATTCTGGGTTTTGACTCCGTAAAGATTGATCAAAGGATTCGTTACTCGGTGCAGTATGTTTTCCTCCTTGTTTATAGGGTCCGTATAAATATAAAATGCCCCCTGATGGTAATATTCTTTTTGCCCCTTCCATTAAACCTAAACAAGCAGTCCAAGCAGAAATATGAATCATATTAATATTAACAATTGTTGTGATATTTAGCTGCTGTTCTTCAAGTCCCCAACTCAACTTTTCTGCATTAATATTAAGAGGAGACTGAATATTTTTAATTAAACTTTCTTGTCTCCAAGCTTCAATACTATCTCTTGCTATGGGATTCGGATCAGAAGGAATCCACTGACGAGGACTAAAAGCAGGGGCAAAAAAGATACAATGTTCTCCCGTTCCACTAGCAAGTTCTAGGATATTTCCTGATGGGGGAACTACCCTTAATAACACCTCTAAAATAGGTTCTCTATTGCGTTGTGTTGCTGGTGCATATTGTTTTGATTTATTCATAATTTTTACAATTTTATTGTTTTAAATAATTGCATCAATCGCTGCTTCTAAGGCCAAAGAAATATGAGTCCAATGAGTTCCTCCTTGACAGAAAACAATGTAAGGTTCTCTTAGGGGTCCATCGGCGGAAAATTCTGAGGTACTACCATCAATAAATGTCCCTCCAGCCATGACTAATTTACTCTCATACCCTGGCATTTCGGCTGGTACGGGATCTAGATAAGAACCCACTGGAGAATAGGTCTGAATGGCACGACAAAACCCCTTTAATTTCTCAGGAGAACCTAACTTAATACCTTGAATAATATCTCGACGGGGAACCAAAGGCAATGGGTTAACTTCGTAACCTAATTTATCGAAAACATAGGCAATTAAATGACTTCCCTTTAGGGCTTCTCCTACCATTTGAGGGGCTAAAAATAACCCTTGAAATAACAACCGATTTTGATTTAAAGTTGCCCCACCTTCTGTACCAATCCCAGGAGATGTTAACCGACACGCAGCAGCTTCTACTAATGTTTTCTTCCCCGCAATATAACCTCCCGTGGTAACAATGGTTCCCCCTAAATTTTTAATCAAAGAACCCGCCATTAAATCAGCCCCCACTGCCGTTGGTTCTCTGTTTTCTACCAATTCACCATAACAATTGTCCACAAAACAGACTGTATGAGAATTTTGTGCTTTGACAATGTTAATAATTTCTTGAATATCCGCAATAGATAAACTCGAACGCCAGGAATAACCGCAAGAACGCTGAATGAACACCAATCTTGTTTTTGGTTTAATAGCTGTTTTTAACCCTTCCCAGTCAATGGTTCCCTGGTCCGTTAAGTCTAATTGCCGGTAATTAATGTTAAACTCTGTTAAGGAGCCTTGGCCACTGCCCCGTAAACCGATCACCTCCTCCAAGGTATCGTACGGCGCACCAGCCACCGCTAACATTTCGTCCCCTGGACGGAGTACCCCAAACAACGCACAAGCGATCGCATGAGTTCCTGATACAAATTGTATGCGAACCATAGCCGCTTCTGCCTCCATAATCTCAGCAAAAATCTCATCCAGGGTTTCTCGTCCAAGATCATCATGACCATAACCACTCACACTGGCAAAATGGTGAACCCCCAGACGATGATTACGAAAGGCTGTTAAGGTTTTCTTGAGATTTTTCTTGACCTTATGGTCAATTTCCGAAAAAATCGGAATCAGGGCGTTTTCTGCCTCTCTTATGAGCATTAAACTGTCCAATTGTCAACCCCAAACTTTAATCTTGTCGATAGTGACTAATTTAAAACAATGACAAAGTTACTTTTGTCCCATTTATTTATACCAAACAAAGACTTATTAAAGTCATTGAACTGGGAACTTAATTCGGAATTAAATATTAAATTTTAAAATCTTTGTCACCTAAAAAAAGTTGATACTATCGTCAAGTATAATAAAGATTTGATTACGTTTATATTCAGGTTATTACATGACTGTTGCCACATCTCAAAAACTTCCCTATGACTGGACAATTATCATTTACATGGCTTCGATCCATCTTGTTGCTTTATTAGCATTTTTGCCCAGTAATTTTAGTTGGCAAGCCATAGGTGTCACATTATTTTTGTATTGGCTCACAGGGGCGTTAGGAATTACTTTAGGCTTTCATCGGTTAGTCTCTCACCGAAGTTTTCAGTCACCAAAATGGTTAGAATATATATTAGTTTTCTTCGGCACATTAGCTTGTCAAGGTGGGCCCATTCAATGGGTAGGGTTACACCGTATTCATCATAAATATTCTGATACTGAACCTGATCCCCATGATTCTAATCGAGGGTTTTGGTGGAGTCATATGGGATGGATGTTACATCAGATTCCTGCAGATAATGATGTACCTCGCTATACTCAAGACCTGAATGAAGATCCCTTTTATCAATTCTGTCAAACCTTCATGGTTCCCATTCAAATTGTGTTAGGTTTAATCCTTTATTTTCTAGGAGGATGGCCTTTTGTAATTTGGGGGATTTTTGTTCGTTTAGTGATGGTCTTTCACTTTACTTGGTTTGTCAATAGTGCCACCCACAAATTCGGTTATCAAAGCCATGAATCTAATGATAACTCCCGTAACTGTTGGTGGGTTGCTTTATTAACCTTTGGGGAAGGATGGCACAATAATCACCATGCTTATCAATATTCTGCCCGTCACGGGTTAGCTTGGTGGGAAATTGATATTACTTGGATGACCATTCAAGTCTTACAATTTTTAGGACTAGCTAAAAATGTCAAATTAGCTCCTATTTCAGATAATAAATAGTTTTTAACCCCCCTGGCGAGAAATCCCCCATTGAGAGATGTCCTCATCGTTCGTACCAATGTGTTCTAGATAAGTGGCGAAAGCTCGCATAAGCGAGAATAACCAGGAATGCCCTATCGTGAGTTAGGTAAGCCCCGCACAAAACGTAGTGGCGTGCGTGGGAGGATGTCACCTTTTGCAGAAAATTATTTAACCTTCTCTCTTTATTGATGAGGAGGTTTTTTAAGGAAGTCAGAAGTTCCTCATTCCCTTCCCTCTCTTCCCTCTCTTCCCTCTCTTCGCACCCTTCCCCCTCTTCCCCCTCTTCCCCCTCTCACTTAACCGAACTATTGATACATCCAATTGAAAACTGCTATCACCCCTACAATATTTTGGTAAACCATGTTACGATGATGCCATAAGAATTATTTTCCTAAGTTGTTTTGTTAATTCCTATTTACAAGCATCTAAGTGAATCTAACTCTCTACAACACTCACTTTAGAGCATTTTCTATGTCAATTTACATCGGTAACTTATCTTATGAGGTCACACAAGAGGACCTTGAGGAAGTCTTTGCAGAATACGGTACAGTGAAAAGAGTACAACTGCCGAGTGATCGGGAGACAGGAAGACCTAGGGGTTTTGGTTTTGTGGAAATGAATACAGAAGCTGAAGAACAAGCCGCTATTGAAGCATTAGATGGGGCCGAATGGATGGGGCGTTCTATCAAAGTGAATAAAGCCAAACCAAGGGAAGACCGCAGATCCCAAAGCCGAGGAGGTTCTACCCGTCGTTATTAAATGATTTCATTGTTGCGTTATTGGTAAAAGCGATTGCCTACATTCGACTGAAATTAAAATTATCCTAAATGGGAATAACACACATGAATATTAAAGAACTGTTAAGTCGCTACCATGCAGGACAAAGAGACTTTAGAGAGATAACCTTAATTGCAGCTAATCTCAGGAATGTCAATCTCAGTGGTGTTAATCTCAGTGGGGCTGATCTCAGAGGTGTAAATTTAACACGGGCCAATCTCAGCTATGCTAATTTAACCAATGTTCGTTTACAAGGGGCTAACTTAACAGAAACAAATCTCACCTCAGCTAATCTGACTGGCGTTGATCTTAATGGGATAGATATGAGTCAAACCTATCTATCAAGAGCCATTGTTCCGCAGTCAGAAGTTGTTATTCAATAAGCATTAATGTCTTAATCTAAGGAGCATAAACCTCAACATGACTCAAATTATTCGCGGAGAAAATGAGGGCATTGAATCGGCCCTACGTCGCTTTAAACGACAAGTCAGTAAAGCAGGGATTTTTTATGATATGAAGAAAAATCGGCACTTTGAAACCCCTATAGAAAAACGTAAACGTAAAGCCCTAGCTAAACAGAGACAACGTAAAAGAAATTATCGTAAATAAATAAATATTCAGGAAATAGTAGGGGTTAACGGTTGTTGACCCTTACTCTACTTTAGGGTTTCTAATAGTTTAGATAAGGAAAGTTTAACTTGATTTTAACTCCAAAAAATCATTAAATGCCATACAACAAAATTCTAATTTTATTTCCTTCTTGTAGCATTAATTAACAATTATTTTTCTTTCTTAACTAAATATCTTAGTTATTTTAAAAGTCATTGCAAAACGTCTTCTAGGATACCTAAACTACGTTAAACTCGCTACATTGAAACTAGAGACAAACAAGCGTGAGTTCAATTTTCTGTTACTGCTTAACACTCACAAGATGGGGAAGAAAAAATCATAGATAGCAGTGAAAGCAAAAGTTAGTGCCGTCTCTTAGATGAAACCGATCAATAAAAGTTTCACTTCTGACTTCTGACTTCTGACTTCTGACTTCTAAAACCCTCAACCTGCCTGTGTTGAGCTTGAAAATTAGCTCCAAGGAGGTGTTTTATGAGCGAAAAAGTCCTCGGCAATGTGCGTAACGTGGCTATTGTGGGCCCTTATTCAAGCGGCAAAACCACCCTACTCGAAAGCTTATTATCCGTTAGTGGTGCCATTACCCGTAAAGGTAGTATAAAAGAGGGTAACACCGTTAGCGATAGTTCTCCCGAAGCTAGAGACAGACAAATGAGTGTGGAGGTTTCTGCTGCAACTACCACCCACGAAACCATCGAATTGACCTTTTTAGACTGTCCCGGTTCCATTGAATTTGCCCAAGAAACCTATAATGCGTTAGTGGGTGCCGGTGCTGCGATCGTGGTTTGCGAACCAGAAATTAATCGCCTCTTAACCCTTGCACCCCTATTAAAATTCCTCGATGACTGGGAAATACCCCATATCATTTATATCAACAAGATGGATCGCTTCAAAGACAGCTTTATGGACGTACTCCACGCCCTCAAAGATGTGTCCACCCGTCCTGTTGTCCCGCAACAATATCCCATCCGTCAAGATCGAGAACTCATCGGTTATATTGATTTAGTTAGCGAACAAGCTTATCATTATCATGCAGGTAATCCAGCTGATCCCATTCCCCTTCCAGAACACCTCAAACCAGAGGAACACGCAGCACGCCACGAAATGTTAGAAGTCTTAGCCGACTTTGATGATCATTTACTAGAAGAATTAATTGAAGACATCGAACCGCCACAAGAAGAAATACTCAAAGATTTAAAGCAGGATCTCAGTGCCGATTTAATTGTACCCGTCTTCTTTGGTATTGCCGAACAAGACTATGGGGTACGGCCTTTACTCAATGCTTTGGTGAAAGAAACCCCCGCCCCCAATATTACAGGAGAACGTCGGGGACTACAAAACAAAACCGAAGGAGAAACCTTAGTCCAGGTATTAAAGACCTATTTTACGCCCCAAGGCGGTCAACTTTCCCTCGTCAGAATATGGCAAGGTGAAGTTAAAGAAGGAATGTCTCTCAATGGGGTTCGCGCTGGTGGTATTTATCAGCTTATGGGACAACAACAAATCTCCATACCCAGTCAAACCGCATCCTTAGGGGAAATCGTCGCCATTGCCCGTTTAGATGGAGTTAAAACAGGGGATACCTTATCCAGTAAAGATAAACCCAGTGAAATTTTACCGAAAGCAGATATCTTAGAACCGGTCTATGCGTTAGCTGTTACCCCAGAAAAACGCAAAGATGAAGTCAAACTCAGTTCCGCTTTAGCGAAACTGATGGAAGAAGATCCCTCCTTGTATTGGGAACAACACGGAGACACTAAAGAGGTGATCCTTTGGGGACAAGGAGAAATACATTTGCAAGTCGCATTAGACCGGTTGCGTCGCAAGTATAACCTCCCCATGTCCACCCATTTACCCCAAGTACCCTACAAAGAAACCATCCGTAACGCCCAGAAAGTTCATGGACGTTATAAACATCAAACCGGCGGTCATGGAGCGTTTGGAGACGTTCACCTAGAGATTAAACCCTTACCCAGAGGAGAAGGGTTCCACTTCCATCAAACCATTGTTGGGGGTGTTGTCCCGAAACAATACATTCCTGGGGTAGAAATGGGGGTTAAGGAATATTTAGAACACGGTCCGTTAGGTTTCCCTGTAGTGGATGTGGATGTTACCTTAACGGACGGTTCCTATCATTCGGTTGATAGTTCCGAACAGGCGTTTAAACAAGCTGCACGCATTGCCATGAGTGATGGAATGCCTTTATGTCATCCTGTCCTCCTAGAACCCATTTTATCCGTTAAAGTGTCTGTTCCGGCTGAATGTACCGCTAAGGTGTTGCAGTTAGTCAGTGGAAGACGAGGACAAATTCTCGGTTATGAGAGTTTAACTGCATGGAAAGGTTGGGATCAAGTAACTGCTTATTTACCGCAAGCAGAGATGCACAACTTTATCATTGAACTGCGATCGCTGACGATGGGTGTGGGTACGTTTACCTGGACTTATGACCATTTACAAGAGGTTCCGGATAAGGTAACAAATAAAGTATTAACTGCTAATGGGAACGGGAAAAATTGACGTTTTTTCTGATTGATTTAAGTGGTTTTAATTATAATTAGGGTAGATTAAAATCTGCCCTTTTTTGGGATTAAGTAAAGTCGAGGTTTATTTAAGATGTCAGAAAAAGATAATTGGGATAAATTTGAGATTTTATTCAAGCTAGTAATTTTAGGTGCTATTCCTATTGTTATAGGAGTAGCTGGTGATAATATTGCTCAATCATTAAAAAGAGGCGAGCTTATTAAATCTCTAATAACAGACTTATCTAGCGAACAGAGTCAGACTAGTCAGACTAGACGAGATATTGCCTTAATTACTTTAGACGAATCTATACCACCACGCAAAAAATGTAAATTGCTTTGGGTATGGTGGTGTAAGAATGACGTTGAAAACGATCCAGTTGTAAAAATAGCAGTGGTCTTAGTGAACACCTCAATAGGGGAAGCGTTGAGACAAAGACAAAAACCTGAAGAATTGACTCTTGCTAAAGAAATCATATCGGGAGTAAAAAGAGGAAATTTAGAATATTATCAAGAAAATTTTGGAGATCCCATAGAAGCTTTAAAAGTAAATGCACAACCAAAAGCAATATCTAATGTTGATGGCCAACCAAAGTCAGACGAAGAGATAGAAGATCAAGCCAATATTTCTCAAACTATAGCTGCTATACAACCATCACCTGAAAAATCTTCTGATAATGTTTTAAAAGGTATCAGACTTGTGTATATTCAGTATGGCGAAAATAAAGAACAAGCAAAAAAACTACAGACCTATTTGCGAAGTCAAGGAATATCAGCCCCTGGAATTGAACAAATTTCTGGCATTAAGAATAATGATATTCGATATTCTAATGCAGCAGATAAAGAGATTGCTGAAAAGTTGCAAAATAATCTTAAAGAGAATCAAGATATAGAGTTTGAAGAACTAAGGGATCTCTCCGAGGCAGGATATAGGGTTCCATCAGGGCAATTTGAAATCTGGCTGAAATAGTACCATAGCCTATCTTGTAGGTTGGGTTGACAAACGAAACCCAACAATAATCCTTATTTAGCTAAAATAACAAATAATAGTCTATATGTTATCCCCTAAAACCTATGACTGAACTGCTAGAAAAAGTTATCACAGAACTCAAAAAACTTCCCCCTGATCAACAAGATGCCATAGCTTCTCGTTTAATGGATGAACTAAAAGATGAATATCAATGGCAAGAAACCTTAGAACAACCCCAAAGTTCTTTTTTAGATGAATTAGCCAAAAAAGCCTTAAATGAATCATCACAAGGAAAAACCAAGAAAATAGGGTTTGATGAAATATGAAGTCAGAATTAACAGATGACTTCTTACAATGTTTTGCTAAACTACCTGAAACAGTTAAACAAACGGCACGAAAAAATTATAAACTGTGGAAAGAAAACCCAACACATCCCAGTTTAGAGTTTAAGAGACTTAACACCAGAGAAATTGTATATTCTGTAAGAGTAGGAATCGGTTGGCGTGCTGTAGGAGTAATGAAAGCATCAGATACAATTGTTTGGTTTTGGATAGGAAAGCATAGCGAATATGATAAATTACTGAAAAAATTATAGAGTGCGATCGCTGACTATCTAACCATAATTAAAAATTCTGTACTATACAAGCTCATGAACCGATAGAATGTAGTATAATTGTAGTGTGATGTTATTAAAGTAAAAATTTATGCCTTACGAACCTTTGAAAATTAGTACATCAAAACCCATATTATCCTGGGCTGATCATGATTTAGGCTCAGCAGAGACTAAGATGGCCAAAAACGTGGCTTCTCTACCTTTTGTTTATAAGCACGTTGCTTTAATGCCTGATGTCCACTTAGGAAAAGGAGCTTTAGTGGGGTCAGTTATTGCTACAGAAGATGCCCTTATTCCTGCTGCTGTGGGGGTTGATATTGGTTGCGGGATGGCTGCGATTAAAACCCCATTTAAAGCTGAAGAATTAGAAGGAAAATTAAAAAAAATACGCTCAGAAATTGAAGCGGCAATTCCGGTTGGTTTTGATGAGAATAAAGAAGCGGATAAAACGGTTACTAATTGGCAAAATTGGCGAGACTTTAAAAATTTACATAAAGGAGTACAAAAGTTAGAATCTAAAGCCTTAAAACAAATGGGATCATTAGGAGGAGGAAATCATTTTATTGAGGTTTGTTTAGATACAGAACAACAAATTTGGTTAATGTTACATTCCGGTTCTCGTCATATTGGAAATAAGTTAGCCCAGTGCCATATTGATACAGCAAAAGAGTTAGCCAAATTAGCTAGTCTTTCCTTACCTGATCCTGATCTTGCTTATTTTGTCTCAGGAACCAATGAATTTGCTGCCTATTGGCATGACTTACAATGGGCGCAAAATTATGCTCGTTTTAACCGTGATGTTATGATGAAACGCTTTAAACAAATCATCGATAAATATTTGGCAGGGGGAAAACCGACGAAATCCTTATTATCAGTTAATTGTCATCATAATTATGCAGCAAAAGAGTTCCATTTTGGTCAAGAAGTTTATGTAACTCGTAAGGGTGCCGTCAGAGCAACAAAAGAAGATTATGGCATTATTCCTGGTTCAATGGGAGCAAAATCTTATATAGTCAAAGGAAAAGGAAACCATAATAGTTATTGTTCTTGTTCTCATGGTGCTGGTCGTTTAATGTCTCGCAATCAAGCTAAAAAACAATTTACTCTTGATGATTTAATTGCCCAAACTCAAGGAGTCGAATGTCGCAAAGATTCTGGGGTTTTAGATGAAATTCCTGGGGCTTATAAACCCATTGAAACAGTCATGAATCAACAAACCGATTTAGTGGAAGTTGTAGCGACTTTGAAGCAGGTTTTATGTGTTAAAGGTTAATCATTAAGTATTTTTGTTCTGATGGGAGATGTGAGGTTGAAGGAGGCAGGAGTTGAAAGGCAGGAGGCTCCGAGGCCGATTAGAGGGGGACGCGGGACCCAGTTGGGCGAGGCAGCAAGGCTTACTTTGTGACGGAAATTTCCCTCCTGCCTCCTGCCCCCTGCCTCCTGCCTCGCCCGAAGGGCTTATCCTAATGTCGCCAGAATACCCTAAAGTTCTACAACTTAGGGATGAATGGCGACCAGCCAATCAATTGACCGAAGGGAATCCATAAAGAAAAATACAGTAGCAAATCATTAAATCAACCACTATAATCAGAAAAAATATGCGATTAGATTCCTGACTAAAAAATCTAACCAATAATGATCATAGCTTACAAATATAAATTAAAACCAAGCCCATCTCAAGAAATAACAATGACCAACTGGCTATCAATGTTGAGGAGTCATTATAATTTTTGCTTGAGAGACAGAATCTCTGCTTATGAGCAAGTTAAATCTCCCAAACTAGGTAACTATTCTGACTTAAAAACAAAAGCTCCTTGTTGTCCGTTAACCTGTTCAATTTCTGATCAATCACAATTAGGAGAACCTTTCAAAAAAGCAGGGAAAAAGCGTAATGCTTATGAGATGCAATCATCGGAATTGCCTGTTTTAAAAAAGGCTAGACCTTGGTACAAAACTATCCACAGCACTGTTTTACAGCAAAATTTAAGAAGGTTAGATACAGCGTTTAAGAACTTTTTTGAGGGGAGAGGATATCCAAAATTTAAAACTCGTCAAAAATTCAAAAGTTTTAGCTATCCTCCCAATCAAGTAAAATTAAAAGAGAATAAAATCTACTTTCCTTCTCTTGGTTGGATGAGATTTTTAAATTCTCGAAGTATCCCTGATGGATTTAATCTGAAAACTGTAACCGTTCGCTCATTATCTGATGGTTGGTACGTTTCCATTAGAATAGAAAATCAAGATATTCCTCAATCAAAACTCAAGGATTTAGAGCAAGTCAAAACTGCTATTGGCTGTGACTTAGGTATCAAAAAACTCTTAGCTTTGAGTAATGGCGAATTGATAGAAAATCCTCAATTTGAGAAGCGACTATCTAAAAGAAAAACTATCAGACAGCGTAGAGCATCTCGAAAGCGCATAGGTTCATCTAATCAGAAGAGAGCCTACGCTGAATTAGCCCGTATTGAGCAAAAAATAGTTAACCAAAGAGAGGATCATCAATGGAAAATCGCTCACCACCTTGTTAGGAAAGCTGATGTCATTATATTAGAAGATTTGAATATTCAAGGTATGATTAGAAAATGTCGTGCTAAACAAGATGAGAACGGCAAGTTTCTTCAGAATGGACAATCAGCAAAAAGAGCTTTGAATCGATTAATTAGGGATTGTTCTTGGGGGAATCTCAAGTTAAAAATACAGTCGGTAGCTGCAAAGTTTGGCTGCATTTGTTTAGATGTTAACCCTAAATTCACCTCACAAAAATGCTCCCATTGTGGACACATCCAAAAAGAAAACCGCAATAAAGAACGTTTTTTGTGTCTTAATTGCGGTTTTTTAGCTGATGCTGACGTTCAAGCCTCCGTTAACATCGCTATTCAAGGACTAAAAACTCTTGGAATTAGTCACTCTAAGCTACTTCGGGTCACGGAGGAAGTTACGCCCAAACCTGAAATGACAGGTTCTAGCGATAGGGAAATATCAGTCTCGTTAGAGGTTGAGCCTGGGAACCTTCAGCAGTTGAGTCTGTTTGAATGGGTGAACGGGGAAGCGATTCCCTGTTAGAATCCCCAACTTCAGCCCTTGGCAAGTTGGGGTTCTTCAATAACACCATAGAAACCGGTGAGATTACTCCTTTGGCCACTGTCCCTGAGTCCCAACCCATGACTTTTTTAGGAGTAATGAGTGTTACCTTATTAGGTTATTTAACCAGAAACAAATGTGTAACAAAAATTTCAAGGTAAAACTCACATCTTGCATCAGAACAAAAATACTTAATGATTAGAGGCAGAAGGCAGGGGGCAGGAGGCAGGAGGGAAGAAAAAACATTAAAAATAAGGTTATTTAATTTTTAAATGCCTTATTATTGATAATTTTAATGTTATGCTACGTATTAAACCTCCTGCCTCCTGCCTTTCAACTTCTGCCTCACACAAAATTAGGATTAAGTTTGAAGGTGCAAGATGTCAGTTTAACGAAGTCAGAAGTCAGAAGTCAGAAGTTCCTCACTACTACCATGCGCTATCGCACAAAAGTTGTTTTTGAGACAAAGATTTACCGCTTCGCTCGAAATCAGAAGTAGAAAGTTGTTTTTTCTCATAATTTGATGGTTAAGACTTGAACACACCCCAACTAAATCACAGATTATAGTTGGGGATTCACTTGCACCCAGAAGTTTCTAGACTTCTAAGTGTCCCCAGAGTTATTGGTGTCCGCAATGTATTTGTAGAACTTTTGCTAACAAATACCCTAGAGAAATACTGATCACCAATTAAGACAGAATACCAATACCTTAAAAGCCTTTAACCAACTTCTGCCCTGTCTTTTTGGCAGTCTGTTTTGACTTTTTAGTAATCATCATCTTGCGTTTATTTCGACGGTCTATGTCTCTAGCCGGATTGATAAATTTCCGAGCTTTTACAGTACCGTCTCGTCCAACAATTGAACAAGTTGCAGCATTATTAATTCCCAAATCTACGGAACAAACATAATCTGAATCCTCTCTTCTTAAATAACTAGGAAACTTGCGAAACGATGGATATTTATTGATAACTTTTTGATAATATGAATATTTAATCTGGGGGTTTTGGCTAGTTACATGGATAGATTTTTCTAGATAATTAACTTTCTCCTTATCTGTCAGATTTCCCATTAATTTCCATTCAGAATTAACAATAAAAACTAAAGGGTTTAAGAATTTTCTAGATTCGGCAACTGTTAATAATAATAGCTGTTTTTGGGATGATGTCACCTTGAGAGTCCAGACATCCGTACGAATCATGGAGTCCTGTTGTCTCTTTTTAGTTTTACGTTTGGTTTTAGACTTACCCATAACGACTAAAAATCTTATTGACTTAGAAATATAGTAACATATATCCTGAAAAATGTGACTTAATTGAATTTGGTGGCTCTGCTGACCATATTCACTTATTATTTGAAACTCATCCTTTTATAGAATATGTACAGAACCAAGAAAAGCCGGAATAATAAGGATGCTTCGCCTTTATTTGCTGGTTTCGCTAACCCCATCTAAAATCTTTGATTTAGATGGGGACTGCGCGAAACTATTTTGTTCAACTAAGATAACTAATAACTGAGGTCAAAAGGAGGCAGGAGTTAAAAGGCTCCGGGGCAGGAGGTTTCTTGTTTGGATGGAGTGCAAGCTCCCTCCAAACCCCTTCCGTCTTAAAAGACGGGGCTTGTACCATGAGGGGGAAGGCAATACTGCGTAGGTTTTGCTCGAAACGCTCCACTTGAGGGAAGCTCCCGGAGGCGGAGCGAGCAGAGGAAGCCGAGGAGGAAGTACCATTTTCTCCCCCTGCATCCCCGCCCGTCCCCTGCCTCACAAGGGCAGGTTTTTAATAATAAAGGTATAATGAAGTAAGACAAGGCTGACAAGGTGAGAAGGTGGACGAGGCTCAGTTGCCTCGGTTACGGTGTTTTCCATATCCGTTGATGATAGTCTTCAACCTTCCCATAGGGATCGAATGTGGTATGATGGTGGTGGGAATGATTGTGAGAATGGTGATGACCATGATCATCCGTTGCGGCTAAACGAAACTTGCACATTTCACAGTTCATCTGTACTTGTCCCTGTTGGATCTCTAACTCTCGTCCCCTAACGACTTCTAAGAGTTGGGGATGAATACCCATTTCGGGTAAACAAGTGATGTCAATATGAGGATAAACGGCTTTTTGTTCTTCCGTGATGCGAAAAATCTTTTTAACTAAAGCCCCAGTAAACAAGAAATAGGGCAGAACAATGATACGCTTCGGTTGATAAAAGCTTGCTCGTTTAAATCCTTCTTCGAGACGCGGATGGGTGATACCAATAAAACAGGTTTCCACCGTTTGATAACCGCTACCCTCCCATAACATTCGGGCTAACTTACAAACATCCCCATTCGCATCCGGATCACTCGAACCCCTACCAACAAACAATAATACCGTCTCAGACCGTTTAATTTGCTTCGGGTTACTTTCGGGTCGATCTAACGCTTCTAGCCGTTCTTGCCATAATTTTAACAGGTTGGGAGTAATTCCGAAATGGCGGCCATAGTGAAATTTTAATTCAGGGTAACGTTGTCGAGTGCGATCGAGTTCATTAGTGACATCAAACTTATTATGACGCGCAGCAAATAGGAGAATGGGTAAAACAGAAATATCGGTGTAACCTTGAGACACACAATGGTCTACCCCTTGTTGGATATAGGGTTCTGTTAGTTCCAAAAAACAGGGAATAACGGGGCGAGAGGGATCTAATGCTTGATAAGCAGCTACAAAGTCTAAAAAAGTCTGTTTTCCGTCCTTATCTTTGGTTCCATGACCAATCATAAGCAAAGGACGGGATAAGGGTAAAGGGGGAAAATGAAGGGAGTGATGCTTATCTAGCTTCAGGGTGGACATTAATGGTTTTAAACTCCTGTAATGATGTGGGGATGTCGATTATCCATGCTCTGTTATGGTAGCGAACTTTGAAAGTTGAGGACATGGGGGGTAGGGGGACTACAGTTATCAGTGATCACTGACCAGTTATCAATTGAAAATTTAAACTGTTTATCCCAATAAAAGAAAAACCAGAAATACAAAAAGAATACCCCAACTTCTACAAGTTGAGGGATGAATTTTTGTATTTCACCGCTATGTTATAATTTCGGTAAGAGACAGGGAAAATCCGTCTGATGCTAGT
>JASJDD010000079.1 GCA_030065735.1 Crocosphaera sp.
ATATTAAACCTCCTGCCTACTGCCTTTCCACTCCTGCCTCAGACAAAATTAGGATTGAGTTTGAAGGTGCAAGATGTCAGTTTACGCCTCTGTGGGCAGAAATATCCCGTCGTGAGTCGGGAAGCCCCAACTATAATCTGTGATTTAGTTGGGGAGGATGTCACCCACCATCAGCAACCATCAGCAAAATTAGCTCTCCTGAACCGTTCCTAAAATTCCCGACAAAACCTGACATCTCAAAAAAGAGACAGTTGGATATAGGTGGGAGACGTTGACCGAACACCTAATTATCCCTTGTCTGTTGTTCGGTCTCCATCGTAGCAGAAGACTCCTGCTGAAGTTGACTCAGAACAGATTGGATCTGAGGAGTCGTAAAGAAGATTTTTGTATCTTCGAGTAATTTTTCTCCCCAAAGATTATCTTTAAGGTGTTGTAGTTCCCCATAACTACTATCTAATTTGAGAGCAGTTTCTCCCAATTCGAGTGCTTGTTTTTTTTGTCCTTGAATATAAAGAGCAACCCCCAAAGCAAGGGTGGGTTCTGCTTGTTCGGGATCAATTTCTAAGGCTTTTTGCCAATGTTTAATGGCTGCTTGAATATTCCCCTGTTCATACTTAATTAAACCAATATTATTAACAGCCGGCCAAAAATCTTCTTGTTGATTAATCGCTTTTTGATAGACAGCGATCGCTTCTGTCAGACGACCCAATTTAAAATAGGCATTCCCTAAGTCAAACTGAGCGGAGGGAACATCAGGTTTAATTTTCAATCCTTCTTCTAATTCCCTGGCCGCTTGTTGATATTTTCCTTGTTGAAAATAGGCATTACCCAAGGTAAATTTAATGCCCACTTCTTCAGGTTCTAGGGTTAACGCTTTTTCTAAAGCATTGACCCCTGGTTCTAACTCTTGTTTGATGATATATAACGTTCCTAAAATAAACCAAGGTTGATATTTATTGGGGGCTAACTGAGAAGCTAGTTTTGCCCGTGATAGAGCTAAATCGTGTTGTTGAAAGCGGATCAGTTGGGCTGCTTCTTCAGCCACTTCTAGGCCTTGTTTTTCTAGTTGTTCTGCATTGAGTTGAGGCGTATAGGGTAAAAGCATTTGTCCCATCATAGGAACACTAAACTGCCAAACTCCCACACTCACCAATAAAGAAAGTAACCAATTACCTTTAAACACAGTTTGTTCTCTAAGTTTGTTTAACATTATTCGTCTTTCCTAGTGTAGAGGAAAAAGAGCTTTTTAGTGGCAGTTATCAGTCATCAGTCATCAGTCATCAGTCATCAGTTATCAGTCCCACAGTGCTTTGAAACCCTTATCCAAACTGGGATTTTTTATATTCAATCAACGTTGCAGGTTGACCCTGCCATCGTTTGAGCCAGTATTTCACCTGACCCACAATCTGGGGAAACTTGCCTAAAATACAAAAGAAGGCGTATAAGCGACTTTGGGCAGGGGTATCTCCGCAAGCGCAACGATATCGATAAATGCGCCATCCTAACAGGAGATAACCTATCAATAAGAGGAGGCTTAAACCCCAAGTCCACCCAGCTAACCCCAACGCTATTACGGGTAATATAAATCCCCACAACCAATTACTGATACCCTGACGTACCATATATTGTTCAGGGGTCAAACCGTACATAGCCATTCCTTGAGCAATAGCCCAACCACTTCTTACCATACGGGACCACCACTGAGTAAACTGGGTCATGTCTGCATCATGAGAGGTCATATCTTCATCTAAACGCCAAATTTTCCAACCCCGGCCACGCAGACGGATGCACATTTCTGGTTCTTCTCCACAAATTAAGCTGTCATTGAAACCGTTAACCTGTTGTAGTGCTTCAACTCTCATCAAAGCATCACCCCCACAGGCTTTGGCCTCTCCGATGGCAGTATTCCATTCCATATCCGCTAAACGGTTATAAGGGGTTGCATCAGGAAATTTTTCCCGTCTCCTGCCACAAACCACGGCTAAGGTAGGATTATTGTCTAACATTTGGCTGGCTTTTTCTAACCATCCAGAAATGAGGGTACAATCCCCATCCATAAATTGAACATAGGTTAAGTTTGGATGTTGTTGAGTCAGCCATTGAAAGCCTGTATTCCGTCCCCTGGCTGCGGTAAAGGGGCGATCGCTGTCTAGAGAAAGGGCTGAGACTCCTAGGGATTTTGCTGTTTCTAGACTGCCATCGGTTGAGCCAGAATCTACGTAAATAATCGCAGTATTATCATAATTTTTAGTCTCGTTAATAACAGATTTTAGGCATTCAGTTAATCTTTTACCTTCGTTTCTTCCAATAATAACAATTCCTAATTTACTCATTTATTTTAATTAGAATAATAGTCATAATAAATTCTATTTTATCATAAAGTGACTTTTAAATTTTTCTTAACTTTAGAAATGTCCACTGTTTGGTACAGTGAAGCATTAAGAGAATCAAGGAATTATTAAATTATGAGTGAATTAGTTGCGATTGCTTACGACGATGAATTTAAGGCCGAAGAGGTGCGTCTTACCTTAGCTAAAATGCAAAAAGAGCATCTTATTGAACTCGAAGATGCTGCCATTGTCATCAAAAATGCTGAGGGTAAAGTTAAACTTAATCAAGCTGTTAATTTAACGGCTGCTGGTGCTGCCAGTGGTAGTTTTTGGGGTCTTTTAATTGGTACTTTATTTTTTTGTCCTCTAGCCGGTGTTGCGGTGGGTGCTGCTAGTGGTGCTTTGAGTGGTGCTATTAGCGATATTGGGGTTGATGATGATTTTATGAAGGAGTTAGGAGAAACTTTGACCCCAGGCACTTCTGCCTTGTTTGTTTTAATCAGAAAGGTAACCCCAGATAAAGTTCTTGAAGAAATTGCACCTTTTGGGGGCAAAGTATTAAGAACATCTTTGAGTAAGGATGATGAAAGTCAATTACAACAAGTCCTAGATAACCGAGGAATTAAACCAGAAGAAATTACGGCTTAGTCTTTGAGTTAGTTTCTAATATTTTAGTTAAAGTCTGCGTAAGATAGCAGACTTTTTTATATAATTAAGACTATTTCAATAGTAATCTAACTTAAAAGTATGAACTTGAATCTTAACAATATTTGGAATTTTACTCTATTTGTGATTGATCAGCATCCAGTAACCATCGGCAGTTCGCTGATCGCAGTTTGTGTCGGATTAATTTTTGGGAGAATCAGTAATTTTATTAGATTAAGAATTCAAAAATATCTCTTAAAATATACTCAAGTTTCTCCAGAAGGGATTTTTATTATTGATAAGCTTTTGCTGATTTTCAACCTTTTATTTACTACAATTTTTGTGTTACAAATTTTACATATTCCTATTACTGAACTAACAGTATTAGGAGGGTCTTTTGCTATTGCCATTGGCTTTGCTGCTAAAGATATTGTGAGTAACACAATGAGTGGATTTGTTATGTTATTAGAACAAGCAATTAAGGTTGGGGATGTGATTGAAATTGATGATAAAATTGGCAAAGTTAAGTCCATTGGTATTCGTAGTACTATTATTCACACGGCAGAAAATATAGATATTATTATGCCCAATAGCAACATTTTACAAAGCCAACTGATTAACTGGACAATGGAAAATAATCAGATACTCACCTATATTGAAGTTGGGGTTTCCTACGACACAGATGTTGATCATGCTACGGATATTATGTTGCAATCAGTTAATAACCTTAATTTCATTTTTCGAGATCCTGCACCCTTTGTTTTGTTTTCAAATTTTGGAGATAGTGCTTTGATTTTTCAAGTTTATTTGATGATTAAAGTTAGCAATAAACTACAACGTTTACAACAAGAAAGTAAGGTAAGATATCAACTTTTTAAGGACTTAAAGAAAGCAGGTATTGTAATCGCTTTTCCTCAACAAGATACTCATTTAGATGTCCCAAAAACCTTAGATTTGAGAATAGTAAGAAATGGAAATATTTCTGATAATTAATCTCATTATAGTTATTTTAAAACATACAAATTGAATCAGGTTCAACTGGACAAGTTAAGTTATTAAGGGGATTATTAGCAATATTGAGATAGGTAACTTGAGTTAACAACTGTAGTGAGGAAGGATCTTTAATCTGGTTATTATTAAGTTGAATATGAAACAATTTACTGAGAAAGGATAAGGGAGTGATATCAATAATGTTATTATGAGATAAATAAATTTTTTCTAAATTTAAAAGATTAGATAGAGGACGAATATCATTGACTAAATTTCGATCAAGAATTAATAAAGTTAGTTCTGATAATTTCTGTAAAGGACTTAGATCATTAATGCGATTATCTGCAGCAATAAAAACCTTCAATTTGTCCAGATTTTCTAAGCTACTAATATCTTCAACATTATTTTTCATTAAAGAGATACCTGTTAATTTTTTTAGATGAGATAAAGCAGAAATATCAGAAATTTTATTATTATCAAAAATAATAACTTCTAAGTTCCTCAATGAAGCGATAGAACTCAGATTAACAATGTTATTAAAAGGAAGATAAAGATGGGTAATATTATCTAATTTCGATAGAGGTTTCAGGCTACTTACTTGATTATTCCACATCCAAAGTGTATCTAGTTTTTTCATATTAGACAAAGAAGTAATATCACTAATATTATTGTTAGATAATTCTAATTTTTTAATTCTCTTTAAGGATGAAAGGGGAGTAATATCCGCTATTTGATTAGCAGCTAAATATAATTCAGTTAGGTTTTGAAATGAAGATAATGGGGTTAAGTCTTCAATGTCTCTACCTGATAAATCTAACTGCTCTAATTTTCCTAAATGACGGGCAGCTATTTCACAATCAGTATTTTGAGCTTTTTCTAATAAAATTGAGACGGTGTACTGTGCTTTTTCCGATAATTTTTCTTGATTTAAACATAATTCGCTAAAGGCTGTAGTTGCATTTAAAGATGTGTAATTTAGCCAAGTTTCGCTTAAAGTAAGAAAGAAGAATAAACCAAATAAAAATTGAGCAACACGAGAAGAAAGAATAATTTTTTTTAAACGTGACATCATATCAACATCCTTAAATATGAGTGAAAATAAAAAAGCTTTACCGTATTTTCTCTAGTATAACACAGGAATTATACAAGCAAATCATTTATATAATGCAGTGATCTAGGCAGTAATTTTTATTGTTCTTGATCACAAGTTTGCCATATCCATAGCGTCATAATTATTATCTTGAATACCGTTAATAATATGTAAATCTCGTTGAGGATAAGGAATTTCAATATCATTTTTCTTAAATGCTTTCCAAATATCGCAAATCAAACTGCTAGTTACTCGTTTACCAATTAAAGGATTATCAAGCCAAAATTTCAGTTCAAAATTAATACTAGAATCCCCAAACTCAAGGGCAAAAGCAACTGGTCTAGGATAATCTAAAATATTGGGATTCTGATCAGCAACCTCCAATAAAACTTTGATAACTTCTTGAGGATCACAATTATAATTTGCCCCGACAACAACAGAACGATATACTAAAGGATCACTCCCTGTAAAAGTCGTTACCTCTTCAGTAAAAAAGGTTTGGTTGGGGATAATTTTTTCAGAATTGTCTCTAATGACTTGTACCGTTGTTGCACGAATTCCAAATTTTTTAACCTGACTCATTTCATTATTAATACTAATAACATCATCGGGTTTTAACGCCCCTTCAAACAATAGAAATAGACCACTAACAAAGTTACTAATCACTTCTTTTAAACCGAAACCAATACCCACAGATAAACCGCCAGTAATGGCAGCTAAGGCAGTGGGACTAATACCAACATAACCAAAAATTAAAGTAATTCCTAACCCAATTAAAAAGTAACGCAGCACTAAAGAAATTGATTGAACTGCCCTTTGATCGGTGCGTATTTCTTTCGAGAAAAGATAGATTAAGACCTTTTCAAAAAGAGAACATCCCGTTATCCAAAAATAAAGTCCACCTACGGTGACGACAATATCTCCTAATGTTATAGATTGATCAAATAATTGAAAAAAGGAAACATGAAATATTGTGTCAAAATCAGTAAAAATATGGATGACTTGTAAAATAATAACGAAAGAAAATAAGGGGGCAAAGAAGCGATGATGATAATATTCAACTGCTTTCATATTAAATGAAGAATAAAGCATAACTAAAAATATACGATAAAAAATGTACATCCATAACAAATCGATGGTGTCAGTTAAATACCCTGCAAACCAACCCCGTTGTAAAAAAATAAATCTAATTAAACTAATAGTAATTAAACTCAAAATTGGCAACAGAAGATAGTAAAATAAAGCAGATCCAATCTGTTGATAATAAAGTTCTTCATTCTTTTCTTCAAACTGGCTAATATCAGGAAATCGCTGTTTAAATTTACGCCATAACCATTGAGAAATGAGAAACATAGCTACAAGGGAAAGAGTAATTGCTAACAGTTGAAGCTGAACCGCCGGACGTTGTAAAATAACCATAGTTTTTAACCATTCTTCCCAAAAATAACTGGGATCAAGTATCACTTTTCTATTCATCAATCACCCTCACAATTTTTAATTAAATTGATTATTAACTGCTTGTTGAATTTGTAAAGCAGCCTCTTCTGGTGTTATTTCTCCTGCTATTACTTGGTCATACAGAACATAACCATAGTCAAAGATAGCTTGATTTTTCTCCAGTTGATCCAAAGATACAATAATTCCTGTTTGAGATTGTTCAAATAACACAGCTTGCATAGGAAACAAACTAGCATCAACTTTAGCATTTTTATTAACAGGAATCAAAAAAGCTGCTTTAACCTGTAATTGTTGTTGATATTGAGCATTAGTTAAAAACTGGGAAAATTTTAAGGATAATTGATGTTGATTTTTACTAGAAGCTCGATTAAAAATAAAACCAACTGTCCATAAAGGAGGAGTAGCTGGTTGATTTTCTCGACCAGGTAATAGAGCAACCCCTAAATTATTTTGACCCAATGCTTCGCTAAGGAGAGGTAGCCAACCGGATGAACAAGTCATATAAGTTAACTTTCCCTCAATAAAAGCTTTTTGTAGGGTTTCAGTATCCTCAATGAGATAAAAGTTAGGCTCATGCTGGGCATTTTTTAGCCATTGCATCCACTGCACCCAACCTTGATTTTTGCCTAAAATAATACGCCCTGACTCATTAAATAATTGACCCCCAAAAGCCCCTATTCCCCAAAAAGCACTAGCAAAATTAGAATGCAGTCCCACTGAATAGCCTCGACGAGCTTGTAAAATTAACTCATCTAAAGTTTTTGGTGTTTGTTGTACCTTGTTTTTGTTATAACAAAGAACTTGGGTTGCTAAACGAATCGGTATGGCATAAAGTTTATCGTGATAGCTAACTTGTTCCAGGGTTTCTCGTCGAAACTGGGATAAGTCAAAATTATCTTCATCCAAACTTTTTAAGTATCCTGAACGAATCAGTGAGGAAATTTTATTGTTAGTTAAAGAAACCGCAAAAATATCAGGACCGGCACCTCTGACAATTTCTTGGCTAAACTCAGATAACTGTTCATCAGGTAACACAAATTTCATGGATATTTTGACATCAGGATTGAGTTTAGTGAACTGCTTCATGGCATCATTAACAATGTCTTGAAAATAAGCACTTTGTTTTTCTGTTAGTCCAAAAGGAACTTCTGCCCAGACTAAAATTTCTCCTTTGAGGACTTTGGTTGTACTCTCCAGATTATCAATTTGATTACTTGCACAACCATTGATTAATAATAGTGTTATTAATATTATACTTAAGCAGCAATTTTTAATATTCATGATAATTATTTCAGTAGATAGTAAACCAACCTTCTAGGCTGTAATAAGTACAATGTTTATGTTACAATTGATTAGTCATAATTGATATTTTTGACCATGAAGCTCCTCTATTTATTCCTACCATTAAGTATTATAGCGATCGCTTGGTTTGCTTTTGGCATTTATCAGGCTAATAGTGCGCCGTTACCAGTGGGTTTTCCTACTCCAACAGCCCCTGATAAAATAGAAATTAAGCAATATCCTGCTTATCGGGCTGCCACTTATCATTATTCTGGAAACCTTTCTGATGCAGGAAATCAAGCCTTTTCTTCCTTATTCCAACACATTAGCAGCAATAATATTTCTATGACGGCACCGGTAGAAACTCGATATCCGTTGAGTACTTTAGAAAGTAATGAGAAAACAGGAGAAGCAACGGTTTCTTTTCTCTATCGTAATACAGATATTTATCCCCAAGAAATAGCTAATAATATTACTGTTGAAGACATTCCTGCTATGACTGTAATCAGTTTAGGATTAGTTGGCGGTTATTCCTATGAAAGTTATCTTGAAGGGTTAGAAAAACTGAAAAATTGGCTCTCAAAAAATCCCAGTTATCAAATGATAGGTAAACCCCGTCGTTTGTTTTATGATGGTCCTTACAAACCAGATGCTACTAAACGCAGTGAAATTCAAATACCTATCACTCATTAATGAAGTCAGAAGTTCCTCACTACTACCATGCGCTATCGCACAGAAGTTCCTCACTACGTTCCGGCGCTATCGCACAGAAGTCAGAAGTTCCTCACTACGTTCCGGCGCTATCGCACAGAAGTCAGAAATGGTCAATTCTTTGCAGTAAGAGCCGATAAATGGGCTGATTTTTATTAAGAGTAGCAATTTCTCTTTCTGTCGGAATAGGAAAGGGATTCTCTGTTAACCAAGTTTCTTGATGTTGCTTTTTGAAACAAGAATTAGCTAAAAAATTTTCTTCCATTTCTTGAGCAACTTCTTGAATATCTGATTGTAAAAAAACAGAGCCATTATCAACTAAATAATCAGCGATCGCCTGGACTAAAGCAGGTTGTACTACCCGTCTTTTTTGGTGACTTCGTTTAAACCAAGGATCAGGAAATTGAATGGTCACGCAATTTAACATTTTGGGTGGTAAAGATGTTAATAATGGCTCAATATTAATATTAATATTACAAAAAAGAAAATGGAGATTAAATAATTGTAAGCGATCGCGTTGTTCATTAGCTTCAATGACTAAAGGTTCTCTAATTTCTATCCCCAAAAAATTAATATTAGGGTACAATGGAGCCATATTTAATAAAAATTTTCCCCTCCCACAACCAATATCTAAATGAAGAGGTTGGTCCCCACAGGAATAAACTGTATCCCAATTAGGTAAAGTTAAAGGTTGACGGTATTTTCCACTTAAAGGGTTAACGTGTTGACGGACACGGACTCTTGCCAAAATGAATCTCTCCTATTTATGCTTAATGGTAAAGATGTGCTTTATTTAAGAAGTTTTTTGTGATGAATTTTCGCTTTGCTATTATCAGTGATCCCCATGTAGCGGTTCCCCACACGATTCAAAATCATTCTAACCGTTTTCATTTGGTTGAACTCAGTATTCTTGCTCTAGAAAAGGTGTTAAACCACTTAGAACAGCTTAACTTAGATTTTCTGCTCTTACCAGGGGACTTAACCCAAGATGGAGAACCAGATAACCATGACTGGTTAGCCAAACGCTTGCAATCTCTACCTTTTCCCGTTTTTGTTGTTCCTGGTAATCACGATGTTCCCAGTATTGATCCGACAAAAGCTAAGATTGGGTTGCATCAATTTCCCAGTTATTATGGTCATTGTGGTTATGAGAGTCAACAGTTATATTATACTCAAGAAATTTTACCAGGGGTGAGAATTATTGGTTTAAATTCTAATCAATTTAATGAGCATGGAAAACAGTTAGGATGCTTAGATAATGAACAATTAACTTGGTTAGAAAATTTATTACCCCAAGTCAAAGATCAATTACTTTTGGTGATGATTCATCATAATGTTATCGAGCATTTGCCAGGACAAAGTGACCACGAATTAGGGAAAAGATATATGCTAGATAATGCTTCCCTCTTACTTAAAATGTTGAGGTCGGTCAACTGTCAATTAATTTTCACAGGACATCTTCATGTACAAGATGTCGCGTACGATCAAGGAATGTATGAAATCACCACAGGTTCATTAGTCAGTTATCCTCACCCTTATCGTATCATTGAAGTGGAACGAGCCATTAACGGTTCTTTCAGTCTTAATATAACATCTCATCGAGTCAAAAGTTTACCCGGATGGGAAAATTTAGAGGACATTTCTCGTCAGTGGTTAGGCGATCGCTCTTTTCCTTTTATGGTGAAATTATTAACAGCATCACCTTTAAACGTATCCCTTGAAGAAGCTGAGAAATTTGCCCCATTGTTACGAGATTTTTGGTCAAATATTGCAGCAGGAGATGGGATTTTTGATTTTCCTCACTTTCCTCCTGACATTCGTAATTATTTTCAACAATTTAGTGCTATTCAACCGGATGGGACACCCGCTAAAATTGATAATCAAGCCATTCTTCATTTATCACAAAACACGGGATGAGGAGAGATTCAAAAAGCAAGTCTATTCTAGTTTAGATAAAAATTATTCAACAGAAAGGATTAATCTTTTCTGTTTTTTGCTGTAATTACTGATTAGTAGTGTAGAGAATTTAAGATAATCTTCATCAATTTAGTTTTTTTATTTAAGTATTCTTCTCAAAATTGATCAATAATCTTTACAAATCAAGAATTATATCAATTAAGTTTTCATCAAGAAAAACAGTAAAAATCCTAGATGATACTGATGCTTTTTTCAAGAAAAATGTTAACAATTGAATAAAAAAGACAGCTAATCTATGGGGGATTTTAAAGTAAATTAACTTAATTCCTCATCACAAGAGGGGAACCATCAAGTTTAGGAGAAAATTAATTATGGCTGAGCAAATGACACGATCTAATCTAAATATTTTCGGTAATCCAACTTTCGATGATTCGGGGGGAGGAGAACCCCTAGTCAATTTCAACCATGTCTCACAGGAGTCGGATATTATAGGTACTGATATCACATCCGATGTTGTGACAGTAGCTCAAGCCTTAGAGGGATTACGACAAGAGAGTCTATCTAATACTCAGGAACAAAGAGGAGAAATGAGTGTTAATGACCCTCTTACTGGTATCAACCAAGAACAATCATTAATTTTTACTGATCAAGACCTAGAAATTTTAGATAGTAGTGACCCATTGTACCAAGAAGGTGACAACGGTGAATATGGGTTAACTGGTCTTGGCGATTATGAAACGGTTACCCTAGACTTACAGCCTCAAGAATTTGTGTTATCAACAACTGTCGCAGAACCCACCAATCAATTAGTTTTTAGTGATACAGAGACAGGGGTTTTAGACAGTGTTGATCAAACCCATCAAGGCCGTTATCGAGATGAATATATTTTGAGAGGTCTTGAGGATCAACAAACTGTTATGCTCAATTTAGACAGCGTAGGATTTGGTAGTTCTCTGCAATTAATTAACCGTGAAACGGGAGAATTGATCGATCAATATGAAGGGACAGAAACCGAAGGTACATCCCAAACTCAACTGATGTTTACCAGTAACAATAACATTGAATATTTAGTGCGAGTAACGTCTACAGGAGAAACCACCACAGGAAGCTATACCTTAGGAACGACTTTAGGAGAACTTACTCTCGGTATTAGCGATCAACCCATCGAAGGAAGCATAACTGAGAGTGATGGAACAGTGGATGTGTGGACGATCTCCAATAGTGATGTCTATGAAATAACTCATTTCTCCCATTTTCAGACTATCAATATTAAGCTCAATTCCTTTGACCAGACCACAATGTTATTATTGATTGATGCTGACACTGGAGATCATATAACGAGTAATATTGGTCATTATAATAGTGAAGAGGGTTATTATAGTGCCAATCTGAATTATACACCTAAATCGGACTCCAATACTAATTACGCTATTGTAGCAAGCTTTTATCAAGCCGATCGCTTAGGAGACTATACGTTAAGCGTTGATACAAATTTCTCACTCTCCGGTGGTTTTAATTCTAACCATGAGACGGTTCATCCCATTCTGAAAAATCGCTTCATGGATAACTTTCTTGTTTCTGATTTACAGGTAGGAGAGGATGTTGAACTCAACGTGAATAGTCATTCCTCTAGTCATATTGTTCAACTCTTTAATCAAGATACAGGAGATGTTTTGCAGACAACCAATGAAGCTGATCTTAAGTTTACTGTAGAGGAAGGGGTTAATTATGGAGTGAGAATTTTAGGACAAGCAGGAGATACCTATGACTTAACGACCAATACTGGTCTTTTATTTGATAGCAATCCCATTGGACTCAATCAAACCATTACTAATTCTCTGGACACCAGCGATGCGACTGCTTATTTCAAATACTTTTTATCTAATCACGTCTACTACTCCGATGGTTATTACCTATCCCGAGAGAGTTTGAATGGAGAAACTCAGGTAACCATTACCATCGAAAATGCTGAGTTTCTGCCGGATATGTATATCATTAATGCTCAAACTGGAGACATTATTGATTCCTACAGTTATCATGGTGAAGTGCTATCCTACGATTTAAACATAGACGAAGGTATTGATTACCTGTGTCTGGTGACCTCTCGCTATAATGCACAAGTGGGGGAATATACTTTTACAGTGAATAGTTATAGTTCATAAAAATATAGCCAAATATGACATATCTTTAGTTATATATTACCATAGATGACAATAGCCCCTCCTCCTCTGCTTAACTTAAACGAGTAACGTTTATTTTTGTCCAGGTACTTAACTCCTCAGTTAGACCCCTCAGAAACAGTCCACCAAGCTAACCCATAGGGTTGAGTCTCTTGGTTAACTTGTTGTTTATATTGCACCCGTATTTTATAGTTACCTGTGGTGGAAATAGAACAAAAAATATGTTCTGTATTATCTACTTTACTGATGGAACGGCAGATACTTTCAGAGACATTAGTCGCATTAGTTGGCATTAAATAAAGATCCAGATTATTGATTCCGTGATCCTCAAAATTCTCCCCAAGATCATACTGTTCATTATTATTTCTGTCATTGAGTTTCACTAACCTATCCCAAACTAAGGTAATGGACACAAAACTGTTTTTCCGTAAGGGTTGGCTAATGACATAATCTTGATAATTATTATTGGTAACGGTTTCATAGTCCCAACCAATGGCCGGAACTGGCGTTTGGGGTTTCCATTGACCTGCGCTAAACTGTTGATAGGCTCGTAACACATTGAGATGGCCTGTTCCCATTTGTATGTCTAGAGGAATCTCAGGGTTGCGATAGGCATCGGATTGAAACCAAGTATAATGAGACTTACTAAAAATAGTCCGCATCATCCCCAATAACAAACCGTTACCCCTATCTTGTATCTTATCGGCAGAATTGAGTAAAATAGCTTTGTTGACCTGATGACGGCGAGAGTCCAGACTCCAGTTGGGTTGTTGCGTACGGAGTTGGCGATCGCCGAATTCTTGTAGTAAGGCTACCGACGCAGTAATATGAGGGGCCGCAAAGCTGGTTCCACTCACTTCTTGGATCGTTCCGGTTAAGTCATAGACAGCTACTTTGCTACCTGGGGCGACTAAATTGATAGCTCGTCTGGGGCCAACGTTGATTTCTCGTTTGATTAAACTGCGGCCAATACCCACGGGAAGGGCGCTGAGGTTGGCAAAATCAACTTTTGTATAGATTCCCTCCCGTTTGGTGGTGTAGGCGGTGGTAATGCCGTTATAGTGGTCTGTGGGAATAGGAATGCCTCCTTGTCCCTGGTTGCCAGCAATAACATACAGGGTATCATGAACCCGCGATGACCAGTCAATACACTTGGTTAAATGTGCATTCCCATCTAACTTTGCATCCTTGCGATGATCCTGATCTAACGATTCTCCGAAACTAAAGTTAATCGCCCGTACATCCCCGCTATTTTGTTGGGCAATATGTTGACTGGCCAGACATTCTTGCGGTTGGCCACCTCCTTTGATGGCACCGATGGCAGAAGCGTATAATCTTGCGTCTGGGGCGACTCCTGGCAATTTTTTATCTTTGCTAACCATCACCGTTGCTACCATAGCTGCGTGGTTATCTAGGTTGCCATTGGATTTGACTGCCCGATTTTGATAGTATACCCCTGCGAGTTTAAAGGTGGGACTCCACGCTGCTATTTTATCAAAACCAAAGACACCGGGCCGTCCAATTTCTATTTGTCCAATGGCGATTTTTCGCCCTGTTAAATTATAGGGTTGTTGATGTAAGCGCTCGGCATAGATACCGGCTTCTCCTGTGGAGGTATTTAAGGCTAAACTAGGGGTAATTATGACTGTGACGGTTGTTAAACTGCTGATGACCCAAGCAACGGTTTGTTTCATTTAGATATGTTAACTGTATTTTTTGACTGCTTTCTATCTTATACAAAAGAAATAGAATTATAGCTGTAAAAATTTTGTAAAGATAATAGGGAAAGGAGAAATTAAAGGAGTTGATTTAGAGATTTAACTAATATTTTAATTTAGATCAACTCTTTTTGTTTGAGTAAATTATTAATCCAAGTTTGATCATTTTCAGATAAATCCTCTAAGGTTTGTTTTTGATAATTGATAGCTAAGTCATAACTTCCTTTTTCATAAAGACTGTGTAATAAGTCTTGTAAAGGGATTAAGGGTTCTTCATCTTCTGGTTGTAAAGGTAAGGGAATAGAGGGAATTTTTTGTGCTAAATTAAAGGCATACAGTTCAGCTTTAGGACGGCGATCGCTGCGACTAATTACAATACGATAATCTGATTTGATTGTATCATCTATATTCATGGGCATTATCTCACCTTTGCGTAATAAATCGATTTCTATTAAGTGAGTTAAACTCATTAATACTTGTTCTCTTTTTTTTATATATTTTGTTCTACCTTCTCCTGATTTTTTATTTTTAGGTGATAATATTTCAATCACTGTTACCACTTCTTGAGTTTCTACATTCTTGACTTGCAAATACCATTCTTTAATGGTTTCTGGTTGAGGAAGAGAGATGGCTAAGGGTTGAACTTTGGGGGATGCAACAGCAACATTAGATGAAGTTTCAGTGGGTTTTGAACTAGGAGAAAAAACAACATTATCGGGAATACCAACTAATTCTAAACTATCATTATTACTGTTTTGCCTATAAATTCTTTGTTCCATAGACATACGATATTTAGGACGCAAGATAGGGTTCATTTGCTCTGCGATCGCAACAATTAAATGAGTATGAACTTGTGACCATAATGTGGGAGTTTCTAAATAAGGGTTCATTCCAGGAAAGGGGGAAGGCATAACTTATCTCATTAGTTAACTTAGTTGTTTACGGTTCATTATACTATGCAGTTTCATTAGTTAAGATAACATCTTCATAAATCAATTCAAGAGAAATATTGTAATCAATTGATTCCAATCTTAATTCCTCATCTTCAGTAAAACTGTACAATTCCCAAACTCCTTTATCATTGATGCGAAAACACTCAACTAATTTTTGATCTACACTAACTAAGATATATTCTTGTAAAGTTTCAATTTGCCGATAATTTCTAAATTTTTTACCTCGATCAAATGCTTCGGTCCTCGGAGAAAGAACTTCAATAATTAAACAAGGGTATTGCAAGAATTTGAATGCTTTTTGATCTCTTTCGTCACAACTGACAACTACATCAGGATAATGGTACGGGCCTTGTTCTGATAGTTGTACTTTAACATCGTTAATTTGTATCTTACATCCTTTATTCCTGAGATGATTTTTCAGAGTAGAAGCTAAGTTTAAAGCAATTGTATTATGGGGAATAGTTCCCCCTGTCATAGCATAAACTTCCCCATCCATATATTCATATTTCAGGGGTTGTTTTTCCTCCCATTGAAGATATTCTTCGGCAGTCATAAAAAAATGTTCTTTAGCTGCAACCATATTCAAACCTCATTGATTGTGAAAATAATAAAAAAATTGAACCTACAAGAACCTACAAACTGATGACTGATGACTGATAATTGATAACTGAAAAAACTGAATTTAACGCTTCTAAAGCGCGATCGCGATATTTTCCATATCTTTCTCTTTTATTGCGAATTCTGACGGGTAAATCGGGTAAAATACCAAAGTTAGGTGGCATAGGTTGAAAGTGTTTTGGGGACGCACTACTAATAAACTCAAACAATGCACCCATCATCATCGTAGACGGTAATACAATAGGCTCTAACCCTAATGCAATTCGTGCAGCATTGGTTCCAGCTAACCATCCCCCTGCTGCTGCTGCAGTGTAACCTTCGGTTCCTATTAATTGTCCTGCGGCCAAGAGAGTAGGACGATTTTTAAACTGTAGGCTAGGGTAAAGTAACTGGGGAGAATTAATGAAAGTATTGCGGTGCATTACACCCATGCGAACAAACTCAGCATTTTCCAGGCCAGGAATGAGACGAAACACCCGTTTTTGTTCACCCCATTTTAAATTGGTTTGAAAACCGACCATATTCCAAAGTTTACCCTGTTTATCTTCTTGTCGTAGTTGTACAACGGCGTAGGGACGTTTTTCTTTATTTTCGGGATCACGAAAATCTCCTAACCGCGCATCAAATAAACCCACTGGTTTCAGGGGTCCATAACGCATGGTATCTTCTCCCCGTTGGGCTAATTCTTCGATAGGTAAACATCCTTCAAAAAATTTAGCAGTTTCTCGTTCAAACTCTTTCAATTCTGCTTGTTCTGCTGTACACAATTCGCCACGAAACTGTAAATATTGTTCTGCGTTGAGGGGACAGTTAAGATAAGCTGCTTCTCCTTTGTCGTAACGGGAGGCTAAAAAGGCAATGTCTGTGTTGATGGAGTCCCCCACAATAATAGGGCTGGCTGCGTCAAAAAAGCTCATATAAGCCATTCCAGTGAACCGTTGTAACTTTTCTGCCAAAACGGGGGAAGTAAGGGGACCAGTGGCTAAAATAATTATGCCGTCTGAGGGGATTTCCTGGACTTCTGAGCGTCTTAATTCGATTAAGGGATGATTTTGTAAGGTTTGGGTTAATTGATGGCTGAACACACCTCTATCCACGGCTAAGGCACCACCGGCAGGAACGGCGTGTTCATCGGCGGTTTGGATGATGATGGAGTTGAGGCGACGCAATTCTTCGTGGAGAAGGCCGGCCGCGCGATCGCTGGACATGGCACCGAAGGAGTTACTACAGACTAATTCGGCTAATTCTTGGCTATGATGGGCGGGACTGCTGCGAATGGGGCGCATTTCGTGCAGTGTCACGGGTATGCCAGCTTGTGCCACTTGCCACGCTGCTTCGGTTCCGGCTAACCCTCCACCAATTACTTGAACTTTTGCGGTTGAATCTGTCATTAATTAGGTTTTAGTTTCGTTTTTGTTTAGTTTGAATACTTTATATTTTAGTGTAGTTCATTTGATTGTTCTATCTGATAGTCCAGGTTTAATATAAACTAAATTAGTAATAACATTGGAGCAATCATATTATGGCAAATTGGTCTTTGAGTGTATCGTCGGAAATTGATCAACGGTTACGAGCTTTTCTAGGACAAAAAAGAGTCAATGAAGAAAGCTTATCTCGATATGTTGAAGAAGCAGTTAAACAAAGATTAGACTTTGAGGAAACCGTTGCTTATGTTCAAGAACGTAATTTACGTTATTCTCAGGAAGAAATGGAAACAGATATAGATGAAGCTATTAGAAAAACTCGTGATGCGTCTTGTTGTTGATACTAATATTCTTATTTCAGCATTGTTACGAAAAAATACGCCTCCTCATCTACTTTATCAACAATGGCGTGAGGGTCAATTTGATCTAGTTACTTCAGATAAACAACTCGAAGAATTACAGCGAGTTATGTCTTATCCTAAGCTAGAACGTTACTTTACTGCTGAAGAAGCAAGAAAAATGTTAGTAGGGATTACAATTTATTCAGTCTGTGTGAGTTCACTTCCTACTGTAAATTATTCACCTGATCCTGATGATAATATTATCTTAACAACTACTATAAAAGGTAAAGCTAATTATCTTGTTAGTGGTGATAAATCTGATTTACTTAAACTCAATAGAGTTGAAACTATTCCTATCATAACTGCACGTCAAGCTTTGATAATTCTTCAATCAAGTTAATAATGGAAACAATAGACATCAATCAAGCTTTACCTAAAATTGAGCAACTTCTAGAGATAGCAGCAACAGGAGAAAAAATTATTATCACAAAAAACAACCAACCAATGGTAAAATTAACTTCAATTCAACCCTCAAATCAAGATATTTCTTTGAGTAAAGACTTTGATAAAACCTTAGAAGACTTAATTAAACAAAGTTCTGAACAAGATGAACAATTAACACCCGAAGAAAGAACTCAAAATTGGTTAGCTTTTCTGGAAACTTTACCAAAACAAAGTGCTAATTTACCTGACGAAGCTTTACACAGAGATACTATGTATGATTAACTGATGGACTATTTTCTAGATACTAATATTCTACTCAGAATTGCTGATACTTCATCCTCATGATATTAAACTTTTAGCGGTTATGATTGTTTACAATATTCCTTATTTACTTACTTTTAATCCTAATGATTTCATTTCCCTTCCCAATATCACCATTATTCAACCTCAAAATCTTATCGTTGATTAGTTTTTAAACACCTTTCAGTTAACTTATTTCACTAAAAATAAATCTTGTCTTTGCTGTTTGATTAGTTGCATTTTTTGTCTTTGAGGAGACGGGTTTTTAAGAGATTCTTGATAATGGGATTCTTTCCACTGTTGTATCCGTAATAAATAAGCATCAATTTCCTTGTTATTCTGGAGATAATAGGTAATTGTTGCGTAAATTTTCTCTAAACTTAAATCAGGATAAATTGCCTCAATTTCTTCTGGGGTGTATCCTTCTAAAAAGTAGAATAATACGTTATCAATTCCAATTCGATGACCCTTAATTCTAATATCGTCTTCAGAAATGAAGACAAAATAATCTTCTAATTGCATTAGTGATTGTCTCCTTAATTCGTATAAAATGCTTATTCTGGTGGGTTACGACGGATAATGGGGTTCTAATAATTACCTAGATTTTAACAAAAATGTCAAAAGAAGTCCCCACCTAAAAATACTATCAGGAACATTCACATTTTAGGTGGGGATGAATTTTGACCAGTATATCAA
>JASJDD010000080.1 GCA_030065735.1 Crocosphaera sp.
GAAGATCGTCGTCAATGGGCCGATGGGGTTGTGATCGGTAAAATTATAGACCGTCAACCTCACCCCAACGCAGATAAATTGAGCGTCTGTCAAGTGGATATTGGTGCAGAAAGTCCCTCAACTATTGTTTGTGGGGCCCCCAACGCTAAAGCCGATATTTATGTTCCTGTCGCCACATTAGGAACCTATTTACCGAAAATTGACCTGAAAATCAAATCAGCAAAACTCAGAGGGGTGAAGTCCGAAGGAATGATCTGTTCCTTAGCAGAAGTGGGACTGGCCAAGGAATCTGCCGGTATTCACATTTTTGAAGAAGATAACCTAAAATTAGGGACAGATGCTCGGCCCTTTTTGGGATTAGATGATGTAATTTTAGACATCACCCCCACCGCAAACCGGGCCGATGCCATGAGTATGATCGGTGTGGCCAGGGAAGTAGCTGCATTGACTGGAGGAGAGTTAAATCTTCCCCAACCTCCTCAAACCTCTCTACCAGATGAACAAAATTATCCTCTCACGGTAGAGGTAAGTGACGGTAAAGCTTGTCCCACCTATATCGGAACGGTGATCGAAGGGGTAAAAATTGCACCGTCTCCTGACTGGTTACAACAACGTTTAGAAGCAGCTGGTGTTCGTCCCATTAACAACGTAGTCGATATTACTAACTTAGTCTTATTAGAATGGGGCCAACCCCTTCATGGGTTCGATCTCCAGAAGTTAGAAACTGTAGCAGGAAATAGGGATCACTTAACCGTTGGAGTCAGGTTTGCCAAGGAGACAGAAACCCTCAAAACCCTTGATGGCCAAAAAAGACAGTTAAACCCATCTAACTTACTCATTACGGCTAATGATACCCCTGTAGCCCTTGCTGGTGTCATGGGAGGAGAAGACACAGAAGTCGCTGACGAGACGCAAAACATCCTTTTAGAAGCAGCTTTATTTGAACAAGTGACTATCCGTCGTTCCTCTCGTAGTCAAAGTTTACGCAGCGAAGCATCTGCAAGATACGAACGAGGAATTAATCAATCTGAGTTAGAATTGGCTTGTCAACGAGCGATCGCTTTAATGGCGGAGTTAGCAGGAGGAACCCCTGTGACTCAACAAATAAGTGATCATCGTCGGGATCGATCGGCTGAGTCCATTGAGTTACGCCTAGATCGTATCCATCACGTCTTAGGCCCCGTAGAAAAAGACGGCCAAAAGACCAACATTGCAGCAGAAGACGTAGAACGCATTTTAAGCGACTTAGGCTGTCATTTAACCCCTGTAACGGGAGAAAACACCGTTTGGTCTGTAACGATTCCTTCCTATCGTTACCGTGACTTAGAACGAGAAATTGACTTGATCGAAGAAGTGGCCCGTCTCTACGGTTATGATCGCTTCTGTGATGAACTTCCTGATAAAACCGAAGCCGGGGGACTTTCGATAGAATATCAAACCCAACGCAAGGTCAGAGAAGTGTTTAGAGGAGTCGGTTTAACGGAATTAGTACAATATTCTCTGGTTAAACCAGAAAAAGCAGAAGTGGTATTAAGTAACCCTTTATTTGCTGAATATTCCGCCCTGAGAACCAATCTTTTAGACGGTATTATCGACGCTTTTGCCTATAATCAATCCCAAGGAAACGGTGCATTAAACGGCTTTGAAATGGGACGCATTTTCCGACGGCTTGACGGAGAAATTGCTGAATGGGATAATATAGCTGGTATCATGGGAGGTGATTTATTACCCCAAGGTCGTTGGACAAGAAGCGGTAAGCCTAACCCTATGACCTGGTATGAAGCCAAAGGTATCTTAGAAAGGGTTTTTGAACGGTTAGGGGTGACAGTAGAGTATCAACCCGACAGTGAAGACCAACGGTTACACCCAGGAAGAACCGCCTCTTTATGGTTAAATGGGGAAAGATTGGGTATTTTTGGGCAAATTCATCCGCAACTCCGACAGGAAAAAGACTTAATAGATGAAGTTTATGCTTTTGAGTTAGATTTTCGGTGTTTATCGAAATTTCTTAACCAAGATAACTTATTGACCCCTCATTTTCAAGTTTATTCTAGTTATCCTGCGGTAGAAAGAGACTTAGCCTTTTTTGCATCCCTAGATGTTTCTGTTGCAGACTTAACCAAAACCATGAATAAAGCAGGAGGGAAACTGTTAACAGGTGTGGAATTATTCGATGATTATCAAGGGGAAAATGTTCCCGAAGGACAAAGAAGTTTAGCCTTTAGTTTAGCCTATCGTTCCTGCGATCGCACCTTAACCGATGAGGATGTTGAACCGGTTCATGATAAGATTCGTCAAGCTTTAGTTAAACAGTTTGATGTTACTCTTCGTAGTTAACAAAGTTTATTGTAGGGTGGGTTAGACGGCTATAATTTTATTTCTAACAAGAACATAAATATCCGTCGTAACCCACCATTTTAGTGAGTTAAGAGTTATTCAGAATTTTTATTTTGACTTTTAATATCTAGATTATTGATATCTGTTTCATTTTCTTTCCAACCTTTTACAACTTCCTCTATGATTGATATATAAGGATTATCTAACATATCTTCAAGAGCAGCAATACTTCCAGCTTTTAAAGCACTAATAACTTTTTGTTTAAAAGGTTTATCTTGTTCTATTGTTTCAATAGTTTTAGCAACGATAGACAAGTCTTTATCTGTTAAATCTTTAGTTATTTCTGGTTCATTATGTTTAATTTTTTCTATAAACTCTGCTTCAATAATTGGCATTTCTTTGACATCTGAATTTGTTTTATTTTGAGATACTTTTTCAATAATTTCTTTGATTTCTGCTGCAACTTCTTCAAGATTGCCTTTTGAAGAATAATGAGTATTTTGACTATTTTGATATATTATTGATCCACTATAATCATAGTTATACTGATGATGATTTTCTATTTTCGGATAAGGTATTTTAACATCAGAATTTGTAGTATTATTCTCTTTTTTTAAGAAATCAATAGCTACAATAATTAATAATCCAATAATTACCACTAAAAATCCTTGTACGTCTTGAGAAATATTACTAGAAGTTAATTTATTAATTAAGTAAATAGCGATAGCAAGTAGACCAAAGCTAATAAATATATTTTTGTCAAATTCTAATAAATCTTGTAAGAAAAAACCACTTTTATTATTTTTAGGTTCATCTAAACTGTCATTGTTATTGTTATTGACTGTCATTGTAATATTCCTCTGATTAATTTTTATTTTCTTCAGAATTGGATGGGGGTAAATTTTTGTTAGTTTTTGTTACATAATTTCCAAAACTTTCTAATAACCCTGAAACATCTGATGGTGAGTATTCGAGGAGCTTAACTAAACCGAGTAAGATAAAAAAGATACCAACATATCCCGTATAAGATAGTGTACCAAGAATATCTAGGGTAATCAATCCAGAACCCATTACAACACCCAACAAACTACCTAATTTTAGTCTAGCTTCTTTAGCTTGTTGTAAATCACGTTGATATTGATTATTTTTTGAGGTTTCTATTTGATATTCTAACTCATTCCTAAGAGCTAATGCTTGTCTCTTTTCTTCTAGAGTTTTAATTGATTAGCATTAGGTGGTGGAGTTTCAGTCATTACATTGATTTTATTTTAGCTAAACCTTAACTCAAGATTTTGTAAGATTATTATAATATGGTATAGTCAACAAAACACTTAGACAATTCAATTTTAGTCGTCTTATCTTATTTCTGATGGGTTAAAATTATGCCTAAATACATTTTATTTGGTAGTTACTGTGAAAATGCTTTAGAAAAAAGAACTCCTTACCGTCAAGCTCATTTAGAGGGTTTACAACAGCAAAAAGAAGCAGGAATTTTAATTACTATTGGACCCACTAAAGATAATAGCAAAGTTTTCGGGATTTATGATGCAGAAAATGCTGAAAAAGTCAAGAAATTAATTGAAAATGATCCCTATTGGAAAAATGGAATTTGGACAGATTACGAAGTAAAAGAATGGATACAAGCTTTTTAAGTAATTTAATTTAACTAATTTTAAAAATTTATTCTTCTAGTTCAATTTGAGTTAACACATTGTATGTACTGAAGAACCATTTATGTTAACTTAATTTAGTTTATCTAATTTCATTAAATAAATCAACAATATCATTAGAGATAAAATTGATTTTCCGAAATGCTTTATCTAAGTTGTTAAAATTAATAACTTTTCCTCCAGGTTCAAACACTTGTGTATAAACTCGGTTAAGTATTACTTTGCCACTTCTTTTAGTGATCCATTTTGGATATTGTAAAGTGATTTCGTTAGTAAATTTTATCGGTTCTTTTATAGTTTCTTGATCGGGATTATAATCACCAAATAAGTCGTTTAGTTTGGAATCTTGTTTCAATTCTAATAATTTTGGTTCAATCTTATTAAAAATTTCATCTGCAATTTTTTGAAGTATATCTTTATCTAAAAATTTTAGTTTATATTCTTCACCTAACTTTAATTCACAATCAAAATAGTCTGTATGTTTTTCATTGTCCATAAGTGCAGCATAAGTAACAATAGGATCAATTAAATAGTTTTCAAAACAATATCTTTTTATCTTATACATTCCTTCTGAGGTTTCATTTCCTTGATCATTATCTATGATTCCTTGTATGATTTGTTGTAAACCTGAATCTTGCAATTTTTTAACCCAACCTTCAACAACGCTTTTTCCTCCAGTTTTATCTTTTGTTGATGCAGGAATAAAGACAAAAGGAATATCACCATTGATAATCTTTTCACTGGTTAAGTAGTCATAAAGATAAGAATAAAACTTAACATCGTCTTCATCTTCTACTAAAAAATAACGAGTTCCTTGACCTACATAAACTAATCCTGATGTCAATAGAGATATGGTATGATTTTTAGAGGGAGATTTTTGAATTCTTGGGTTAGTTCTTGACATTTCAAATAGTGAGTCTTCATCTGTTAATGCAACAGTAGAAGGAGAATGAGTAGTCATCATAACTCTGACATTATATTTTTCTACTAAGACATCTTTTATCACATCTAAAAGCTGTTGTGACATTCTAGGATGTAAGTGCGCATCGGGTTCATCTAATAGTAAGAGTTTAGGAAATACATTTTTTTCTTGTGTGTTATATAAATAGAAAACTAAGGAAATTAAAACTTTTTCGCCTGATGATAAATCACTAAAGTTAATACAGTCTCCTGTTATTGTATTTTGAACTTGCAAGTGAAAACTATCTTTGATGTCATGTTCAGATGGATCATTAAATGAAAAGGGTAATTTTGATGTTTTTAAAATATCTCTTAATACTATCCAAGGTTTTTGTCCAATTTCGTTGATTATTTCTTTTTCTATTTCTTCAAATATTGTTTCATAGTCTTTATTCTTTCTTACTTCTTTGGCAGAATATTGCTTAAGTAATTTATCTCTTAGTTGCATTTCATTTAATCGGTATGTATAAAATATTTCTTCCATTTTTTGACTTAATTGTACTTCATTTTGTACAATCATTCCTTCTATTTCCTTATCAAATTCTTGTTTAGAAATTTGATAAAGAGGTTTATTAAATTTTTCAAGTATATCTGAAAATGCTTTTTGAAGTTTCCAGTCATAGTTTGATTGTTTATTCATTTTTTGAAACTGGTTAAAATAATTTTGTTTTTGTATTAAAATATTATTTAAAGTAGTTCCATTAGTACGACTTAGTTGCCACTCACCTTGAATCAAACTTATTTCATGTCCTTCAATAGTCTCATTTTCTATAGTTACTCTTTCTTTTTCTTGTCTATCATTAATAATCGTATTATAAATTAACTCAAGTAGTTGAGATTTTCCTGTACCATTGGGACCAGTAATAACAGCAAACTTAGGAATATTTAACCACTCAAATGCTGTAATTGATTTATATTTACCTGTAAATTTAATATTCATTCCTATCTATGAACCTGAGAAAATTACTTAAACTACAAAATAGACTTATTTACACTATATTAACATTGACATTTAAGTTTTGGGGAATTGATCTATTATTGTGATAATGTCAATATATCAGTTACTTATTCTAGTATGTCTAACATAGAAAGCCTTAAAGCATTATTAAATGAATCCGTAGATAAACTATCAGAAGCTAATCTACATTTAGCGTATGAATTAATCAATAATTTAGTAGAACAAGAAAGAGAAGAAGCAACAACAGAATTATTAGAAATTCCTGATTTAATGGAAGATATTGAGTTAGCTAAACAAGATATTGAGAAAGGAGAGTTAACTGATTGGCGAGATGTTATAACAGTCAAACAATTTTAAATTGATAACTGCTAACTGATAACTGCTAACTGGTAACTGGTAACTGGTAACTGATCACTGTTAAAAACTAGAATTATTTAACGCATATTGAACCAACTGACTCAACTTATGGCGTAAGGTTTCTAACCCTAATCTTTGACTCGCAGAAATAAACACAGCTAAAGGATACTCTTCTTGTGCAATTCGTAAGGTTTCTCCATCTACCGTATCAATCTTATTAAATACTAATAAAATGGGGCCAGGAACTAAAGGCATTTCCTGTAAAATATTCATCACCGATTGTATATGATGTTGCCAAGCCGGGTGAGATAAATCGACCAAATGTAATAACGCATCCGCTTCTGTTACCTCTTCTAAAGTTGCGCGAAACGCATCCACCAAAGACGGAGGTAACTCATGAATAAATCCTACTGTATCTGTTAACAAAAAAGTGTAAGGTTGTCCTGTGTTATTATCAATACCCGATAAACGGCGAGTCGTTGGATCAAGAGTAGCAAACAATTGATCGGCGGTGTATACTTCTGCATTGGTCAACGCATTAATCAACGTAGACTTACCTGCATTGGTATAACCCACGATCGCAATAGTGGGAACCTCCTGTTTTTGACGCTGCTGACGCAAACGAGACCGATGAGACTGTAACTTATTCACCTCTTGTTGCAGCCGAGAAATACGCCGTTGAATAGCCCGACGTTCCGTTTCTAGCTTGGTTTCCCCTGGTCCTCTGGTTCCAATACCACCCCCCAACCGAGACATGGCTTGACCTCGCCCTATCAACCGAGGCAACATATATTCTAACTGGGCCAACTCCACTTGTAACTTTCCGGCCCTTGACTGGGCCCGTTGGGCAAAAATATCTAAAATGACCTCAGTACGGTCAATAACTCTAACCCCTAACTGGGTTTCCAGGTTGCGGACTTGTGTCGGGGATAAGTCCATGCTAAACACCACTAAATTAGCCCCCAAGGTTTGCACCCGTAAAGCAATCTCTTCTACTTTACCCTTTCCGACAACGGTTTGAGGGTGGGGGTGAGGTCGTTTTTGTTGGATGGTTTCCACGGTTTCCCCTCCGGCAGTGTCCACCAGTCGTTGCACTTCGGCCAACTCCTCCGCAAAGGCGCGATCGCTCATTTTCTCTGTTTGTAACCCCACGATCACCACCCGTTCGTGATCGCCTTCTACCTGTTGGGCTACATATTCCCGACGAAACTCCGCTTCTAACCCTTCCACTAAGCCGATAAAGTCCTGTTCTGAGAGGGTTTCTAGGGTCATGGCCGGGGAAACGGTCCAGTAATAAGCATGGTTGGGGTTAAACTCTGAGGCGGGTAGTAAATGGGCAATGTAGGCTTCTCTGACGTATCCGGTTGCCCCACCACCCCGTCGCATTTTTCCTTCTGAGGTAACGGACAACATCACCAAAGTATCTAGGCGTTGCAGTACCATAGCCGTTAAACTGGACTCTTTCGGGGGTTCAGCCTTCAGTTGGGTGGCAATGCAGCGAATACCCGAAAGTCGTTCAGCCCCATAACGAGGTAATTCTAAGGGAGGAATTTGAGTTTGTCGAGGGGTTCCCACTCCTACTCGAATAACTTGGCCACGACGGTTAATATAAGCGCATACCCCTTGACCGAGATCGGAACTGACGGCGGCCAGTCTTTGGGCAAACTCTGGAGACGTGAAGCGATCGCCCCGTAGTTTTTGATGATAAAGTCGCTTTAACTGCTTAATTTGACTAGGTTTTAACCCTTGCAGGTTTCCATAAATGGTATCGATGGGCGAACCTCCTTACTGTGGTTAGTTATTTTGAGTGATTCCTCTATTATAATGTTTCATCTCGGTACTTTTGGCCCCGTAAACCCCTTCTATTTGCTGACGACAACATTCAATGGCAAAGTCGTTAAAATCAGAGGGATCAATCTCATACATTGCTTGGAATATATCGGGTTGTACTCGACAAAAACGAGGACGTTGTTCATAAATTAAACATTTTCGAGTTTGCTGGTCAAAATTAATGCACCATCCGTCTTCTCCCACTAAACTTAAATAATGGTCTAATTCTTCTGGGGTTAAATAGTCTTCTAAGTCGGGGCGATCGCTTGGATCTAGGTTACAACAGGCCCCACACCCTTGTACACATTTCCATGTTTCTTTTTTGGTCTTCATGAAGTTTCAATCTTTGAGTTTCTTTTTTTATTTTAATGTCATTTTTGTTTTTTTCTATAATTTTTATTGATCTTATCTCATAGTCTGCTTAATATCTGTTGGAGAGTTTCATCGTTTTATACTCTCGTCAATAATAGTAATCTCTATTTATCGGCTCTTTGGCATAAATATAAACCCAAAGGTTAGTATCCAAAATTATTGGTTTAGTCATAAAGTTCTTCTCGATTGAATTGATAGTCTTGAGGAACTTTAAAGGAATGTTTATCAACTTTCTCTAAAAAAGATTCTTTTTGAGGGTTAGAAGATTCTAAGATAATAATTTTGATTTGTTTTCCTTATAAGGATTCACTTAGTTTATCTTTGAGGATTAAGTTTCCTTGATGATAGGTTGCTTCTAGTATTTTATACATTAATTAATCTGAAAATAGTTTAAAAATAGCCTTTATTCTCCCCCCCCGTTGATTTTGTCAATTTTTTGTTTCAATACTTAATATTTGGTTTAGGTTTAGGGTTGCTGGTCATAGCTGAATGTCATAGGTTAGAATAAGAATAGTATTATGTTTCTATAAAAACCTGTAGAAATTTAATTGGATTAAACTATTGTTAAAATATCAGCATTTGATTTAGTAAGTAAAAAAATGATTAACCCACAAAATAGACTAGAAACAATTGAAAAGAGTATCAGAGAAACAAAAGCAAAATTAAAAGAATTTGAAGACAAATATGAATTATCCAGTGAAGAATTTATTGATAATTTTAGTAATGATAAATTAGACCATAGTTTAAACATGGAGTTTGATGAATGGATGGGAGAAATTTGGATGTTAAGTAAATTAGAAGAAAAACAAAAAGACTTAGAAGCTAAAATCAATGTTGATTGAAGATTATTTCAAAAATATTGGAAGTATAATTGATTCTTTTCCACTGATTAAATCTAAAAATTAGGAGTTTAACTCATGAATGAACCCGTTACCGTTAAATACGACTTAGCAGACATCCTCACAAGGATTGAGGACAAGCTAGACAAGCAATCAGAAGAGATAGGAGATATAAAAGTTAAGTTGACAGCCTTTGAGACAGAACTTAAGGGAATGGACAAACGGTTAGAAAGAGTAGAAAAAACCCAGGACACCTTAGTTAAAGAAGTTTCTGACCTCAAGGGTTTTCGTTCCTTGATCCTCCCCCTGATCGTCGGTGGCATTAGTGCCGTTATTGGGGGAATCATTACGGTAGTGGGTAGGTTAGTTATTACCCAAAATCCTTAACCATTTTTAGGGTGGCCACCACCTCAGTCTATGATCCCTAATTGTCAAGTGTTGATAATAATTATTTTTTCATACTTTTCTCCTATACTATCCCAGGTGTAATTATTCTCTACATATTTTCGTCCATTTTTTGATAAAGTTTGACGCAATGTTTCATCTTCAAATAAGTCACTAATACCTTTAACATATTCTTCTATTGTATTCGCTCGTAATGCTCGTAAAGGAGCATTTTCTCCATCAACTTCCATTCCTTCCAAACCGCGATCGCTTGCCACAATCGGAACTCCTGTGGCCATCGCTTCTAGGGTTTTATTTTTAATACCAAATCCTGAACGTAAAGGAATAATACACACCGTTGCTTGATGTAAATATTCTGCCATTGACGGTACTTTTCCTGTTACAATAATACCTGATTCTTCTGCTAATTTTAGGACAGATTCCGCAGGGTTTGCCCCAACAATGGTTAAAGTAACATCAGGATATTTTTGACGCAATAACGGAAAAATTTCTTGACTAAAAAAGCAAGCAGCATCAATATTTACCACATAATCCATTCCTCCTGTAATAATCAAATGATGACCCCCTGGATCACTTATGCGCTCAGGAAAAATCTCCAAATCTACTCCATTAGGAAGCACAGAAACTTGACTATTTATCTTAAATTCTTTAAGTTGTTGATAGTCTTCATCCGTGGTAACAACAATCTGAGAAAACTTTTGATAAACTCGTTTTTCGTAACGTTTTAATAAAGGTAAATAAAGGCGATCGCGTTGATAATTTTCCGAGGTTCCGGTTTTGAGTTGATGTTGACAAGTTCGAGACACAGAACTATGACTATTAAGAATCGTTTTTATTTGATTTTTCCAGTGAGGACGAATATAAATTTCATTAACACTATGTTCACAGGTAATCGCATCAAAATTATTATTTTTAATGGTTTCATCAAGCCAGTCTTGAATAGATTGATCGTATAAAAAAGAAACATTGGGAGGGGTTCCAGTGATTAAAAATTGACTAAATCGCTTAATTTTTGAGCCGATTCCTGTTTGGGGATTACTAGGATGAGGAAATAACATTAAAGTTTTTACCCAACCCTTTAAACTGTTTATTTCTTCTTCGGTAACATCTTCGGCTTTTTGGGTAACTAAAGTAATATCATGATGATAACTTAGCTGTTTTAATAAGTTAAATGTTCTGACTTGAGTTCCCCCTCGACTGGGAGGATAAGGAAAAGTAGCACAAATCATTAATAATTTCATTATTGATTCCTAAAAACTTATAACCTTGTTATTTTAAGAAAGCAATCCTATTTTATCTGAAAGTCATCCCTTATCTCCTTCTGTGTGCTTGAATCTAAAGGGATGAAAATTACCAGTCAACAGATTATCGAGATACTATGGTCTAAAACCTGGCTTTTAAAAGCGAAAAGTTTTTGGAGCGAGGCATAAATCCTCTCCTGCTTTCAACAACTTCTGTGCGATAGCGCCGGAACGGAGTGAGGAACTTCTGACTTCGTTAAGATAGTTGTGTTAAAAATGTGTTATAGTATAAATCGAGACGACTAAGTATTCGGTAGTAGATTTTGTTATCAGCATTGACGGGTATAGCCCATTCAGCCTTTGTACGATTCTCTCCGACGACTCAAGCTCTACAATCCTTCTAGATAACGGAGATAATCTGAAATGTCAATTTATGTAGGAAACCTATCCTATGATGTAACCAAAGAAGACCTTAATGAAGTCTTTACAGACTATGGTCAAGTGAAGCGTGTTCACATCCCTACAGACCGTCAAACCGGTCGGATGCGTGGTTTTGCTTTTGTAGAAATGAATTCTGATGACCAAGAGGAAAAAGCTATTGCTGAGTTAGATGGTGCCGAATGGATGGATCGGACCTTAAAAGTTAATAAGGCCAAAGACAAAGAACCTCGTAGTTCTTTTAGGGGTGGTGGGAACCGCGATCGCTACTAAATTCAAATCATTGAATTAATCAATCAAGGGGTAGGAGTTTTGTGACTTCCTACCTCTGGTAGTATTTGAGTCTATTTTCTACCATCATTTTAACCACCTCTGGCATTTTGTAGTGAGCTTTCCAACCTAATTGTTTCTCTGCTTTACTGGGGTTTCCACAACTATAAGTGATATCGGTGGGACGAAATAAACTGGAATCGCTGATCAGATAATCTTGCCAATTTAATCCTAAACAATTAAAGGTTTCGATGACAAACTCTTCTAAAGAATAACTGTGTCCTGTGGCAATGACATAATCATCAGCTTGCGGTTGTTGTAGCATTAAGTGCATGGCTTGAACATATTCAGGGGCCCAACCCCAGTCCCGTTTAATCTTAACATTTCCTAGTTGTAGTTGATGGGAATGACCTTGAGCAATTTGACAAGCTGCTGCTACAATTTTTTGCGTAACAAATCGTTGGGGACGTAAGGGAGATTCGTGGTTAAATAAAATACCGGAACAGGCGAAAATCCCGTACGCTTCTCGATAATTAGCCACTTCCCAAAAAGCGGCAGATTTAGCCACAGCATAGGGACTGCGAGGACGAAAAGGGGTTAATTCATCGGCAGGAATGGTACCAATATCCCCAAAACATTCGCTCGAACCTGCATTATAAAACTTAATCGGTGCGCCAGTAAAACGGATAGCTTCAAGTAAATTTAAGGTGCCGGTGGCAATACTTTCTAAGGTTTCTACAGGTAGTTGAAAGGAGAGTCCCACAGAACTTTGACCGGCTAAATTATAGACCTCATTGGGTTCAATTTTATTGAGAATTTGTAGGACACTACGAAAGTCATTGAGGGCCATGGATTCGACTTTTACTTCTTCTCGAATGCCTAGACGAACTAAGTTTTGAAAAGAGGACATTTGAGCATCTCGTGAGGTTCCACAAACCACATAACCTTTATTTAAAAGGAACTGAGCCAGATAAGACCCATCTTGCCCAGAAATGCCACAGATTAACGCTGTTTTTTGTCCCATTTTATCTTGTTATTTTTTTGAAGATTGAGAAGACTTAAGCAGTAATTGTATCGCTTCTTTTAAATAGCCAATTTGACCATAAGCGTAAACTAAATTATCAAAACTTTGGGCCGGATTAGCCATATATTTTAAGGATTTATATAAACCTCTTATTAATCTTTCTCCTCCTCTTCCTAACTGATTAATGCCGCTTCGTCCAGCAATTTCTTCTCGATAACATTCGCTCACACCTTGCCACCAACTGCGACGCAAAAACCAACTACGCTGAAGCCTTTCGGGAGCAACATTATGAGCAACCAGTGCATCAGGAAGATAAACAACTTCCCATCCTTGATTTAAGGCTAATTCTGTCATAAATAACTCTTCATTGGAGAGAAGTTTATTGCCTACTCTACCTAAATTAGCATCAAAACCGCCAATTTTTTCTAAAAATGACCGTCGCAGGGAATAATTTAAGCCTCTTGGGGTGAGTTGAGGATTGGTAATAGCAACCTCTTTTTCTCCTAAATCATAAGCTCCTAAACCCCCTGCTAATCCATCAGAAATCCAAGCAGGAGGGGTAATCTTGTCTGGCCAAATTAAAGTGACTTTACCCCCTGCGATCGCTAATTTTTCATTTTGATGGTAAGCGTCAACCAGAACCCTTAACCATTGAGCAGAGGCGATGGCATCATCATCGAGATAGGCTAAAATCGGCGCGGTGGTTTCTGTTGCCCCACGATTACGGGCAACCGATAGCCCTAAAATCGGCTCATAAACGTATCTAATCTGAGATTTTGATAAAAATGGTTCAACAACCTCCTTTGTGTTGTCTGTGGAGCCATTATCGACGATTAGGACTTCATAATTGACCCCCTCTTGAGCCAAGAGACTCTGAATGGCATCACCTAAATAGCGATCGCGGTTATGGGTGCAAATAATAGCAGCAATTTGAGGATTAGACATAATCAGACAACTGATAACTGATAACTGATAACTGATAACTGACTACACCCTGTTACTAAAAGATAAACTTATTATAGGTATCTAGCAATACTTGTTCATAACGTTGACTCATTTGTTCCCAAGTATATTCATTTTCCACTAAAGCGCGTCCATTGTTGGATAATTTTTCCCGCAATTTGGCATCTTGAAAAAGACGACCCACCGCATAGACATATTCATCCACATCATTAGCTCTCATGGCCACTAAAGGCAGTCCTGGGCCATCAACGGGTAATCCTTCTAAACCGTAATCACTGGCCACCAAGGGGGTTCCTGTGGCCAATGCTTCGAGGGTTCGCATTTTTGTCCCGATGCTTTTGCGAATGGGAATAACAGACACGGTGGTGTTATGAAGATAATCCAGAACACAAGGGACTTGTCCGGTGACATTGACCCCTGAGAGGTCATTTAATTCTAAGACTTCAGGGACAGGACGACTTCCCACTAAATCCAGGGTTGCATCAGGATAGCGTTGACGAATTTTCGGGAAGACATCTAAGCTAAAAAACCTGGCTGCGTCGATATTGGCGGGTTTATCCATGATACCAACAAAGGTAATACGATGTCCTGATTGGTTGCTGGAACGTTTGGGAAAGACTTGTAAGTTTAATCCGTTGGGAACGAGGGTAATGGGGACTTCTAATTTTAAATTTTTCAGGATTTGTTGTTCGGCTTGATTGGCTACTACCACAGCCGCAAATTTATGACAATATTGTTTTTCATAGCGACGTAAGAGGGGTAAACTTAATTGCTCCCTTAATCCACTATCATTGGCTTGGGTTTCGATTTGATGTTTATACATTCCATAGACAGAACGATGGATGTCGATGACAGTGGGGATTTTTTTCTGCCATTCGGGTCTGACATAGATTTCATTAGCACTCCCTTCGCATAATAAAATATCAAATTTACCCGATTCGATCGCCTTATCTAGCCATTCTTGAATCGCAATGGAATAATGGGATAGAAAACCGGGTGGTGTTCCTTGTTGGAAAAAGACCCCTAATTGTTTGGCGGTTTCGAGCAATCCTTTGGCATTGTCTTGATAGGCCACAGTGGGAAAAATAATACAATTACTGATGTGTTGTTCTAGAGCATCAATGTCCTCTTCTAACACTCTTTCGGGTTCTTGGGTGACTAGGGTAATGTCATAGTTTGTATTAAGATGTTTAAGGAAGGAGAAGGTTCTCACCTGGGCTTTTCCCTGTATTGGTGGATAAGGAAAAAGGGATGAAATTACAAGAATCTTCATGGGTAGATTCATTAGTTATCTAGTTTAGTTTAGCAAGGTTCTCTTTATCTGTAACCTAATGCCCACTGGATATTATTGATCTTTCCAGGGAACGGGGAACGGGGAAGGGGGAACAGCAACTCGTTTGGGAGAGGTAAGAAGTTAGAATTTAGAATTTAGAATTTAGAATTAAATTCATTTTTCATTCTAAATTCATCTCTTTATCAAACTTAAAGATTGTTTAGATCCTTGAATGTTGTGAAAATTATTTCTACTTTTTTATTATTCATCTTAGCTTTTTTGTTCGTTATACAAATGTCTTCGACTCGTTCTAATTCATATTATTCTTTACTAAGCGATCCTTTTTTACAGTTTCCGACAACATCATCCGTTAAAGTTGTTTGGTTTACTGAATTTCCTGGGACGGAACACAAAATTATTTATGGACAAAATTTAGAAAAAGAAGTGATAGCTAACACGACTCAATTAAGTCGTACTAGAGAAGATCAAGAATCAAAAGTAAATCCTAGTTTTTCTCAAACAACCCAACGAGAAATCTGGCGACATGAAGGAAAAATTACAAGCTTAAACCAAGGGGAGAAAATACCTTATAAAGTGATTAGTGTTGTTAAGGATAATAAAATTGAAAGTAATCTTTTTTCTTTAACTCCTTCTCCCAAAAAGGAAACCCCTTTAAAAATTTTATTAACTTCTGATCATCAATTAAAGCCAATGGTAGCAACTAATTTACAAAAAGTTGTCGAAACAATTGGTCAAGTTGATGCTATTTTTTTTGCTGGTGATTTAGTTAATATTCCTGATCGCGCTTCAGAATGGTTTGATGATCAAAGGGGGGGAGCATTTTTCCCCTGTCTCCAAGGATTGGCTAATTATACCATAGAAAATGAAGAGACAAAAACCGTTTATCATGGCGGTCAATTGATTCAATTTGCGCCTTTATTTCCAACCATTGGTAATCATGAAGTCATGGGAAGATGGTCAGAAAATAAACGATTATCTCAACAATTTGTTGATGCTATCCCTAGAGAAGTAGCCAAAAATATTTACTTAGAAAAAGCCGATACTATTAATCCTAATATTGAAAATAATTGGCTTAAAAATAATTCATTTAATACAGATACTTATGAAGAAATTTTTGCTTTTCCTCAAACAAAATCAAATAACAGCCATTATTATGCTGTCACGTTTGGGGATATTCGTTTAGTGGTGTTACAAGCGACTAATATCTGGCGTTCTCCTAGTTTAGAAAAGAATGTCAAAGGAAGATATCAAGAATCAGAAAAAGGGTTAAATAACCCTGAAAATTGGGGTTATGGACAACATATTTTTAAACCAATTAAACAAGGAAGTGAACAATATCAATGGTTAGAAAAGGAACTAAAAAGTGAAGCATTTAAACAAGCAAAATATAAAATTGTCATGTTTCATCATCCTGTTCATACTTTAGGAGGAAATATTGTTCCACCTTATACCAATCCCATACAGAATATTACTTATGATACTGATGGCAATATAACAGAAATTCGCTATCAATATCCGAAAGAAAATGATTATCTTATTCGGGATTTAATGCCACTTTTAGAAACAGCAAACGTTAACTTAGTTTTCTATGGTCACTCTCATCTTTGGAACCGTTTTATCAGTCCAAATGGTATTAATTTTCTTGAATCTTCTAACGTTGGTAATACTTATGGCGCACATTTAGGCGATAATAAAAGACCGATTCCTCCTGATTATTCTCAGTCAAATTATGTTGAAATAGGCAATCCTAATGAATTGAAACCGATTATTCCTAATCTAGCTCCCTTAAAAGATGAAAATAATAATCCTTTACCTTATATTGCTAGTAATGATATTACCGTTTTTAGTATTTTAGATACAGCAAAAGGAACAGTGAGCAGTTATTACTTTGATACTCGTCAACCCAATTCTAATGTGATTAAATTTGATGAATTTACAATTTGATGGTATTTTCAGGCTAATAATCACCTTATTCATTGATCCCTACCAGGTAAATGATTGAATCAAGGTCTTTGCGAAGAGGACATTTTTTGATATAGTGATCATACTATCCGATTTATAACAAACCTGACACCATCCTTGAGTAAGTTGTGTTTTTTGTCGGAACAATTGATAAATTGCTCTTACAAGTCAGCTTCTTGTGTCAGTTTTATAGATAATGACTTCTCTCAAAAATTTATAGTCAATCAACTTAGATTGATGTTGTTTTGCTTTAATTGATTAAACATAAGTGATGGTTAATTATGAATCGTTTTCTCTATGAAAAATCCAGTAGTTACCAAGGATATTTAATTATTCCTTTTCTATTTGCTAAAGTAGGTGGAGAATTTATTTATTCCTATGCTTTATTATCAGCACAAGGGTATGATGATGAATTCCATAAAGCTAAAAATCCCACAGGACTCTGTTCTAATACATTAGGTGATATCATAAAAATTGCTCAACAACATCTTAATCAATATAGTGTTAATTTAAAAGAAGATAACTATTTTGAGCAACGTTATACTTATCAAAATACATTAATTATCATCCATCAAGAAGGAAAAAGATGTTTTTATGATCATTATCCTTCCCATGAATTAAGAAATATTGCTGCACCTACTTTATTTCTGAGTCCTGATGATTGTATTAACTGGATCAAAAAAAGATTAGATCGTCGTCAAGTTAAATTATATTAAATTATGCGAAAATGGGATACTTCCTAAAATTTCTGGTAATTATCTTTTTAACTTTATTAATTATTACCCCATCTTCTGCTTTAGAAAAAGACTTAGAAAAATCTTTACCTCCTCTACAAACACACTCCTTACCGACTCTATTAAATCAATGGCAAGATCAACCTTATTCGGGGGATTATTTTGAGCAAATTAAACCTAGTCTAGCAGGATATTTATTATGGTCAGAATTTCCCATAAAAATCTATTTTGATCGTCCTGATAATCCGAATGATACTGCTGCAACAACTCGTCGTTTTAATCAGTGGGTTCATGCGGTTGAGGAGTCGATTAGTGAATGGAATAGTTATCTACCCATGACAGAAGTTTATAGAGTAGAATTAGCTGATATTATCATAGAAAGAACTGATCCACCTATCAATCCAAAAGTCGATCCAGAAACAGGAAAATTAGAAATTCCCAGAGCAAAAACTGCTCAAACTCGCTATGAATTTTATATTAAAAATAATAAACTTTTCCATAAAATGATTATACAAATTAGTCCCCGTTTAAGCGAAATTGCCATCCTATCTGCTGCGCGTCATGAATTGGGTCATGGTTTAGGAATTTGGGGTCATAGTTTAGATGAAAATGATGTTTTATATTTTTCGCAAGTTAGTTCATCCATTTCTATTTCTGCTAGAGATATTAACACTTTAAAAAAGATTTATGAGCAACCAACTCGTTTAGGATGGTCTTTACCAATTAAGTAGTTGGACACAATTAAAGTTAACTGTGAGACGAGGAGTCAGGAGTCAGGAGTCAGGAGTCAGGAGTCAGGAGTCAGGAGTCAGGAGTTCCTCACTACGTTCCGGCGCTATCGCACAGGAGTCAGGAGGAATTCATCGGGAAAACATTTTTTAACATAGTGCTGTTTATTTATGTCCGACTACTTATCCCTATTTTGTCGGTTTAATACTCCATTACAATTCATTCTCTAAAATCAATTCAACAGTCTTATAAAGTGGTTCAATTTTTGTTGTAATGATATCCCAAACAATCTTAGGATTAACCATAAAGTAATTGTGAGCAATAATATCTCTTAAACCAGCAATTTTTCGCCATTCAGTCTCAGGATACTTTTGCCTAATCTCATCAGGAATTTGCTTAGTTGCTTCGCCAATAATTTGTAAATTATGAACGACTGCATCCAAAGTTTTAGAATCTTTAACCAAAGCATCATAGTCCATGTCTCTCGTATAATCTTGAATTTTTTGAATACTATCGAAAATATCAGTTAATTGAAGAACCGCAACTTGCTGCGCTGAAGTTGGGGATTCTAACAGGGAATCGCTTCCCCGTTCACCCACTCATCCCCCCTTGATCCCCCCTTACTAAGGGGGGCAGGGGGGATCAAATTCCCAGGCTCAATCTCCAACGAGACTGATATCTCCCCATTTCTAGAACCTGTTGATTCAGGCTTGGGCGTAACTTCCTGATGGACCATCAGTAGCTTGGATGGACTAATTCCAAGGGTTTCTAGTCCTTTTCTTCC
>JASJDD010000081.1 GCA_030065735.1 Crocosphaera sp.
TGCTGATGTCAATGGCGCGTTGATGATAGCTTTAGTGGGGCGTTCTGTAAACACGCCTGGAGGTTCAAATTTATTGGCAACTCCAGTCAATTTAGGGCTACTAAAAGCCCCGCACATAGCCTAGCGACGTGCGTGGGTAGTTTACTTATCATTCTGACTCAGAGACTCGGAGACTCGGAGACTCCCAAAAAATTAATCTAAATAATATCTCACAATTAACAATGATCGACTATAATTTAATAGTGATATGATAAAGAGTCTGTATCCTGACGCTGATTGAACAAATTACACTCAATCTTCTAATACCTTCCTTGTCGCCCTGGGTGAGAAGGATCTTCTTCATGGCAGTTCATTCGCTTAGGGTGATGATCCCTCTGATCTAACCCCCTAAAATTGGAAACTGTACATTAACAGGAGGCACCGCTAACGATTGGAGATTCAGATATAGGAAAACAAAAGTACATGGTAACTCAGAAAACAACAACAAAAGACATAGGTTTCACGCACGAAGATTTTGCGGCTCTGCTCGACAAATACGATTATCATTTTAGTCCTGGGGATATTGTTCCTGGGACGGTTTTCAGTATGGAACCGAGAGGAGCATTAATTGACATTGGCGCAAAAACTGCCGCTTACATTCCCATCCAAGAAATGTCAATTAACCGAGTGGATGACCCGGATGAAGTCCTCCAATCCAACGAAACAAGGGAATTTTTCATCCTCACCGATGAAAACGAAGATGGGCAGTTAACCCTATCCATTCGTCGTATTGAGTATATGCGAGCTTGGGAACGGGTACGCCAACTACAGGCAGAAGATGCTACTGTGCGTTCTAACGTCTTTGCTACCAACCGAGGCGGTGCTTTGGTAAGAATTGAAGGGTTACGGGGCTTTATTCCTGGATCTCATATTAGTACCCGCGAAGCAAAAGAAGATTTAGTCGGGGAAGAATTGCCCTTAAAATTTTTGGAAGTGGATGAAGAGCGCAACCGTCTTGTTCTCAGCCATCGTCGTGCGCTGGTAGAACGGAAGATGAATGGCTTAGAAGTGGGTCAAGTGGTGATTGGTTCTGTGCGTGGCATCAAACCTTATGGGGCATTTATCGATATTGGTGGGGTCAGTGGACTGCTACACATTTCCGAAATTTCCCACGACCATATTGATACTCCTCACAGTGTCTTTGGGGTCAATGATGAATTAAAGGTTATGATCATTGATCTTGATGCCGAAAGAGGACGCATTTCTTTATCCACGAAACAACTAGAACCGGAAGCCGGCGATATGTTGAAGAATCGGGATTTAGTCTTCGAGAAAGCTGAAGAAATGGCTGAAAAGTATCGTCAGAAGCTCTTAGCTGAAGCAGAAGGCAAAGAAGTGCCAACAGAGGAAAACTTAGAGGATATTCCCTCTGCTTCTGAGACTGATGAGCAACCCCAAGAGGAATTAGCCGCTACTGCTAGTGCAACGGAAGAATAGACAATTGTATCTTTAGACCGCAAGGAGACTACGACTTTGACATAGTTAAGTTGTAGGAGAATTGCGGTCTTGTGATCAGGTGGGAAAAATGAGTAGCAACCTCATACCAAATCCGATTTAGTTAACCCACTTATCCCTGAGAGGTGAGAGGGGGGAGAGAGGGGAGTCTCACAAGGGTAGGTTTTTAAGATTCGGGTAAAGATCAGACTTGGTAGAGGGGAGCGACAGGCAGACAAGGTAGATTTTTTGACGAAAGCATCGGCTTTTTACTGCCTTGTCCACTTGCCCTCCTTACCCCCCAAGTCTTGTCCCAACTGAAAAATAAAATACCTGCCCTTGTGAGGAGAGGGGAGTGTGGGATGTGTGGGGGGAAACAACCCAAAATTATAAAGAGGTTTTGATAAGCGGATTTGGTATCAGTTCGACAAAAGATTGTCTCAGAAGATAAAAATATATAAACCTATGGTGAGAATTGTAATTAATTGTAAGGGATTGAGCTTTCTCAAGTAAAAGTCAGGGGATATTGATTAAAATGGGGAGAGACATCATACTCGTCTTCAAACCATCAGCCACAGTAAGGTTCAACAACCCTAACTTACTCCGTTTCACTACGTTGAAGGCGCGGGATTGCCACTCCCAAAAAATCCTCGTTACAAAAACAACTTCTGTGCGATAGCGCATGGTAGTAGTGAGGAACTTCTGACTTCTGACTTCTGACTTCGTTAACGTCTATCCCAACAAAAAACTATATTAGTCACTGTTTTCTGTCCCTATCCCTTGCCCAACCACCTTTGCCATAGCTTCAATGCTTACCCTCAAACAATTTCTCTATTCAGTCCCTATCTGTACCCCTCCCATTACCTACGAACAACTACGAACCCTGTTTAAATCTAGTCAACCTGGTCATGATAGCGTAGTGGTTGTTAATCCACAAAGGATTCCGTTAGGCATCATTTTTAGTCGTGATTTCCTGTTAAGCTTACTTAATGAACCTTTAGTGACTTCCCTTCCAAGCAAAGAGGGAATATGTTGGTGGAGGCATTCTCCTACATCAGTGGACTCATGGAATTGGGAAAGTTGCATGAGTCCTTTAACCCTGATTCCTTCTCATCTTCAAGTCTCTGATTTGGCTCATTTCCTCAACCTTAACCCAGAATTAGGCAAACAACCCAACTATGGACTGGTGGATAAGCATGGGCAATTTTTAGGATTATTAAATAGTTGGAAAATTCTTCAAACGGTTTTAGCAGAAAATTCTAGTCCTCAGCAAGAGTTAGCATCAGCCAAAAATCTCATTAAAGAACTCTTAGAAGAACTGCCACTACCAGTGATGTTACAAACTCACCAGGGAGAAATTATTCAACAAAATCGGACTTGGCGGGAGCAAATTGGAGAATTAATACCTCCAGACGATGCAACCGCTTGTCTTTTGCCCCAGGAAACCATCGATAGAAGAGAACAAAAAATTAGTTTAGGCAACAATCATTATCACAACATAGCTTCTATTACTGATCTTGCTTGTGAGCAATGGTTAAAGTCAAAAACCGATAGCTGGCAACCTCCTTTCCCTTCGGTTGCCAAAGAGACGAAAGAAACTTCTGGGAGTTGGGTGGTTAATAACGATGAGATTCAACCTTCCCCTCTGTGTGAACCAGACAAAGTTTGGCAATTTATCAAATGTCCTTTAACCACGGATAAACTACCCATTCCTATTTCTATTTTTGTCGCCACTGATGTAACCCAACAACAGCAATTATGTCAAGAATTGGCCGCTAAAAATGCTGATTTAGTACAACTCAATCGACTGAAAGATGAATTTTTAGCCTGCATCAGTCATGAACTTAAATCACCCTTAACCGCAGTCGTCGGGTTATCGAGTCTTCTTCGGGAAGAAAAAATCGGTAATCTTAACCCTCGTCAAGTTCATTATGCCCAGTTAATCTATCGTAGTGGTCGTCAACTGATGACCTTAGTTAATGATCTATTGGACTTGACACGGCTAGAAACAGGACAATTAAAATTGTCTTTTGGCCCTGTCAATATTAGAGAAATTTGTGAACGTGCTTATCATTCAATTACTGAAAAATATCACAGTAAAAGTGACAGGCCTTTAGAGTTTAGTTTAGAGATCGAACCTGAGTTGCAACAGTTATTAGCTGATGAATTGCGACTTCATCAAATGTTAGTCCATTTGTTGGATAATGCCATGAAATTTACTCAAACTGGAGGAAAATTTGGCTTAAGGGTCAATCGTTGGGAAGATTGGCTCGCTTTTACTGTATGGGATACAGGTATTGGTATTCCCGAAGAGTCTCAACATCTAATTTTTCAGAAGTTCCAACAACTCGAAAATCCTTTAACACGGCAATTTGAAGGAACAGGGTTGGGTCTTGTTTTGACTCAACGCTTAGCTCGTTCTCATGGAGGAGATATATCTTTTGTCTCTAAAGCAGGCCAAGGCAGTCAATTTACCTTATTATTACCCCCTTCTCCTGAGAGAGAACAGGGTTCTGCTCATTCTCAGTCTTCTAATCCTTTGCTCCTCATTGTCGAGGCAATTCCCCAATCCATTGAAGCTCTCATGGAGAAGTTAACACAACTAGGCTATCGTGTCATGATTGCCCGTACAGGAACTGAAGCAGTAGAAAAAGCCCGACAATTGCGGCCTTATGCTATTTTTGTTAATCCCTTGTTACCCTTATTATCAGGATGGGATGTTTTAACCTTACTAAAATCTGATCCTCAAACCCAAAATATTCGGGTTTTTGTGACACAAACTCAAGGTCATCAATTATTAGGAGAACACCGTTGCGCGGATGGATTCATTAAGCTTCCTACTGATTTAGCTACCCTTGAGCAGTGTTTAAAACCGCTACAGCCTACTATTCCAGTTGAAACTCGCTCCCTAACTATTCTCAGTTTAATTCCTAATCTTTCTCATGGAAATAAGCAGAGTATTTCTTTAACCTCAAGAGTAGAATGGAATTTGATTGCTCAATTATCTCAGTTCAATCACCGTATTTTAGAAGCTGATGATCTTGAGCAAGCGTCTTTGTTAGTTAATGTCTGGGATATTGATGTGATTGTTCTAGATGGACAGTTTTTAGATCATCCTCAAGATTATCTGCGATCGCTGGTTCAAAATCCAGACCTCTCAACGTTACCCTTAGTCATTTTAGACGTTCCTAGCGCACAAGCAGCAAATACTATAGAAGGGTTATCCGTATTTCCTTGTTTCATTTCTGATAGTAAGGAACACATTTCCCAATTGTGGCAAGTCATTTCTATTGCTGCAACTCACCACAACAAATAAAGGTTTCAGAATTTGAGTTGAGTTGGGTAAAAAATCCATAGAAAATAATATAAGCAAAATTGATGTATAGCAAAATATTGTTTTAATATTCAATATTTTAAGATTCCCTGACATTAAAAATAATTTTCAATAAGCAACGAGTTTCCGCCTTTATGGTATGATAGTAGAGGAATAAGAATCTGTAGCCAGTGTGTCTACTTATAGTTAAAGCACCTCTAAGGCTCATTATTTCGTAATTATAGCCGTCCCTTTTTCCATTTTCAGGCTGTTTTTTCAACTTTTTTGAGCAAATGTATTATTTTTTGAAATAGTGCATATGTTTTATGGCTTGACAAAATTAGCAAATTATGCAATTAATCGAAAAATTGGGTAGAAACCCCGTCCTTGTAGGACGGCTTTACCTTTAAGGATTTTCGCTATATACTGAATACATAGTGAAAATAATTAGCGATGTACGCTACTCAAAAAAACCAACTCAGAAGACTTAATAGGCAAGAGTTCAACGCTCTGACTGCTTTGTGCCGTTTGAGTAAGAATCTTTTTAACGTGGCATTGTACGAGTGTCGACAATATTTCTTTAACGAAAGAAAACGCCTGACTTACGAATCTAATTACCATATTTGCAAGTCTAACGAGAACTATCGGCTTCTTAATACCGATATAGCTCAACAGACAATGAAGGTGGTAGATAGAAGTATGCGGTCTTTCTTAGGACTTCTTAAAGCGATTAGTGTAGTACGCTGTGACCAAAAACCACAACTTCCTAAATACTTGCCGAAAGATGGGTATTTCCCTTTAATTATTCCGAGAATTAAAGTTAAGAATGGAATGTTCAAAATTCCTATGTCTCAACAATTCAAGAAGGAATATGGTGAGGTTAAAATTCAATTTCCAGAAAGACTGAAAGACAAGAACATCAAGGAGGTAAGAGTACATCCAAAATACTCCGCTCGATGGTTTGAGATTGAGTATATTTATAAGGATGAAAAAATCGAGGCATCCGTTAACCCGAAAAAAGCTATTGCTATTGATTTGGGAGTAGATAATCTGGCGGCTTGTTTTGACACTGAAGGGCATCAATTTTTGATTGATGGCAAAAGACTTAAAAGCATTAATCAGTGGTATAACAAGCGAAATGCAGAACTTCAATCTGCTAAAGATAAGCAAGATATTAAGGCTTTTACTAACAAGCAAGCCAGGCTTTGCCAATGGCGTAATGACTGTGTTCGAGATTATTTGAATAAAACAACTCGATTGATAATTAACCATTGTTTGAGCCATCAAATTGGTAAGCTTATAGTTGGGTACAATCCAGGTATTAAACAAGAGATTAATATCGGACGTTCTAACAATCAAAACTTTGTTCAAATCCCTTTCTGGCAATTGAGACAAAAACTTAAAGCAATGTGTTCTCGATACGGGATTGAATATCTTGAACAAGAGGAATCTTATTCGTCTAAAGCTAGTTTTTACGACCAAGATGAAATCCCTGTATATAATGCCGACAACCCCAGTCAACATAGGTTTTCTGGTAAAAGAGTTAAAAGGGGATTGTATCGTACAAAAGATAAGCATTTAGTTTCAGCCGATATTAACGGTAGTGCCAATATTTTGGTTAAAAGTAAGCACAGACTCAATTGTGAGCGAGTGTCTAGTGGGTTTTTGGCTAACCCTTTAAGGATTTACATCTCTTAAGAATCCACTCGCCTTTAGGTAGTGGAGTGTCAAATCAGAGATAATTTTTTGGTAACATGATGCAAAACAAAGGAGGATAGCTATGACAACAGAAGTAATCGAAAAACGGTCTTCGTCCACTTCTACGGTTCGTAAACCAGCCCCTCGTTATCGAGTTTTGCTGCATAATGATGACTTCAACTCTATGGAATATGTGGTGCAGACCTTGATGCAAACTGTAGCAGGAATGACCCAACCCCAAGCGGTTGATATCATGATGGAAGCTCATACCAATGGCACAGCTTTAGTGATTACTTGTGCCTTAGAACCGGCAGAATTTTACTGTGAAACCCTAAAAAATCATGGTTTAACCAGTACCATTGAACCGGATGAATAATTTTAGTTCTACTTAAAAACACTCAAAATTATACTTATTAAATGACCCCTTAGCACTCTTTTGAATCCTTGAAAATTGATTTTACTATAATTGCTAATTACCCAGTACCCATAAGGCTGGGGATTTTTATTATTATCCTTTTAGGTTTATGGCTTCCTGTCGCCATTCCCTTTTATTTGCTTTTAAAAAATGATCCTAATTTAACCACTATTGTCACTATGGCAATATTATATTTAGAGTTTATTGCTTTGTTATTTATTTGGAATAAAAAAGTTTATAAAATCAAGTTTTGGTGGCGAGATTATGGTTTAGTATTTACCCGAAAAAATGGGATTGAGTTGCTCAATGGTTTAAGTTTGGGGTTATCTTTTACCTTTGGATTATTTATTATAGAAGCCATCTTAGGATGGGTTAATTTTGTTCAACCTGATGACAATTTTACTCGGATCATTTTTGAAGGGTTATTGAGTGCGTTAGGTATTGGGTTAGCAGAAGAGTTATTTTTTAGAGGATGGTTATTAGAAGAGTTAAAAAAAGATTATTATCAAAATATTGTTGTTTTTTCTAGTGCCGTAATTTTTGCAATTTTACACTTTTTAAAACCCCTAGAAGAAATTATCAGAACCTTTCCTCAATTTCCAGCTTTACTGTTATTAGGTATTACGTTAGCATGGGCAAAACTCCGACATTCTAACCGTTTGGGAATTTGTATTGGACTTCATGGAGGTTTAGTGTGGGGATATTATATTATTAATGTCGGTCAATTGATTAATTATACAAATACCGTTTCTCCCCTATTTACAGGAATTGATAATAATCCCATTGCTGGAATAATGGGATTAACGGGATTAGGACTCTTAAGTGTTTTGATGAGGAGAAAAAGGGGGATAAATAAATAAGTTGATCTTGTCTGAGCATGAAGCCTTATTTTTGAGAATAAGGCTGATCAAGTTTAACGTAAATAGACTCCATCTTCTCCTATTTTCCCTTCCCCATTTAACACATAAATTCCGGCTGAGTTAGCCTGAACATTGAAAGAAATAGAGTTATCATTGACATCAATACTGTTACCCGTCACAGCATCACGATAAGTGCCATTGTGGATATCATTAATAGTAATTTGTTGTTCACCACCGATGGTTAAACCCACGACAACATAACTGTTACTGCCTTGATCTTCTCTGACAAAACTCATCCCACTTCCCCATTCATTCACCTGACTCATGGGTGCTTTTTGCAATGCAGGAATACGACTACGAATGAGGTTTAACCGTTTAAGATGTTGATACAACGAGTGACTTTGGGTGGTTTGAATCGCATCGTCTTCTAAATGAGTCCCAAAATAAGCCCTTCCGGTCTGATCTAAAGTATCATCATTACCAATAATATCCTGGGGTTTTCCCTTCATAAATTCGATTTCTTCCCCATAATACAGACAAGGAATACCCCTTATGGTCCATAACAAATTATAAGCAGCCGCAGCCCATTCTGTATTGCCTTTGAAGCGATAACGAAAATCATTATCAGGGCCAACATCATGATTTTGTAAGAAGGTAACTAACTGGGTTGCATCTCCATAAACCCAATCATTGGCTAAAATAGCCCCAATCCCACCAAAACTCCCCCGACTGAGATTATCCCGAAAGGTGGAAAATAAGGAAAAATCTAACACCGAAAAACCAGAGTCCCCTCCAGAATTAGGATCTTTGGGATCGTCTCCTAAGCGAGTGTACCACCAAGGCCGTAAAAATGAAGGTGCATTATCGTCCCCAAATAAATCACCCCATCCGGTTCCCTTGACTAAGTTTTCTCCAAAGACAAATAAACTGGGTTTATGGGCTTTCCAAGCATTGATATATTCCAGTAAATTATTGCGTTCAACGTGCTTGACGGTATCAATCCGTAATGCGTCCACTCCCATATCTAAATAACGACAAATGGCATTGATAAGATAATCTTTAACATTGTCTCGTTTTGTCGCTAGATCGATGGTATCCCCGGCTAAATGTTTGGTTTGAATCGCGACACTTTCCCAGTCTCCTCCAGACATAAACCCGTCTTGATGGTACCATTGGGGATCGAGATTATTGGCATCGATCCCAAAAAAGCGGTTGGGATTATAGCCTTGTTTGGGAACAGTTTCTCCAGTGAGGGGATCAACTAAGGGGACAATCCCTTGCGGATCAGAGGTTTGCCTCTCTTTAAACCAGTCAGGGGCCACTGGATTATCATTGTCCTCCCGAAACTCGCTTTTATAGTTGCCTAAGTTTCCTTGATAGGGACCGTAATTAATCTTTCCCTGTTGTAATCCTTGGGGGACATAATATTTAACGGGGAGATGATCGATCCAGACTTTTCCTCTGATCCCATATTGACAGGAATGGTTGACGACTACATCCTGGATGATTTTTAGACCTCTAGCGTGTGCTTCATTGATTAAGTCTTGATAGGTTGCGTCGGGAGACTCTAAACGGGGATCGATACGAGTCCAATCATACCCATGATAGCCGTGATAATCTAAACCACTTCGGTTTTCGATAGGAGGGGTGATCCAAATGGCCGTAAACCCTAAGTCTTTGATGTAGTCGAGTTTTTGAATTAACCCTTTAAAGTCCCCTCTCCAGTGAGGATCTTCTGCTTGTCCATGCTGATTAAATTTAATGCGATCGCGACAGAAAAAGTTGTTACTGGAATCACCGTCATAAAACCTGGTAGTAATCAGAAAATAGATGGTTTCTTCCCGAAAGTCCCTCGCTTCGATATTATTCCCCACATTGTAATAAAAATCCGCATAGGTTTCATTCCCTGCACTATCAATGACCAAAAATCTCACATTGGTGGTATTTTCCAGGATCATTCTTGGCCCGGTTAAGCCATTAATGGCGTTTCCTTGAAGATAAATATTGCCGTTACGGGTGGGTTCTGTGCCATCATTGGTATAGTAAGCAACAATAGGTGCTTCTCGATCATCTTTAATGGTAAAAGTCGGTGCGATCGCTTCTAAGTAAGTGCCTGATTGTATACTGGTGGTAATGGTGGGTTTTCTGAAGTCTGCGTTGGGATCGATGGTATAAATAAATTCAAAAATAGCTCCCATCTCCCCCAGCGCATTACGGCCTAAACAGCGTAATCGTGTGCTAGTTTCAATGAAAATGGGTTGCTCATATAAGGTTGAGTTAATGGTGGGTTCGCTGCCATCGGTTGTATAGTAGATAGCATCGTCTTCGTTGTTGCTCGAAAGGGTGACAAGCTGAGAGTCTTGATAAGTTGCTCCTTTGGGTGTGGCAATAATTAGGGGAAGGGTTGGCCGTTGAGGGTTTTGGTCGTACCAACTATCCTTCAAAAACCACCCTTGTTTGTTTCGGCTTAAGTCTTCTGTTTGTCTCCAACTCCCATCGTTAAAGAGTAGCTTAGCTGTTTCCGCTTCTGAAAAGTCATAGCGATACCAATCATTGCCTTCTGCTGTCATGGGAACCCCCGGCCAAGATACGGACGCAGAGGAAGGACGGGTATCCCAATAATAAATATTAATGTTTCTCTCCCAGGAGGTGGGACGTTTGAAATGAACCACCAACGGAGTTACAGGGGTTCCCGGTTTGCGATCGTACCAAGTCTCGTTAACATACCAGCCTTCTTGATCCCGTTGCAAGTTTTCGGTTTGTCTCCCACTACCATCGTTAAAGATAATATTTGCCCTGTCTACTCCTGAGAAGCGATAATAATACCAATCATTCTCTTCTGCTGTCATGGGAACCCCTGGCCAAGACACCGACTCGGAGAAGGGACTGGTATCCCAATAGTAAATATTGATGGTTTGTTCCCATGATGAAGGAGGCTTGAAGTAGACGACGAGATCGGCCATTTTCCAGGTTTCCCTTATGTTGTAGTAAGGTCAAGCTACCATGTTATGGTTCTACTTTTTAGGACTCTTACAATGTTTTAAGGAAGCTGTTTTTATGGTTGACTTTTGCTTTTTCTCACAAAAGTTTGTAGGCGCACAGATTCCCCATTATGTATAGAATATCATGTCAAGTCAAGAAAAAGCAAGGCTTTTTTACATTATTTTTCTCTGAAAACGAAAAAGATATCATAGAGTTAAAGAATGAGAAATTCAACAACTATCAATACACTTCTGACTTCATTTAACCATGACCACAGTATTAGATTTAAAACCCTTAATTAATTTAACCTCAGAGGATTTTTATCAACTCTGTCAACTTAATCCAGAATTACCCTTAGAATTGAGTGAGAATGGAGAGTTAATTATTATGTCACCGGTAGGGGGAGAAAGTGGTAATCAAGAGGCAAATTTAATTGCAGATGTGATCTTTTGGAACCGTCAAACCCAACTAGGGTTAGTGTTTAGTTCGTCTACGGTGTTTGATTTACCCAATGGAGGAAACCGTTCCCCTGATGTGGCTTGGATAGCTAAGGAAAAATGGGACAGCTTAACACCCAGACAAAAACAAAAATTTCCCCCTATTTGTCCTGACTTTGTCATTGAGTTACGTTCTCCTAGTGACAGATTACAACCGCTACAAGAGAAAATGGTGGAATATTTGGGTGCTGGTTTACGGTTAGGTTGGTTGATTAATCCTCAAGATAATACTGTAGAAATTTATCGGCCTCAACAACCGACAGAAATTTCATGCCTTCCTGTGTCTTTATCAGGGGAAGAAGTGTTACCTGGGTTTACTTTGTTGCTTGAATGAAATTGAATGATTACTTTGCTTTATGAAGAGGTTGCAGACGCACACATTTTCCATTATGTATATAATACCATGTCAAGTCAAGAAAAAGCAAGAATTTTTTTCATGATTTTGTGGCTAAGCTAATTGATAGCTCAAACCTACAAAAAATAACGTATTATATTTGTATTTTAAATCAATGTATTTTCCCACAATTTTTCAAAAAAAGGTAGTCTTTGATACAAAATGCTCTGGAAATTGTTCAAGTACCCCACAGAATTATTGCTAATTATTTTTAATAAGTAACGAAAGAATGGGCTTGACAAGGCATACTACTTTTTTGTATCATAACGTTTAGTGTTAGGTTATGCTGGGGGGAGTTTAGGTCTAGATAAGGAGTTAATTAGGATAAAAAATGAAACTTGGAAAAACAAGCTGCTTGACCCTGATAGGTTTGTTGGTGGTCAATAACATTCCAAACGATACCATCATTAATTTTAAAGCGTTTGCCAGTGCTAGTGATTCGGATGACTGAATAGTAGCAAAAACCGTTTGTGGTGGTTTGAGTTAGAAGACGATGGCGTTCTTGTTGTTCTATGGCTTCTGCTGTTTTTCTAGAGGGGGTTTGGATAAATTGATCCCAAGTCAATTCCCAAACATCTAAAGCTTTTTGATTACCGTAATTAAAAATAGGATCGCTTTGAGTCCCATGAGAAGCAACGATAAAATCAGCTTCAAAGAGTTGTTTTGAGACTCCTATCGGATCGATTTTAACATCAGTTATGGCAAAGTTCTCAAACAAAGAATGGCCCAACCAATGCTCAAAACTACTGAGAATCAACTGGGTTCTTTGGATAACCGTTTCTTGTTGCCAGGGGTAAGAATTCATAACTTAGGGATTAACGAAGACACCAATACCATTGTGAACCCTAGCTGCGGTTACAGGGGAGCGATCGATTAACTGTCCTCCTAAGACTAAACCGGTGGAACTTCCCCCATCTAAATTAAGCGCATCCGTTGCGCCTAAGCGTTGCATAATCTGAGCCATTTCATCTAGACTCGCTCCGCTTCCCCCAACACGAGTATGGACAGCCAATAACATAATTGTACCGCGTTGAGTCAGTCCGATCGCACTGCGAGAGGCTTTTTGTTTTTGAAACCCTTTACTAAACTGTTCACTAACAGCATTTAAAACAATTCTACGGTTACTAATCAATAACGGACCTGCGCCTAAAACATGGGACAATTGATTAAATTCAGTGGGGATAGTATTGCTTTGTAGGGTAAGGTTTGTTCCTGGAGACATCAAACTAGAAGAAACGGCATTTTTCCGAATGGTTAATAGATAGCCATTCTTAGGAATAGGATAAGATTTTGTCTTTGCTTTTCCTGCTTGCTGTTGATAGGTGACTCGGTTATTTTCAACAAAAATAATAGTTTCGTTATCGCTTAAAGGGGTATAACTTTGACCCCATTGGGAAGTGTAACGGGAGACTCCTGCTTGAACATAACCACTATTTAGAAAAGCAATAGGAATAGTATTTCCTGTTGCTGTGGTAATGGTTTCTCTTAACGCCAAACGATTCATATAGACTTGACCTTTATCATTCCAACCAATAGCACCGCGGCCTAGAATGGGACTCGATAACCAACTATTATCTTGACGAATTGCCCCTAGGGGAAGTTGATTATTGCGATTAAAAAATCCCCCATTAATAGCAGCAGCAGCTTGCCATTTTTGTGCTGTTGTAACTAAAGGTGCCGTTCCTGTTTGTCCATTAAAATTGCTGGTAATCGGTTTAAGGGAAATACGGGGGGAACGTTGATCAATTTCTAACCAATTGACGGGAAATGTTTCTTGTTTTCTACCACTATTAATCGTCACCAATTGTTGTCGCCAAATAATCCCTGGAGTCCAAACAATTTCTTTAGGAACCATGGCATCAGCACGAACATCGATAACAATACGATTCGGGTTGGATAAGCTAAAGACATTTAACCCGTGTGCCGTGGGCAAATTAACATGAACCTTGGTTAAATTTCCCGTATCTTCTAAAGAGAATAAAGACGAATCGATAGGTTGAGAAACGGCACTTCCTAAGTCATCTTCATCGGTATCTAGAGAAGGTTTAGGAGAAAAAGAAGCATCATAATCAGATAATTTTGTCTGAGAAGCTTGCCCTGAAATCATGACCACACCATGACCTTTTGCCTGACTAATTTGCCAAACCGTAGGACGATCAACCTCTAAAACAATGCGTTTTCCCCAGGTTTGATTACCTTGACGAATGTTATTAATTTGTGCTAAGGGAAAGTTTAATTCTAAGGTATTATTATTAACCTTTAATTGTCCACCAGCTAAAGAAATCAATTCGGTAATATCGAGGTAACGATAAGGGGCAATAAAGCGAGCTAAAATAGGTAAAGGTTGATTTGAATCTGTTCCAAACCAACGAACCGGTTGTAAGCTAGGATCATTGGTGCTGAGTAACTCTAATCCTAGTAAATTCATTGCCCCAATATCACTAATTCCGGTGCGAATTTTATCCCCTTGTTGCCATTGAGTCCAAGGAACTTGATACGTTTTGCCATTAAGGGTAATTGCTTGTCCTTGCCGAATAGAATTAGACGCTTCAACGGGTGGAATTGTCGGCCTTAAGGTCAGGGTTCCACTTTCTCTGGGTGGTAAATTACCCAAAGAAAGATAGACTAATAAGGTTGTGGTCAAGGAAACAGAAAAAAGACTCAAGGGATACCAGGGAAGTTTCGTCACTCGTCACACCTCATCAAAGACTAGAATTAATTCTAACACAACCTTGACTGAGTATATATAAACGAGAAGTTTGTGTTACCCAACTTTGGCTAATTTATGAATACTGGGGACAGAAAATTTTGTACTTTCTTCTAAGAGATAATCGAGAAAAGCTTTAGTGATGACAGATAATTGTTTACCTCCTAAATAAGCGACATACCAGCGACGTTGAATGGGGAAATGTTCCACATCCAATACTGTTAATTCACTGTCTATTCCTTCAGAAATTAAAGTATGTTGAGACAGAACAGAAATACCTAAACCGCCGGCAATCGCTTGTTTAATAGCTTCATTACTACCTAATTCTAATCTGACATGAACAGAAACTTTATGTTTCTCAAAGAGATTTTGTACCGCTTTTCTCGTTCCTGAACCCTGTTCTCTCATAATAAAAGGTTCTCCTTCTAAAGCCGTAATAGGAATGTTATTTTTACCCGCTAAAGGATGAGTTTTTAAGGCAACTACAACTAAGGGATTGTCAAGAAAAGGTTGAGTACATAAATCTAAGGCTTCAGGAGGGTTGCTAACGATATAAAGATCATCTTCATTTTCTAACATTCTACGCTGAATTTGTTGATGATTGGTGACCTTTAAAGAAACTTCTATACCTGGATACTGTTGACAGAAAGAGCCTAAAATTCGAGGGATAAAATATTTAGCGGTAGTAATAACCCCTAAGCGTAATTGTCCCTGCTTAGTGCCTTTTAAGTCAGCCACTTTCATCTCAAAATTATCTAATCTTTCAAAAATTTCTTGACAAGTTCTCAGTAATTCTTGTCCTGCTTCTGTTAGATAAAGACGTTTGCCGATTTGCTCAAATAAGGGAAGACCAATGGCTTTAGTGAGTTGTTTAATTTGACTGGAGACTGTGGGTTGTGTGATAAATAATTCTTCGGCCGCACGGGTAAAGCTGCCATGACGTGCTGTGGCTTCAAAGACCTTCAATTGGTGTAGGGTTGCTTGTATCAATGGTAATGCCCTCTGCTGTGCGATGTGAGTGGTAATAGCATATTTGGAATCGTAAGGTTAGGGAGTATTTTATTTTCTACAGTTTTTATCATAGACGCAATTCGATAGTATATCAAGTTTAGGTTGAAATAAATCTATTGTCAAAAACAAGGTATGTTGTAACATAAACAACTGTTTTCTTGTCCGAGTTGTTGTATTCTCTCTCAAGATACTTGTATGGCTAGTAATAAATACTTATGTCTAATTCTAACTCAGAGACTTGTCCCGTATGTGGTGTGGAAATTGTCGGAGGGGATAAAGTTATCTTTTCATCAGGCCCGGTAGGAACTCGCGCTCGTTTGTGGGCTAGGGTTTGTAATTATGCCAAAAAATCGGGATGTATTAATCAAGATCAAGAAGCCATTGGTACAGTGCATGAGAATGATTATTATGATCCCCTAAAATGATTTACGCTCCGTCTCAAAAGAGATTCGCCTTCAAAGGCGGGGTTTTATAGCAGTTTTCAATTGGGTGTATCAATATTTCGGTTAAGTGAGTGGGGGAAGTGTGGGATGGGTGGGGAGTGTGGGGGGAATTTGCTCTTTTATGTTTAATCTATTGATTTGAAAACTGCTGTCAACTTTACAAAAGCTTTTGATTCAAAGGGCAGTTTTAAGATTACAATGCGGTCAATGTCAGTATTAATGATAAATCGTATTAGGAATCAAGAGATATGGGTGAGTCAGAAAAAATATCAGTGGGAATTATTGGTGCTTCGGGATATGGCGGAGTCCAATTAGTTAGACTACTGCAAGAACATCCCCTGGTAGACATTACTTATTTAGGGGGTAAAGGAAGTGCTGGCCAAGCCTACGCTGAAATCTATCCCCATTTAGGCCATGCAGTCAATTTAACCATTGAACCCATTGATGTCGATGTGATCGCCTCCCGTTGTCAGGTGGTATTTTTAGGACTTCCCAACGGCCTTGCTTGCGATCTCACTCCCCCATTAATTGCTAAAGGGTGTAAAGTATTAGACTTATCTGCTGATTATCGCTTTAAAAATCTCGAAACCTATAACAGTTGGTACAATAAAGACCGTAACGACCTAGACACAGCAAAAACGGCAGTTTACGGACTCCCAGAATTGTACCGTGACGACATTAAATCCGCTTCTTTGATCGGATGTCCAGGTTGTTATCCCACCGCCAGTTTAATGGCCTTGTCTCCCTTGCTCAAACAAGGGTTAATTTTACCGGAAACCACGATCATTGATGCCAAGTCAGGAACTTCAGGGGGAGGAAGACAGGCAAAAACCAATCTTTTATTAGCAGAAGCAGAAGGATCATTTGGGGCTTATGGCGTAGCCAAACACCGTCATACCCCAGAAATAGAGCAAATTTGTTCTGATTTAGCCGGTCATGAAGTCAGAGTGCAGTTTACACCCCATTTATTGCCAATGGTTCGAGGCATTTTATCAACGGTTTATGCCACCCTGAGAGATCCTGGACTTGTCAGAGACGATTTATTGACCATTTACACTGCGTTTTATCGTTCCTCTCCTTTTGTCAAAATTTTGCCTAACGGGGTTTATCCGCAAACAAAATGGGCTTGGGGGACGAATTTGTGCTACCTGGGTATTGAAACCGATCCCCGTACCGATCGCGTAATTGTGCTTTCTGCCATTGATAACCTCATCAAAGGGCAAGCCGGACAAGCAGTACAATGTCTTAACATTATGATGGGATGGGAAGAAACTCTCGGTTTACCTCAACTGTGTTTTTATCCCTAAATATTATTTCTTAAACCACATAATCCTGCGTAGGCAATAGCGATCGCATCCACACTATCATCGACAGGTAATTCATCTAAATTAAACAAAGTTGAAATCATGTGAGCCACTTCTTTTTTGTTGGCTTTTCCGTCTCCTAAATGACATTTCCAACTAGCTTGATGGAGAAAAATAGGCTCAATGTTAGCCTCTCGATAACAGACTAGATTAATTACCCCTAACGCTTGCATAACCCCCCCTGCTGCTTTAATGGTACGGTTAAAAAAGGGCATTTCGATGGCAATACCTTGGGGTTCAAATTCTATTAGTAATTCCCTTAAATCTTTTTCTATTTCTAAGAGTCTTTGGGAAGTTGATAACTGTTTATTGGTTTCAATGGTTCCATAATCAATAATTAAAGGAATATGTTGCTCATTTTCTTGTAATATTGCCCAGCCAACTATTGCCAATCCTGGATCAATTCCTAACCAAATTTTTTGAGACATTTATTGATTATAAATATAGCGTTTTCCTGTGAGTTGTAAACTAGCTAGTTATTGATAGTTAGGTTTTTAAGGTAAACATTTTCCTGCTGGAAATCTAGATAACAAAAGGTAAAACATTAAGCCTGTATGTAAACTAGGATTAGCAGATGGCCCACGGAATTTTGAAGGTAGATAACCTGCTGGGACTTCTTCTAAATTCCTAGCTCTACTGTTAGTTAAATCATTATATGTGAGCCAATTACCATTTTTTTTCCAACCTACTCGCTCACCAAAATCATCCCCATCGCTACCTGCATCTATTTCCCAAATACGTCTTTGTATACTAAATCCAAATTTACTTTTACCAGACTCAGTTTCACTGTATTTTTTCCAAAGATTATCAATAGTTTGATAAACTGAACATTCTATTTTTTCTGAATCTTTATGAGAGTTATGACTTTCCACTAAATTGTCGGTTATTTGAAGAAGAATTCTACTTGTTTCTTCATCAGCTTGCATAAAATATCCATGTTTTAAATAGTGTTCTAATAGTTTATAGCTAACAGTTGGAGTCTGAGGAGTTGGTGGTGGGTCGTTAGTTAGAGTTGGTGGTAAGTCGTTAGTCCAAAGTTTTGATAGTGGTTCATACCACCAAGGAGAAGTTCCACCAGCTAATAAAGCTACTGCTACAGGTGCAATAATCAAAGGAAGTATATTCTTATCCATAATTATTTCATATTGTATTTCAGAAATTAAGTATTGCTAAAAATACAATAACATATGTAATTTTTTGTTTCTGGCTCCTAACTAATTATGAATTCTTTAAATAGAACTGGTATTTAGTTATAAAAATACTTTATTTATCTAGAGAAGTTTTCATAAACTGTAACCCCATAAAAATAGTAGAAATGGTTCCAGCAACACAAATTTCTCCAGACATGATTTTATCAATAACATCTTTCATTGGTACTAAAACCACTTCAATCTCTTCGGTGATATCTAACTCAATTTTCCCCGTTTTTTCAACATTTAAGCCTAAAAAAATGTGAATTTTATTATCATCTTTAACAGGGTTATCATAAATGGTTGTCATCAAGATTAATTCTTGAGCAACATAACCAGTTTCTTCTTCCAGTTCTCGTTTTGCTGCGGTTAAACTATCCTCTTTCTTAGGCTCAAAACTCCCTGCGGGCAGTTCTAATAAAATCTCTTGAACCCCATGACGATATTGACGAACAAAGACAATTTCCTTATTAGGCGTAATGGGTAAAATCAAAGCAATTTCAGGCCGAACATTAACAAAATAATCATCAATAATCGTCCCATCAGATAATTCTACTTGATCTTGCCTTACCCGACACCATTGATTATCGATAATCAAATTAGACTTGAGAATTTTCCACTTTTGAATCGTCATTTTTTTACCTAAAATGTCGCCAGAATGCCCCCGTCATATTTTAGGACATCTCAGTTTGTCCGTAATTCCTGCGTCCGTTATTGGATGGACAATAAGGGAACAACTCGCAATGATCTCCAAAAACTTTGCTCTCAATTAGCTAAAAATCAAGACA
>JASJDD010000082.1 GCA_030065735.1 Crocosphaera sp.
AGCGATCATAACGTTGTGAAAGCGGCCATTGAACCGTTAGTTTCTCGGCGTTCTTTAGCCCTTTTATTACTACAAAAAGATCCCTTATTATGGGAAAAAGTTCGCCAAAACGAACCCAAATTTGAAGCCATTGAAATGGTGGTACAATCAGTGCAATCTCAATTTAGTGATCCTTTGGTTTTAGTGATAGCCAAAACCCGTCATCAAGCAGCTAAAAAAATTGAAGAATTAGCCATTGTAAAAATCAAAAAAAAATCAACGGAAAGCGAGGAATTTTTTCATCGGTTAACCGTTAATCCCATTACCGGATTTCCCCTGCTCTTTTTGATTGTTTATGTGGGAATTTATAAATTTGTGGGTTGCTTTGGGTCAGGGGTTTTAGTTAATAACTTTGAAGCGGTTTTTACGCAGCAAATTAACCCCATAATTGATGGGATAGCTGCTCAGTTATTACCTTGGAGCATTTGGCAAGATTTAGTGGCTAATGAACAGGGTATTTTGACATTAGGAATGCGTTACGTTATTGCCATTATTTTACCCATTACTACCACATTCTTTTTTGTTTTTTCTGTACTTGAAGATAGTGGTTATTTGCCGAGAATTTCTCTCTTAATCGATCATTTATTCAAAATGATTGGGTTGTCGGGTCGTTCTATTATTCCCTTAATTTTAGGCTTGAGTTGTGGCAGCATGGGATCATTAGTGACTCGCACCATTGAAAGTAAACGAGAGCGTTTTATTGTCTCTTTATTGTTAGCATTAGTGATTCCTTGTTCTGCTCAATTAGGGATTTTTATTGGACTGCTTTCTCAAAATCCCACTGCTTTAATTATTTGGGCAATTTGTATGGCTTTAATTTTTGCTATTATTGGCTCATTAACCGCCAAAGCATTACCAAAAAGTCTCTCTTATTTCTATATGGAAATACCCCCCTTACGCTTACCCCATGTTCGTTCAGTTCTGACCAAAACCTATAGTCGGGTTTGCTGGTATTTAAGTGAAATTATTCCTTGGTTTGCTTTAGCTTCTGTTCTCATTTGGCTAGGAAAATTAACAGGATTTTTACCTTTCTTAACTAATGGCATAGAACCGATAGTGTTGAAATTACAACTGCCACCAGAAGCCTCAACTATGTTGATTTATGGCTTTTTTCGACGGGACTATGGGGCAGCAGGAATGTTCGATTTACATCATTCTGGGGTGTTAATGGGAAGAGAATTAGTGGTTTCTGCTGTAACCTTAACGCTCTTCATTCCTTGCTTATCTCAGTTTAAATTCATGGTGAAGGAGCGAGGGCTAAAAACAACTATTGCTTTAAGTAGTTTGGTGATAGTTTTTGCTTTTTCTATGGGTTTTTGTTTGAACAAACTATTACTAATTTTGGAGATAATCTAATGATGTTTGCTCAAAGTTTTACCATTGAATCTTCAGCCTTAAATCTTATGAAAGAAAAAGAAAAAGGGGTAATTACGAAGTTCCGAAAAAGTGATGAAAACTTATTAAGAAAGCTTATTGCTATTGGTATTATGCCAGGACTATCTATTACGTTAGAACAAAAATTTCCTTCTTATGTTGTGAAAGTTGATGGGACAAGAATTGCTTTAGATCGTTCTATTGCCAAAGCAATTTATGTGAGAAAAGTAAAGTAATCAATCAGGGAGGATTAAAGGCGATTAATTCCCAGTATCTTATTTCTATGAACAACAAACAACCATGAAATTAGCGACGAAACAAAATCACTCACAATTGGCATTTCTTGTTTCTATTCCCATCGCTGTTTTAGGAGGATTAATGGGGTTAGGAGGGGCTGAATTTCGTTTACCAATTTTAGCTGGTCCCTTGGGATATTCTGCTCGTCAAGTGGTTCCTCTAAACTTAGCAATTAGTCTCATTACGATTCTAATTTCTTTGTTAGTGAGAGGAAAAATTCTATCCTTATCAACAGTTCTCCCTTATAGTCAGATTATTATTTTTCTCGTTTTAGGGGCAATGCTCATGGCTTTTTTGGGAGCAACTTGGTCAAAACATTTGTCCAATGAAAGACTAGAAAAAATCATTTTAGTCTTTTTAATTATTATTGGTTGTACATTAATTATTGAAGGACTTTTACCCGAAAAATTACCCGCTTTAGTTCCTCCTCTCCCTGGGTTACAAATTATTGTCGCTTTAAGTTGTGGCTCAATTATTGGCTTGGTTAGTAGTCTGTTAGGAGTCGCCGGTGGAGAATTAATTATTCCTACCTTAATTTTTGCCTTTGGAGTGGATATAAAAATTGCAGGAACCAGCAGCTTAATCATTAGTTTGCCAACGGTTCTGGTGGGATTAATAAAGTATTATCATCAAGGCTCTTTTGTCAATCCTCAACCCCTAAAAAAAACGGTTTTACCCATGGGATTAGGCTCATTAATTGGGGCAATCATTGGTGGTTTATTAGTAGGAGTTATTCCCTCTAGTATGCTAAAAATTATCTTAGGTATTATCTTAAATATCGCTGCGTTGAAAGTCTTTTTACACAGTCAAGCTTAATCGTTGTTTGTATTAATGTAAGGAAGTGTCATGACCTTAGATTTTTCCCCCGTTTGGATATCATTAAAAACCGCAACCTTGGCAACCATTATCGCTTTTTTTCTGGGAGCGATGGCCGCTCGAACTATGTTTAAATATCGGGGAAAAGGAAAAGGCTTAATCGATGGTATTTTGACCGCTCCTTTGGTACTTCCGCCGACGGTTGTGGGCTTTTTTCTCTTATTATTGTTAGGAAAACATGGACCAATTGGTAGACTTTTAAGATTATTTGATGTTACAATCGTTTTTACCTGGTATGCTGCCGTTATTGCAGCCACTGTGGTCGCGTTCCCTCTGATGTACAAAACCGCATTGGGAGCCTTTCAACAGATTGATCGCACCCTCTTGGCCTCTGCGAGAACTCTAGGATCCACAGAATGGCAAGTATTCTGGAGGGTTCTTTTGCCTCTAGCCCGACCTGGGTTGGTTGCAGGGGTCTTATTAGCCTTTGCCCGCGCTTTAGGGGAATTTGGAGCCACCCTCATGTTAGCCGGGAGTATTCCGGGCAGAACCCAAACCATCCCCATTGCCATCTTTTTCTCTGCCGAAAGTGGGGACATGGGAGAAGCCCTGTTATGGGTAACGGTTATGTTAGGCTTATCCCTAAGTATTGTGGTTGGGGTCAACTACTGGAATGAGAACCCCCCCCATCAACGGATAAGGAAACGGGCTAAAGAAGGCTATCTCACCCTTGTGGATGAAAGCTTACTCCCTTTGGATCATCCTGTCACCCCCTTAACTTGGGAGTCAACTGCTACGAATGTTTTACCCAGTCCGATTGAGTTAATTGTTGATATACAGAAAGAATTACCCGAATTTACCCTAAATGTTTCCTTCTCAAGCAACCAACTGCCATTAGGACTGTTAGGGGGGTCTGGAGCAGGAAAAAGCTTTATCTTACGCTGTATTGCTGGGTTAGAAACCCCCGATCAGGGCTGTATTATCCTCAATGGCCGGGTCTTATTTGACTCCCGAAGAGGAATCAATGTGCCTATCCGCGATCGCCGTATTGGCTTCTTATTCCAAAATTATGCCCTCTTTCCCCATCTCACCGTTGCTCAAAATATCGCCTTTGGCCTGCCCAAAACCCTCTCATCCCTTGCCATTCGTCAACGGGTCGAAAAACAACTAATCGCGGTCCAATTACAAGGATTAGGCGATCGCTATCCGCAAGAACTATCAGGGGGACAACAGCAAAGAGTCGCTTTAGCCAGAGCCTTAGCCAGCGAGCCAGATATTCTGCTCCTAGACGAGCCATTTTCCGCCCTAGACACTTATTTACGGGATCAACTGGAAAAACTCCTCAGACTCAGTTTAATCCACTTTCCAGGGGCAACCCTCTTTGTCTCCCATAACCTAGAAGAAGCCTATCGTATTTGTCCCAACCTTTTGATCGTAGACGAAGGACAAATCATTGCCCAAGGACCCAAACAAGACATCTTTGACGCACCCCAATCCTTCCGAGTCGCCCAACTCACCGGCTGTAAAAACTTTTCTCGCGCCCTCACTCACTCGAAGAATACCATCACCGCCCTTGACTGGGGATGCACCCTACAAGTGAACGAACCCATTCCCGACGACTTAGCCCATGTGGCCATTCGCGCCCATCACCTCATCTTTACCGGCCTAAAAGGACAACCACCTGAGTGTCAAGACAATATTTTTCCAGGTTGGCTCACCACCACCAGTGAAACCCAACACCGAATGACTTTATACCTGAAGTTAAACTCTGCCCCTACCAGTCCCTTCGACTATCACCTACAAGTTGAAGTGTTCAAAAACCAGTGGAATGCGCTGCAACAGCTTCCTCAACCCTGGCAGATACAACTTCACCCCACTCGCCTCATGTTACTACAGAATTCAAGCGGTTCCATATCTCTTGAATACAAACCTAGCCACTCGTCAAGAATGACTAGGGACGATCAGTCTAATCAACAACCATCCTAATTGAAAAGGAGGACACTGACATGGCAAGTTTAACTGGCCTAACCTTTGGTCAACTCGATTGGATTCCTAAATTTGTTGAAGGTATCAACAAAGATACTTGTCTTGGTTGCGGACGTTGCTTCAAAGTCTGTGGTCAAAACGTTTTAGCCTTAATGGGCGTTAACGAAGATGGCGAGTTTGTGGACGAAGACGAAGACGACGATGATATCGAGCGTCAAGTCATGGTCGTTGCTCACAAAGAAAACTGCATCGGTTGTGAAGCTTGCGCCCGCATTTGTCCCAAAAACTGCTACACTCACGCCCCTTTACCTGTGTAAGTCTACTCAGTTAAGTTGGGTTGCGCTTCGGCGCACCCTTCTTTTTGAAGTCAGAAGTTCCTCACTACGTTCCGGCGCTATCGCACAGAAGTTCCTCACTGCGTTCCGGCGCTATCGCACAGAAGTCAGAAGTTCTTATGAAAACTCCAACTTGGTACGATGCTTCAGAAGAAGTGAAAGAGTTATTATTATTAGCAACAGATAACTGGGAAAATAGCAGTTTATCTGAACAGTATATTAATCAAGCTTTAGAAAAAGCAGGGGATAATATAGATGTTTTAGTAGGAGCTTATCGTTTCTTTTTCTATAAAAATAAGCCAAAACTTGCCCTAAAAATTGCCAAAAAAGTCTTAACCATCATCGAAGAAAGGGAAAACTTACCCCTAGAATGGGAGGAACTGCAGCCTATTTTAATGGAGCGTCAAAAAGAAGAAAGTATCAGACTTTATCTTAATGCTTATGCCTCTCAAGGTTATATCTTAGCTAAACTCGGCCAAATTGAAGCAGCAAAACTAATTACTGAAAGGGTTAAAACCATTGATGAACATCGGGAATCTTGTGCAACAACTGTGTTTGAAGTATTAACCAAAGATCCCGATGACGATGATGATTAAATAAGCTGTTCAAGATTAATAATGTAATAATATAGTCGTTTCACACTTATTTGAAACACAGGAGTGTGAACATCCTGCTTACTATATTCTCACAACTTGTTTAGTGCTAAACAGTTTGTGATTCTTTAAATCGTTCGTTTACTTCATCCCAATTGATAGTATTCCACCAAGCATCGATGTAGTTTCCTCGAGAATTTTGATAATTAAGATAATAAGCGTGTTCCCAAACATCAATCCCTAAAATGGGATATTGGCCTTGCATAATAGGGTTATCTTGTCCTGGTGAATTTGTAATGTCTAGGCGACCATTTTTATCTCTAACTAACCAAACCCAACCACTACCAAAACGTTTGAAAGCTTCAGCCTTAAATTGCGCCTTAAACTCTTCAAAACTACCAAAGGAATTATTAATAGCTCTAGCAAATTCACCATTGGGTTGACCACCACCATTAGGACTCATAATTGCCCAGAATACAGTATGGTTGTAATGACCACCACCATTATTACGAATTGAAGTACGAATATCTGAGGGCATGCTATCAAGATTTCCTAGTAATTCTTCAAGGGTTTTTCCCTTTAATTCAGGGTGTTTATCGAGGGATTTATTAAACTTTTTGAGATAGCCTAGATGGTGTCCAGTATAATGAATCTTCATCGTTTGACCATCGATAAAAGGCTCCAAAGCATTGTAATTATAAGGTAAAGGGGCTTGAATAAATTCCCCAGTAGGAGCTTGGGCTATTTGAGTAACTCTAGTAGTATAGGATGGAACGGCTGAGTAAATTGGGGCGTTATTAAAGTTACCCCAAAGACAGCAAATTAGAAGAACAATGCCAAAAAAGAAGAAATTAACCCAATTTGAAATTTTCATCCAAAACCTCTTTTTAATTATTGTGAATTTGAGCAAATGTTGTCCATTTTAATTACTAAACTAATTAGAATATTAACTTTTGTCAACAGAGATTATAACTAAGAGGCGAATACATTAGTGGCCAGATATGTTGAATCTATTTAGAAAAATTTACATATTCAATTTATTAATTAATTCATAGTGATAATTATGGCTATTGATTTGGGAATACTAAGAAAAATAGATGGATTTGATGCTTAATAATCTTGCGAGGAGATGGGGGTTTTTCTTTACCCGAAATCATTAACCTGTGCGAATTATATTTTACTGCTTGAACATCGGGAATCTTCTGCAACCACTGTGTTTGAAGTATTAACAAAAGATCCCGATAACGATGATGATTAATCTCTATCAAGTCTAATTCTCGCATCTCGGATTGCCCCAAGAGGGGTTCCATCAGTGTATCCTCCGAAAGGTAGACTCCGCCAATTAGGGATGAACAAGCCTACGAAGTCATCTGAATCTGGCGAGTCCAATTCCCAGACTGCAATTTCGATGAGTGACTGATATCGGTTATCTAAAAACTGATATGTATCGTTGGGGTCACCGAGAGAATACCACTGGTTTTCATCGTTAACACCCTTCAATTCAACTTGGGTGTCTTGAAATACTCCTGGTTCGGTTAGCCATCTGCGGAAGCGAACTTCGATTTCTGGACTTCCTCGATACCAGGGTTCATTGTCGTTGGTTATTAAGATATTTGGTAGACCGACAAAATCGTCAACAATTTGACCCTTCTTTGCTTCGTCTTCAAGTTCTTCTAAGATTGTGAGCGGATACTCAGGGTCTAAGGATTTGGTTTCTGGGAATGTTATCACAATAGTCGGGATTTTAGGAGGCTTATTGGCACTGAGACTTAGATGCTTCCCATTTGAAAATGCTGTTATTGATTTCACTTCACTTTCATCTGTAAGAGGATCTATTGCAACATATAAATCCTCATATAAATCCTCAGAGCTCTCCAAGAGTTCGCGATGTGCTAACACAGGAACCATAAGATTGATTTTCGGTATCGGTATTGCAGAGTCTTCCATTATAGTTTCTACTTGTTGAACATTCGCTTGCAGTCTAAAAAGACGATTATCACTCTCCATCAAGCCTTGTCTCAAAGCAGTAGCAAGTGCCTCACGAAGCACGATTGTGTTGGTCTTTGGTGACGCTTTGATTTGAGCTGACACAAATCTCCTAAATTCCTTATCAGCAAGAAAAGATGATAGGTCGGCTGCTAGTCCTTCAAGGTATTGGTGTTCAATTATTTCTGTCGGAAGTTCAATTAAACGGTGTTGATCTTTGTTAGAGATCGAAGCCTCTATTATAGAAGTTGGCAATGTTTCTGCATTAACACTGCATGAAGAAAACAAGATTAACGCCATGAAAACGAAAATGAAAGCAATGATCTTTTTCATAGTAAGGTTTTCATCCATTTGACACTGTCACCGTTAAGGCTACGCCTGTAACGGAAGATTCTTGCTTCATCGGGTTTGTCTAGTCCCAAGCCATCACTGACTTAAGACCCCATCCAGATTTCCCTCCACAAGCATCTTTTTAGTCTCCACTGACTGTTCGGCAGCAGACAACAAGAACTTAATTATATAACATCGGGAATCTTGTGCAACAACTGTGTTTGAAGTATTAACAAAAGATCCCGATGACAATGATGATTAAGTGAACTCGGAAATATCTTCCTGGCATTCATCGGCTAAATAACATAATGCACGGAACCTTAACCCCACTAACTGCTCGTACAAAGGGTTAAGCTTACATAGAGGAGGAATATGAACAACTTTGTGACCAAAGAGTTTAATATCCCGTTCAAAGGGACATTGAGGGGGAACCATCTTACAAATAAATCGGGCTAAACTCGGATCATGAATATCCATCCCATCTAGCCAGTCTTTGAGGGGATGCAATAAATCGGGGTGAGGGTGGGGAGGACTCACCAAAGGGACTGAATCCCCCATTTCTTGGGCTTGAGGGTGGTCTTGATGGGGTTCACATAGAGTATGTTCTAAGGACTCCAACGCCTCTATTTTTAGCCCTAAAGCCTCGCTAAATCGATGTAAAAGTTCAGCTTCGGGAGCAGAATAGATACCATCAGCGATCGCCACTAACACCGCAGTTCTTAAAAAGTTTTCCGCGGTGTTGGGGTCATGGCCTAAACTATCTGCCAACTCCTCTGGTTCGATGGACTTGTAAAGAACAACCTCTTCATCGTCAATGGCTAAATCTTTTGTTAAATCTGCGATTAACTTCTGTTCTTGGGGGTCATAGTCACCATCACACCAAGCAATGGTTAGTAACCCTCTCAACCAAACGGAAATTTGTTGTTTTGTATATGGAGATTTCGCTACACTTGCCATAAGAATTTTATAGTCAACTGTTTTAGGTTGTCATGAGGAACATACCGCTTCCCAGAAAGCAAAAAGCAAAGGTTAACTATTGCGACTCGTATCTATTTTCTCTGCTTTGACTACCAGAAATTTATGTTCCCCTTTATTGAGTTTAACTTTTTCTTTGACTAACCTAAGTAGTTTACTGAACAATTACCGGAATTCCTGTTTGCACTAATTCATATAATGCTTTAACGTCTCGATTCCGCATTCTAACACAACCATGAGACACAGCTTGTCCCATAACGTGTTCTCCTGGAGTTCCATGAAATCCGATGTATTTACCCCCTTGTCTCCAGAAACCAATCCAACGTTCTCCTAAAGGACTATTGGGACCAGGTGCGCTAATTCGACCATTCCAGGGGTTTTTCCATTGGGGGTTTTCCACCATTTGAATGACAGAAAAGTTACCTCTGGGGGTTTCCCATCCTGGCCGACCAATGGCCACTCGATAATTGGCAATCACCTCATCATCTTGATAAACGTATACCCGACGTTCTTTGAGATTGAGAACGAGGTGGGTGGCCACGGTTTGACTGGTTTCTGGGGGGGTAGCAATGGCCGCTTCTTCTAGGGGAGGGGTAACGGGTAATTCTGTGGAAGGAGTTAGAGGGGGTGTTACCTCCGAAGCGATCGCTTGTTGGTTGATCCCTTCGATGGGTAAGAGTAAACTTCCACTAATGAGTGTGAGTGTGAGTAAAGAAAGAGTGAATTTCATGGTTGTCAATTCGAGTAAAAATGACGACTGTTTAAGTGAAAAAAAAGAAGAGTAAGATAAGTTACCTGTATTCTAGAAGTGGCTTAAAAGAAAGTTGCTCAAAATTAGCACTCTCTTAAGGGTTGTTTTTTCTCAATTCTTCTTCAAATACAAACACAATTAATTTATATAACTTTATTCTTCTTTACTTATCTTAAATTTTCATACATTAATAACTTTTGTAAGGTTTCTAGGGGAATTTGAGTAAAGTATTTTCTTTTAAACTGTTCTTCTTTGAGGGTATCTAATAATTGTTTTTGAGACAGATGATAATCTTCTGATGGATAAGTTGTTGTTTTGATCTCAATAGTTTGCTTATCTTCGGTTATCAAAAATCCCATTTTTCCTAAAAAGTTTAGACCTAAATTAAGGCTGCGATCGCTGAATAATAATTTTTCTTTTAATTGTTGTTTTGTTATTGTTTTTTGAGTTCGGCTAATATATTTAGCGATTCCGATCAATTTTTTGATAATTTCTGAGGGATTGAATTGCTCATCATAGGAGTAATTCAAAACTAACTCTTGTTGATTATTAATACTTTTTTGGTACTTTTTAGATAATTCATCCCAACTCACAGGACAGCTAGTTAATTGTTCAACTTTTGAGTTTAGTTCGTTAATTTTATCTTGATTTCTATAGTCTATTAAACTAATTTGATTTGTTTGTATTGAGTGATTATCTTGAGTTGTCAAAGTTTCCCTAACTTCAATTAAACGTACTTCGTAGCTTCCTTTTCCATATGTATTATAATCCAGTTCAACAATAGCATCACATCGCTTATTTTCTCCTTGGGGTAATTCTTCTTGATAATGTTCCCACCAAATACCAGGAAATCCATCTTCAACGGAACGATCATAAATTTTAAATTTAGTTTTAATGTATTTAATTTTATTATTTTTAGCATCCTTAATATTCATATTACCTAAACTTTCAAACCAACAATTTTGAATCAATAATCTAGGAACAGGATTTCCCATTCCGTAAGGTTCTAATAATTTTAATTCTCTAAATAAAGATTGACCTAGTTGAGAAACCGTTACCAGTAAATCCGCTTGAATAGTAGAACTTAGTGTATTAATATCAATTATTTGTTGTCTTAGTTTTTGATTAATCCTTTCTCTAAACAAAGATAAATTTTCTACGGGTAAACTCAACCCTGCTGCAAAAGGATGTCCTCCAAATCGATGTAATAAATCTTGTTGAGATGCGACTAATTTATAGAGATCGATATTATGAACAGAACGGGCTGATCCTCTTGCTAATTTAACATCATTTTCACTCATATTCTCTGTTTCAGCAGTGGTTAATAAAATAGTAGGACGACCATATTCTTGAGCAATTTGTCCAGCAACTAATCCTAATACACCACTTTGCCACTGAGGATCTTCTAAAACAATCACTTGGGTGGTAGATAAGTCTAACATTTGTAATTTTTTCTGCACATTTTTCTTAATCTCATTTTGTAAAGACTTACGACGAGTATTTGCTAATTCTGTGTCAAAAGCCAGTTTCTGACAGCGTTTATCATCTTTACTGGTTAATAATTCGACAGCAAAATGAGCATCTCCTTGAATGCGACTGATAGCATTAATTCTCGGTCCAATACCGAAAGAAATATCCGTCGGGCGATCGCCATTTTTTTTGCATAATTTTAGTAAATAAGCAATCCCTGGACGAGTTGTATTTATTAACTGTTGTTGTAGCTTTTTTAACCCCTTCTGTGCTAAATAACGACAGTCGCCTTTTAATTCTACTAAATCAGCAATTAAGCCAATTGCTACTAAATCTAATAAATTGTCTAAAGGAGTTTCGGGAATTTCTGGAAAGGTTAAATATAAAGCTTCAACTAACTTATAAGCTACCGCAACCCCTGACAAAGAAAATAAAGGATGATCCTCAGAAAAATAGCGAGGATTAATAATAGAAATCACATTAGGCCGTTCATCAGGTAAAGTATGATGATCCGTTACAATAATATCAATTCCTAGAGAATTAGCATAATTAATTTCCTCTACATTAGTGCTACCAGTGTCACAAGTAACAATCAGTTTTGTCCCTTCTGTCGCTAATTTTTTGATTCCTGGAATATTTAAACCATGAGACTCTGTAGCACGATTAGGAATATAATAATTAAGGTGTAGATGAGGAATAAAAAATTGTCCAAGTCCTTCCCATAAAACACTGGTGGATGTAATTCCATCGGCATCAAAATCACCCCAAATCGTTATTTTTTCTTGATGATTGATAGCAGCTTTTAGCCGTTTTATGGCTAACTTCATTTCATAACCGAATTCAAAAGGACTCAAGGAATGATAATAGTTAGGATCTAAAAAACCTTGTAATTGCCCTGACGTTTTAATTCCTCTATGCCATAATAATTGGGCTGCATAAATTCCCTGAGAATCAGCACAATATCTGTTAACAATATCAACAAACCAAGAAGGTAAAGAAACAACAGGTAAAACGTGCCACTGAGATTGAATAGTATCCATTAATAACTATTTTTAATTAAAACTTAATCTTATTTTTACCACTATCTTTATTATTTTAGCATTAAAAATTGGGTTGAACCTTTTGAGAATCTTCCGAGTCTAAAGACATGAATTCACTGATAGAGCGAGCATAACCTTGTTAGCAGACAACCTTGCCAATGCAACAGAAACAGACTTAGTGCTTCGGTGTCAGCAAGGAGATACCCTTTCCTTCAAACAACTGTACCGACGCTATCAACAACGGGTAAGAGCAACTCTCTATCAATTATGCGGGAGTGAAATGCTTGATGACTTAGTACAGGAGGTATTCCTTAGAGTGTGGAAAGGTTTACCAAAACTACGAGAACCTTCTTATTTTTCCACTTGGTTGTATCGTATTACTTGGAATGTTGCCACCGATAAACGGCGAAAATTTGCCCAAAATTTATCCTTAAATGATGATGGTTCAATCTTAAATATTATGCCATCTCGTCCCGAAGATACACCAGATTTAATGCGACTTCATTATCAAGATTTAGTCCAACAAGGATTACAATCATTAAGTTTAGAGCATCGCGCTGTTTTGGTTTTACATGACTTAGAAGATGTTCCCCAAAGAGAAGTTGCTAATATCTTAGAATTACCGATTGGTACTGTCAAATCTCGTTTGTTTTATGCCCGAAATAAAATGCGTAAGTTTTTGAAAAAACAAGGAGCTTTATAATGTCTCAATTCCCAAAAGATGATCGAGAATTAATCTCCTTTCTGCAACAACATCGTCCTTCACCTCCTCCGGCAGATTTAAGCTTAGAAAAAAAAATTTATCTAAGGATTTCTCATGAATCTCAACATCGTCAAAACCTTCAATTAAGATGGTTAATTCCCAGTGTTATCACAACGAGTTTGTTGGCCCTCTGGGGAACTTATAATCTCATAAAACCCTCTGAATATGAGAAATTTGTGAGGCAATCTCAGGGTATAGAAACAGCAGAGATAGAGCATTTTATGATCAATACTTGGGAAGAAACCATGAATATATCCCCTTGGATAAATTCTCATCAATCCGTTTATTATGAATGGATTTCTGTTGAGCAGATTGACTCTCAATATTTAGTGTCCAAACCTTGATTTCTAATCACTTAATCTACTATCAATTAACGAGTGAAAATGACTATGATTTCTAAAGAATTGGCCTTAATTGTAACTGTTTTAACCCTGGGTGTTGGGGGAACTATGGCCTTAGCTAATTCTGCTAATGAACCCTCTTCATCTGTTTTACTTTCCGAAACAAAAGTTTTAGCTGAAGAAGAAACAAAGCCACCCATAAGAAGAGAAAGAGCAGACCAGTTTCAAGAATTATTAAATCTGAGTGATGAGCAAATGCAGCAACTGAGTGTAATTCGACAAAAATATCGTCCTCAGATGCAAAAATTGAAAGAACAAATGCAAGCAGAAAGTCAACAATTCAGTCAAATGATGCAAGGTAACGCATCAGAAAATGACCTAAGACGTAAGCATCAGGAAATCGTGCGTCTTCGCCAACAAATGGGAAACTTACGCTTTGAAAGTATGTTAGAAATGCGAAAAGTTTTAACAACGGAACAACGTCAACAGCTTGCTCAATTGTTACAACAACGTCGTCAAAGAGGATGGAGAAATCGTTCTAACCTAGAAGAAATGCCTTAAAATAAAAGTTAATCAAATTCGGATAAAAGGGTGGGAAGAGGTAGAAGAGGGAGAAGAAAAAAGATTGGCTATTTCTCAAGTCTCCCCACGCCACCCACAGTCCCCACACTCTCGACACTTCCCATCCCATAAAGTTTTCGGACAAAACCTGCTTAGTATTGACTTCACCCACTCTCCACAAAAGTTCTGCTACAAATATACTATTGAGGATGTACCCTAAAAATAGTTGTCAAAAAACGTAAGGGATGTATGGTAATTAAAGGGACATCCCTGAAGATCATTGACACAACAGGAAAGAAAACTTATGGCAAAACAGTTAAAACTCGTAGGAACCGGTGAAATTATCCCCACAGCGTTACACGCAGAGATGCAGCGTTCCTATCTTGAGTATGCCATGAGTGTGATTGTGGGACGGGCGTTGCCTGATGTTAGAGATGGACTCAAACCCGTTCACCGTCGTATTCTCTACGCCATGCACGAATTAGGATTAACCCCCGATCGCCCCTTTCGTAAATGCGCCCGTGTGGTGGGGGATGTGTTGGGTAAATACCATCCCCACGGCGATCAAGCAGTGTATGATGCCTTAGTACGGATGGTACAGGATTTTTCTAGCCGTTATCCCCTGTTGGCCGGCCACGGTAACTTTGGGTCCGTGGATAACGATCCCCCGGCGGCCATGCGTTACACCGAAACCCGACTGTCTCCCATTGCTGATCAAGCGATGTTAACAGAGATTAGTGAAGCCATCGTCGACTTTAGTAGTAATTTTGATAATTCTCAACAAGAACCGGTGGTTTTACCAGCACAATTACCGAATTTACTCCTCAATGGTTGTACAGGAATCGCGGTGGGAATGGCCACCAATATTCCTCCTCATAATTTAGGTGAATTGGTGGATGGGTTGATTGCTTTAATCGATAATCCAGAGTTATCCGACGAAAAACTAAGGAAAATTATCCCCGGCCCCGATTTTCCCACAGGGGGGGAAATTATCCAAACTCAGGGCATTGAGGACGCTTATCGCAACGGCAAAGGGATTATTCCAGTGCGTGGAGTGGTGAAAATTGAACGCATGGATGTGGGGAAAAAACGACGCAAGGAGAGAACGGCGATTATTGTTACAGAATTGCCCTATCAGGTGAATAAGTCCGCTTGGATCGAAAAAATTGCTGATTTAGTCAACAATGGTAGATTAGAAGGCATTGCGGATATTCGGGATGAAAGCGATCGCACCGGGATGCGAGTGGTGATCGAGTTAAAACGGGATGCTGTGGCAAAAACAGTGCTTAGAGAATTGTATAAAAAAACAGCCCTACAGCAAAATTTCGGGGCGATTATGTTAGCCTTGGTGGACAATCAACCCCGTCAATTATCCCTGCGTCAACTGTTAGAAGAATTCCTAAAATTTCGAGAACACACGTTAACTCGTCAATATAATCATGAGTTAGAACAATGTCGAAATCGTTTACATCTTTTGCAGGGATTATTAATTGCTCTCAATGATTTAGATCGCACCATTGATATTTTACGTCATGCTGCTGATGGCACCACAGCTAAGGTACAATTTCAACAAGAATTGAATTTAAGTGAAGCCCAAGCCAATGGCATTTTAGCGATGCCCATGCGTCGTTTAACCGGGTTAGAACGGCAAAAATTACAAGCCGAATACGATGAGTTAGAAGGGAGAATCAACGAGTTAGAAACCCTGTTAAATAATCGTCCTGAATTCTTAAAAGTATTAAAGAAAGAATTGCGCTCTCTAAAACGTAAATATGGAGACAAAAGACGAACTCGTATCGTTAAAACAACTGCCCAAAAAAGTCACTCTAAAACAACCCAAACATCTCAAAAACAAAGCAAAAGTCAAGATAAAATTCCTTCAACTTTAAACAAAGAAACGGAAATAATAAATCAACCTTTTAGTTTGTTTACTCCCCAAACTCCTCCGAAAAATGCCATCTTAGAAATGACTTATCAAGGGACAATTTGCTGGCGATCGCCTGATAATCACGTTCCTGATAATCATGTTCCAATTTATAGTGAAACTATCCAAGAAAGGGAGCAATTTGTTGCTATTACTGATATCGGAAAGGCTTATCCTGTTGACGTTTCGCAAGTTCCTCCTATTGATATTCAACCTATTTCTTTGCTAAGTTTATTACCCAAAAGCGCACAACGGGATAGTAAAAAAGTTGTCTCCCTTTTCTTCTTGTCAGATAATCCCAAAAATAAGGATTTATTATTATTGACAAATCAGGGAAAAATCAAAAGGATTCAATTATCAGAATTAGAAGGGTTGACGAATCGAGGGTTAGTCTTAATTAAACTCAAAGATCAGGATTATCTTGAGTCAATTGCGACCACAAAAGAAGGAGAAGAAGTCGTGATCGCCATGTCCAGTGGCCGAGTTTTACGGTTTCCCGTTATTGATGAAGTGATTCCTATTATGGGTCGTAATGCCCAAGGAAATCAAGCCTTAAAATTACGCTACGGAGAAACTATTGTCGGTTGTGTCACTCTCGATGAAAATAAGATAGTTTTCTTAGTATCTAAATTAGGCTATGGTAAACGGTTAAATGTGACAGGGTTACGGATGACAAAACTAGGAGATATTGGGACACAAGCCTTACAATTTACCCATAAAAGCGATAGTTTATTAGGGATGATAAGGGCTGCAGATTCGCAACAGGTAACTTTATTAACTAACCAAAATAAGACCATAAATATAGCAGCCAAAGACGTGAAAATTTGGGGTAAAGATGGTCAAGGCGATCGCTTAGTTAAATTATCCAATCAAGAGGTAGTCGATTATGTAATTTAAGGTTACTGATATCTTGCATCTTGTTATTTTTTCTGTTGGCTAGTGTCTGATATTAATTAACCAGATATTTGTGCTACACATCGCCTTATCTTCTTGCATAGGATGTTGATGAAATTCTGATTTCATCCTCATTTCATATTTATCTGTCATGGTAGATCAATAACATTATGGCCTTTTTTTTTGACTTATGAGTGATACCTCTCAACATACTGGTCAACTGTTCCTTTCTGAAGAACCCCTCTCTTTACTCTTAGAACAAGCATCTTTTAACCCTTTATCTTCTCCTGGAATGTTAACCATCGGGACTCTAGTTGTAATGGGGATTCTGGTTATTCGTAACACCCCCTTAAACCGTTTGTTTCCTGGTAAGGTGTTAGGTAGTCTCATCAGTAAAAAAACGTTAGGATTAGGGGTTTTTATGACGTTAACTGGGGGTATTCTTCTGGTTACCAATCAATTAAAACCAGCATCGTCTACTATGGATCACAGTGGTCATGGTGAAATGTCCCATGATGAAATGATGGCGGTGGATGGTTCGTTTAACCCCACTCCTGTAACCGTAGAAGTGGTTAAACCTCAATTATTACAAGCGACAGTCCAATACACTGGAACCATTGAACCCTATCAGGTAGTTACAGTTTATCCTAGAGTTGCTGGACAATTAACCAATTATTCTGTTTATCCAGGCGATCGCATTATAGCTGGTCAAACTTTAGCTCAAGTTAGTGCAAGTGAACTGTTTACAGAAGTGGCAGAAGCGCAAGCAGAAACAGATACCATGCGAACAGCTTTGGAAGTTAATAAAATTGAGATATTAGAACATAAAAATAGTATAAAACAAATAGAAGCCGATTTAGGCTATTTAAACAAGAAATTAGAACGATTTGCTATGTTGGTGTCTGAAGGAGCGATCGCACAAGATGATTATGACGTAGTAGAAAGCAAAGTCCAAGCTAAACAAGCGATGTTATCGGAAGCCAAGGTAAAAATAGCCCGTTTAGAAGCAAAAGTCATCAATAATCAGGCTAAAGTACAACAAGCTAAAGCTAAGGTAGCTACAGCTTCCGTTATATCCAGTTATACCCAAATAAAAGCCCCAGTTACTGGTATTGTACAAGAAAGAATAGTCGATCCAGGAATGGTAGTACAACCAGGGATGGGAATCTTGAAAATAGGAGATTATAGTCGTATTCGGCTGCAAGCAAATGTAGCGCAACATGATGCTACTAAAATTCGCATGGGAACCCCTATTATTGCCAAAATTCCTGGAACAAGCGTTACGATTAACGGTCAAGTCAGTAGTATTTTTCCCCAAAGCAACAGTCAAACCCGTACCGTCACCGTTGAAGCAATAGTTAACAATCCTGGAGGTGAGTTGCGATCAGGCCAGTTTGTGGAAATGGAGTTGATCACCCAACGTCAACCCAATGGCTTAACCGTTCCCTCTTCTGCTGTAGTAACGTTTGAGGATAACCCTGCGGTGTGGGTAGTTAACGGGGATACAGCGACTCGAAAATTAGTTACATTAGGGATGATTAGCGGTAATAATATTCAGGTTTTGCGAGGACTACAACCAGGGGATGCAGTCATTACTACCGGCCATCACAAACTGATAGAAAATGCTGCGGTAACGGTGGTTAATCAAGGCAAAAATACTTTGATTTCAAACAATATTAGAAATAATAAAAATAACGTTAGTATTAATTTAGTTAGTTTTCCAGAAGTTAAGATCGGTGATGCAGAGTTTATTTTTGAGGTTATTGATAGCGAAAACAAGAAACCTTTAGCTATTAATGAGCTAGAAATTAAAGCCACCATGCCGATGAAAAATATGGCTCCCATGACTGCAAAAGTCGAGGTTAAACCTGAGCCAGAAACAGGTAAGTTTAAAGCAGAAACATTTTTAGGTATGAAAGGAAAATGGATAGTTTCTGTTGATATTAAAGATAAAGATTATCGAGGTAAAAAAGAATTTGAGATCCTAGTTAAATAGTTTGATGTTTATTTTTATCAATAACCAATTCTAAAAAAACACTAAAACTATTGAATTATTTTGCTATTTATGCTATAAATATATATCGATATAAATCAATTGTCTTTTGTACACAATAAAATGAAAAACATTATGAAAAAAATTATCACTTTAATCCTTCCTATTAGTTTATTAATGGTTGCTTGTGGTTCCCCTTCTACTGATACCCAAACCCAGCCAGAAACAGCCCCTCAAACTGAAACAACAGCAACAGCAGAAAACATGGCTAAAGTAGCTTTAGTGAGTCCAGAAGGAGACATTGCTATGGGAGATGTCGAATTAATTTTAGAAGTTCAAGACAACACTTCAGGGGAAACTGTAGCGGTTGAAAACATCGAAGTTAGTTCAAAAATGCCAATGGAAGGAGAAGATACTATGATTTCTAAAGTCGAAATTGAACCTACAGAAACCCCTGGACAATTTAAAGTTAAAACCAACTTTGGTATGGCGGGAACTTGGAATTTAGCAGCAACCGTTAAAGATGCAAAATATCAAGGAGGAAATGAGATTACTGTAGAGGTTAAATAATAAATTGTAGGGTGGGCAAAATATGGACATTAAAGTTGATCAAGTAATATTCTAAACTTTGCCCACCTAATCACAAAAGATTGTAATTTAATGCTCAATTAAACCAGCGATCACCTTTACCCACCCTACTCCTTTAGAACAACTTTATGAGTTAGATGATAGAATAATTATATGGGTAAAAATAAAGAAAACCGCAAGAAACTAGAAGGACAATATAAAGCATTACAAGAACATTTAGAAAAAATTGCTCAGGAGAAGCTAAAACCAATAGAAAATCAAGATCAAGGTTTAATTGCTTATTGGGAAAAAACAGTAGCTAATTGTCGTCAAAACATTGATAAACTAGAAAGGAGATTAAACCGATGACAGCAATCTATAACACGCCATTCGAGAGATTAGAAGTATTTCTCAATGAATATCAACCACAACTAGAAAAAGCCATAAACGCTATCAAAATTCTTAAAAATACCGATCCTAACTCTGAAGAATTTTCTCAAGCATTAGCTGATCTTCATGTTTGTTCTACCATACTTGAACCTTATTCAGAAGGAATTGTTGAGGCGATCGATCAATTTACTGAAGATAGACCTGACGATTAAAGACAATTGGGAATCTAACAGGATTAATTCATTAGCCAGGGATAATCAGAATGGATTTCCTGTTGTGCTTGTTAAACCTGATAAACGTAATCCTGAATTTCATTTTGCTCTATAATTTTTGTTCTGGGTATATAAATATTGGCTTTATTTAAAACCTTAAAAACATAAGCTTTACGTTGAGTAGCTTTTATATTCTTAGCTTGAACACACCCCAACTAAATCACAGATTATAGTTGGGGATTCACTTGCACCCAGAAAGTTTTAGACTTCTGAGTGTCTCCAGAGTTACTGGTGTCCACAGTGTATTTGTAGAACTTTTGCTAACAAATACCCTAG
>JASJDD010000001.1 GCA_030065735.1 Crocosphaera sp.
AAAAATACAACTTAGACAACTATAAAATTTTAATGTTTCCTGGCGCACCTCGGCCTTATAAGGGTGTAGAGGATATTTTAATAGCCTTAGAAAAACTCAATAATCCTGATTTAAAATTAGTGATTGTTGGGGGTAGTCCCTATGATAATTATGATAAAAAGCTACAAGAAACCTGGGGAAAATGGTTAATTCAACTTCCGAAATCTCCAGTTCAAACCATGCCGGAAATTGTTTCTGCTGCTCATTTAGTGGTGGTTCCCCAACAAGATACACCAGCCACAAAAGCCCAATTCCCCTTAAAATTAACCGATGGCATGGCTATGGCTAAACCCATTTTAGCGACTAAAGTAGGAGATATTCCTGAAATTTTAGGGGATACTGGTTACCTAGTTGCTCCTAGTTCCCCCGAACAATTAGCTAAGAAAATAGATTGGATTTTTAATCATCTAGAAGAAGCGCAAGCACAAGGACGAAAAGCAAGAAAAAGGTGTATTAAGGCATACAGTTTGGACTCAATGGCCACCATTTTATCTCAAGTTTTAGAACCCTTTTGTTCTTAATTATTAGTTAAATATTTTTCATTAAGTTTGATGGCCTTTTGTTGTGTGATTGTTTAACGGAAAGAGGAAATTAATAAGCACCACTTTTATTAACAACAACCAGAACGGTTTTGAAAATGAGATTAAGGTCATACCATAAAGACCATTTGTTTTGATAGTGAAGATCCATTTTGACGATATCTTCAAAATTTTTGATACTTGAGCGGCCATTAACTTGCCATTCTCCTGTGATTCCAGGCTTAACATTAAGCCGTTCCCAGTGGTGGCGATCGTATTTTTCAACTTCATCTACGGTAGGAGGACGAGTTCCCACTAAACTCATATCTCCCATTAACACATTCCAAAACTGAGGAAACTCATCTAAACTGCTTTTTCTCAAAAACGCGCCTAAAGAAGTAATGCGAGGGTCGTTTGTGTTCTTAAAAATGTGTCCTTTGGCTTCATTTTTCACTAAATGTTTCATTTTATCAGCCCCAACCACCATAGAACGAAATTTCCAGATTCGGAAAGGGCGGCCATGTAACCCACAACGAACTTGACTGTAAAGCAGGGGACCGGGATCGGAGATAACCATGATAATCATAATAGGAATAGCAATTATCACTGTTATCATTAACCCTACTATAGCCCCAATAATATCCATTCCTCGTTTGAGTTTGCTACGAATGGAAGGATGAAGGGAGTTAGTTAGCGTCACAGTTGGAGAATACAGGTTTGGGTTGAAAGAACTATATGCCGTCATTGCCTTATTAAAATTCGTTTTTGCTCTCTTGATTACCAGAATAAAAGAGAAATCTAATTTTGATGTTTGTTTTCATGTTTGTTTTGATGTTTGTTTTTGTGTTTGGCTAACTTCAGGTTAAGAAGACTGATACACTGATCACTATATGTAAGTTATTGGCTAAAACCAACCATGACAACCCATTTTATTGAAGCCGAAATCGATCTTCAACAAACCCCCTTGACTGTCAAAGAAGTAGAAGCAACCCTGCAACAACAGGGAGAACCCCTACGCTGGGCTATTACCAAAGTAGATAAAGAGACACAAACCGCCCAAGTAGAAGCCATTGTGACAACAGTGAACAGTAACTGAAAACTGATAACTGATAACTGATGATTCATCGTCCTTATACGGCTGTTTTAATTGTTCCTACGGGGATTGGGGCGGCCATTGGCGGTTATGCAGGGGACGCTTTACCAGTAGCTAAAGCCATGGCCAAAGTCTGCGATCGCCTGATTACCCATCCCAATGTCCTCAATGGGGCCCAACTTTATTGGCCTTTAGAAAACACCTTTTATGTGGAAGGCTATGGTTTAGATCGCTTTGCCCAAGGACAGTGGGGACTGAAACCCGTACATCATAACCGAGTGGGATTAATTTTGGATCGAGGGATCGAACCCGAATTAAGAACCCGTCATATTCAAGCAGCAGATGCCACTAGAGCCACCCTAGGACTGACGTTAACGGATTATATGGTAACGGATACTCCTTTAGAGGTAGAACTGCGTACCGCCGATTCTGGCGCGAGTTGGGGAACCATTAGCCATCCCGATAGTTTACTGAGGGCTGCAGACAAGTTAATCACTAAGGGTAAAGCAGAAGCACTCGCCGTTGTGGTTCGGTTTCCCGATGAGGTAGATAGTCTCGTTTTAGATAATTATCGTCATGGACAAGGGGTTGATCCCTTAGCTGGTGCAGAAGCGGTGATTTCCCACCTGATTGTTCGTCAATTTCGCATTCCCTGCGCCCATGCACCCGCTTTAGAACCCTTACCGATAGATGATACCATTTCCCCTCGGGCTGCAGCAGAAGAGTTAGGCTACACTTTTTTGCCCTGTGTATTAGTGGGGTTAAGTCGTGCGCCCCAATTTGTCGCCCAACCTCAAACCAATAGTATTTGGGCTGATGAGGTGGATGCTTTGGTGATTCCCCAGACAGGTTGTGGTGGCAGTGCTATGCTGAGTTTTAGTCAACGTAACACCCGTATAATCACCGTTAGGGACAATACAACGACTCTTAATGTGACCCCTGAAGACTTAGGAATGGAGGCAATTGCGGTAAACTCGTATTTAGAGGCGTTGGGTGTCTTGGTCGCTCATCAAGCTGGCATTAGTATTGATGCCTTACGTCCTGTTATTTCCTCTTTTTCTCAAGCCTGTGACTAATCCCAATTCGTCCGATATGGAACCGTTAACCCGTACCCAAATTTTAGTGGTTATGGGAGTAACGGCAATTATTTTATTAATCATAGCTAAGGTCTGGCAATATTTTGGTTCAATTGCTTTATTAAAGATTCAATTTTCTAAAAATGGTCTATTATTTGGTGTTGCTTTAGCCGGGATCATTATTGTTGCCAGTAGTATTATTTATCGTTTGTGGCCGGCTTATCGTCAAAGTGCAGATTCTTATTTACAATTGGTTTTAAAACCCTTAGTTTGGCCTGATTTAATTTGGTTAGGTTTATTACCTGGTCTCAGTGAAGAATTATTGTTTCGTGGGGTGATGCTACCGGCCTTAGGCTACGATTTATTAGCAGTAATTTTGTCTAGTTTAGTGTTTGGGGTATTACATTTAAGTGGTTCCCAACAATGGCCGTATGTGGTTTGGGCAACTATCGTAGGATTTGGGTTAGGTTATAGTGCTTTAGTCACCGATAATTTATTAGTTCCCATTGCCGCTCATATTATTACTAATTGGGTGTCCAGTGCTTTATGGAAGTTTAATAATAGAAGTAGTGATGTTGCTTCTTAGTTGATTTTATTATGGAAGTTCAATTCAGAGAGTTTAACCCTTTTGATGTTTGGATTTGGTTAGAGTTTGAAACCGTTCCTTCTCCTATGGAAAAACAGTACATAGAAGAGCTGTTTAATTCCTGGTTTTATTTAGGTAAATTGGGTGGGTTCAATGCTGAAAATCTCCAGGTGCAAGATATGGGGGTTGAAATTAGTTATATGGAGTATAATACCCAAGTTTCTGATGAAATGATGATGGCCCCAATGCACAATATGGCTGAGTTTGAATACGAAGGGGTTTGGGGTCGTTGTTGGTTTGATCTCGGAACCAGTGATTTAATTGCTCTCGATATTTTGATCAATGCTTTAACTCAATTAAGTCAAGAATTCATCGTCATTAAAAAGTTAATTATTGGAGGAGAAAACGAAGATTGGCCCATTATTAATCAGAGAGGAGCTATGTTTGCAGAGGATAATTAAGAGAGAGAAAAGTTACGGTTCTATTGACCCTTTCCTGGTTCGTAGGCAAAATAAGGATTATGATATGATCTGTTAGGAATATATTGGGCGTTTCATGTTCGAGCAAGCGTTTAAGAATCTCGATGATACCTATGGAGGGAAAACAGTTCCTCTGAAAGATTTATTCACAGCAAAAAGGAACAACACGACCAAGGGTGAGAATATCTGCTGTTCGTGAACTTCCTATTCATCTTCCCCCACTCGAAGAACAAAAACAAATTGTAGCAATACTAGATGAAGCATTTGAAGGAATAGATAAAGCGATTGAAAATACAGAAAAAAACCTCGCCAACGCCCGTGAAATTTTTGAGAGTTACTTAAATTCTATTTTTATTAATAAGGGTGATGATTGGGTTGAGAAGAAGTTAGGGGATGTTTGTCATGTTATTGGTGGAGGAACTCCATCTAAACAAAACCAAGAATTTTATACAGGCAAAATATACTGGGCTACTGTTAGAGATATGAAAAGTGATATACTTTCCCAAACAGAATATAAAATAACAGAAGAAGCTGTTAAGAAAAGTGCAACAAATATAATTAAAAAAGGTAATGTTGTTATTGCCACTCGTGTTGGATTAGGTAAAATTTGTTTACTCGCACAGGATACAGCTATTAATCAAGATTTAAGAGGTATTGTCCCAAAAAATAGCGATCAACTCCTAGTTAGATTTTTATTTTGGTGGTTTAAAAGCATCGCTAAAATAATTATAAATGCAGGTACAGGAGCTACAGTACAGGGTGTCAAAGTAACTTTTGTAAAATCTCTACAGATTTCTCTTCCCTCAGTTAAAGAACAGAAAATAATTATCAAAAACTTAACAGAATTACAAGAAGAAACCCAACACCTAGAAACCATATGTAAGCAAAAAATAGAAGCCTTAAAAGAACTAAAACAATCAATATTACAAAAAGCATTTACAGGAGAACTCACCAACCCCACTGTTAAGAAGGAGGCTGCATGATCACCTTATAAACTTTAGACAAACAATCAAAATAGTTGAATTTAATAACTATTTTTGTCATAATAAATAACATAAAGAGTTACTCATTTTCTTTAATTAAACAATCAAAAAATCATGAAAATAGAACTACAACAAATACAAGAAAATCCCGAAATCTTAGAAAAATTAACCACAGAGAATCAAGAGATAATCATTACCAAAAATGCTCAACCGATGTATAAACTAACCAGAATCAATCAACCAACTCCAAAACGCCGTCATCGTGGCACTGCTAAAGGGTTAATAAAAATGACTACAGATTTTGATGAACCATTACCCGAATTTTCCGAATATATGTAATGCAATATTTATTAGATACTCATACGTTTCTCTGGTTTGTTAACGATAGTGACGAAATACCAGAACAACTTTTTAACTTACTTGAATCTGATGTTGATTTATTATTAAGTGTTGCTAGTCTTTGGGAAATAGCAATTAAAGTTAATATTGGTAAGTTAACTTTACCGAAACTATATACAAATTTTATTAGTGAACAAATCAAACTAAATGACATCGAAATTTTGCCCATTTCTTTAGACCATTTAAACTTAATTTCGACTTTACCTTTATATCATAGAGATCCTTTTGATAGATTAATTATTGCCCAAAGTTTAGTAGAAAATCTGACAATTATTAGTAAAGATTCAGCTTTTGATGCTTATGCTATCACCAAACTCTGGCAAATTGACCCATAACTCTAATTAACTGACTTATAAACTAGGAGAAACCATCATGAAACTCGAAGACTATTTTACATTTATATCAGAAGACGATATCAGAATAAAAGGTCATAAAATTGGCATTGATAACGTCTTATTTTATTACTTAGAAGGTTATAACCCAGAAGAAATAAAAGCAGTTTATCCTGACTTAAGTTTAGAAAAAATACACGCCACCATCCTCTATTATCTCCATAAAAAAACAGAAATAGACGCTTACTTAAACAGAATTAAAACCTGGAAAGAAATTCATTATCAAGAATCCTTAAAAACCCCGTCACCACAACGAGAAAAAATGAGAAAAATCAAGCAGCAAAGACAAAATCAATTAAACCCATTAAAATTATAACTGATAACTGATAATGTATGATTCAACCTGTAAATTTATTGCAGCTAACTATTCCCAAGATGTAGCTAAATGGTTAATAGGAAAAGCCATCCCCTTAACAGAAATAAAACCATCAGAACTATCCTTAGAACCCATAAGAGCAGATAGCGTCATCTTTTTGGGTTCAGATGAGGTTATTTTACACATAGAATTCCAGACTAAACCATCAGAAGAAATACCCTTTAGGATGTTAGACTATGCCGTAAGATTACACAGAAAATATCCTAACTTAGACATTCATCAAGTGGTCATTTATTTGTTAGAAAGTTCATCATCTTTAGTGAGACAAGAAGAACTAAACTTAAGAAATACCTATCATAAATTTAACGTAATTCGTTTATGGGAAACCCCCACAGAAACCCTACTAGAAACCCCTGGTTTATATCCCTTTGCTGTGTTAAGTCAAGAGAATAACCGAGAAGAAACCTTAAAAAAAATAGTAGAAAAAATAGAAACAATAGACAATTTATCCACACAAAGTAATATTGCAGCATCAACCGCCATTCTCGCTGGGTTATTATTAGATAAGACTATCATTCAACGACTATTAAGGAATGACATCATGAAAGAATCCGTAATTTACCAAGAAATTAGAGACGAGGGCAAACGAGAAGGAAGACAAGAAGGAAGACAACAAGAAGGAATATCATTTGTTTTACGTCTTCTAAATCGCCGAATAGGTGTTATTTCTGAAGAGTTAGAACAAAAAATCCGTCAATTACCATTAACTACCCTAGAAGACTTAGGAGAAGCTTTATTAGACTTTAAAACAGAAGCCGACTTATCAAACTGGTTAGAAAAAAATAGCTAAAAATATTAATGAACGAAGCTGATACTAGAGCCGAATTAATAGATCCTGCCCTCCATGCTACGGGTTGGGGTGTCATCGAATAGTGAGGATAACCAATGGCGCGATCGCTTTGCAGTCATCCCCTTTGAACATAATGCCATTACCAAAGTATTAGAAGCGATCGCTAATAAGCAAGATAGAATGTTGCTTACCCTAGCCACAGGAACAGGAAAAACCTGTATTGCTTTCCAAATAGCCTGGAAACTGTTTCATAGTCGCTGGAACAACCGAAGAGGAGTGAGCGGAGCCGAACTCCGTCGCCCTCGTATTCTCTTCTTAGCAGATCGTAACACCCTCGCTAATCAAGCATTCAGAGCCTTTTCTGCATTTCAAGCCGATGCTTTAGTACGAATAGATCCAGAAGCGATCGCTAAAAAAGGAAAAGTCCCCAAAAATGGCAGCGTCTTCTTTACCATCTTTCAAACCTTTATGACGGAAACCAAAGGAAAGGAAGAACCTACCCCCAACTTTGGAGAATATCCCCCCGACTTTTTCGACCTCATTATCATTGATGAATGTTCACATCAATACATCCGTGAAGGAGTAAGGGAACTTGCTCAAGAAAAGTTACCTCAACTCTTGGAGCTAAAATATCACAGTATTAACGATGCCATCAATGAATTAGGAGAGGTTAGACAAATCCGAGAAGTGTTTATGAATTTTCAGGCGTTTTTGTATTTAGAGCAAAATGAAGCTATTTGACTACTTTAATCATAGAAATTAGGGGTTATCAGCTATTCAAGAAAAACAAAAATACAAGAATTGAACCAAAAAATTATCACTACTAATAAGTCAATTCTAATGTGTCTAAAAATACCCAAAAATTTAAAGACCCAAGGAAAAAAACTCCTCCCTTGAGTCCTTGAAACCTTTATGAATCGTGGGTTATAGTGGTTATAGTTAGATGCCAGGAGGCGGACTTGAACCGCCGACACGAGGATTTTCAGTCCTCTGCTCTACCAACTGAGCTATCCCGGCTAAGGCACTTATTTTTTTAGTGCTTAACTAGCATAGCAAACATTTTTGAGAAATGCAAGAGGTTGTGTAAAAATTTTATAAAAACATCTCAGTATCAATGCTAAAATGTGTCTATAGCTAGGGGTGTCTGTGGAATAAGGCTGAGAAAGACCCTTAGAACCTGAGACTGGGTAATACCAGCGTAGGGAAGCTGTTTATAGAGGTATCAAAGTATGAGAACACAATGGGTTGCCAAGCGTCAGGGACAGAGCAATGTCTCTCAGATGTATTACGCACGTCAAGACGTTATTACCGAAGAAATGGATTATGTGGCCAAACGGGAAAATCTACCCCCTGAATTAATTCGCGCAGAAGTGGCACGGGGGCGGATGATTATCCCTGCAAACATCAACCATACTAACTTAGAACCGATGTGTATTGGTATTGCTTCTAAGTGTAAGGTTAATGCCAATATTGGGGCTTCCCCGAACTCATCTGATCTAGATGAAGAGGTGGCTAAACTCAATCTAGCGGTTAAATATGGTGCTGATACGGTGATGGACTTATCTACCGGTGGGGGAGACTTAGATACCATTCGGACTGCCATTATTAAAGCATCTTCTGTGCCTATTGGTACGGTTCCCATCTACCAAGCGTTAGAAAGCGTTCATGGTAATATCGAAAACCTGACCCCTGATGATTTTCTGCACATCATCGAAAAACACGCCCAACAAGGGGTAGATTATATGACGATCCATGCAGGTATTTTAATCGAACACCTGCCCTTAGTGAGAAGTCGTTTAACGGGTATTGTCTCTCGTGGGGGAGGTATTATTGCTCGTTGGATGTTACATCATCATCAACAAAATCCTCTTTATACCCATTTTGATGAAATTATCGAAATCTTTAAGAAATATGACGTTTCTTTTAGTTTAGGGGATTCGTTACGACCAGGGTGTACTCACGATGCGTCTGATGAAGCACAATTGGCAGAGTTGAAAACCTTGGGACAATTAACCCGTCGTGCTTGGGAACATGACGTACAAGTGATGGTTGAAGGTCCTGGCCATGTGCCGATGGATCAGATCGAGTTTAACGTGAAAAAGCAGATGGAAGAGTGTTCTGAAGCACCTTTCTATGTGTTAGGTCCTCTGGTGACAGATATTGCGCCAGGTTATGACCATATTACCTCGGCGATCGGCGCAGCGATGGCTGGTTGGTACGGGACGGCAATGTTGTGTTATGTGACCCCGAAAGAACATTTAGGGTTACCAGATGCAGAGGATGTGAGAAATGGCTTAATTGCTTATAAAATAGCAGCACACGCAGCCGATATTGCTCGTCATCGTCCAGGGGCTAGGGATAGAGATGATGAACTTTCCCAAGCTCGTTATAATTTCGATTGGAACCGTCAATTTGAGCTATCGTTAGATCCTGATCGGGCTAAGGAATATCATGATGAAACGTTACCCGCAGATATCTATAAAACGGCTGAATTTTGCTCCATGTGCGGACCCAAGTTCTGTCCGATGCAAACAAAAGTAGATGCGGATGCTTTGACAGAATTAGAAAAATTCTTAGCTGAAAAAGACAGAGAAAAAGTGGCTCAATAATGCAAGCAACCAACTGCTGGCAACCCCATAGCAGTATCTTATCGGGTGGGTTAGACAGTTAGAAACTTGGTTATTACCAGGATCTAATTGTCGGTAATAACCCACCTTTTTAACTAATAAAGTAGATTTTAAACCAGAAGATAGAAATTAGAATTAACAGCGATCGCCTCAAGTCAACTAGAAAAAAAATAACGGGAGTTACTATTAATGATGATGCAAGCACAACAACAACGCTATTATACCCCTCAAGAATACCTAGAATTAGAGATGAATTCAGAAAATCGTCATGAATATATTAATGGAGAAATTGTTACCGTAACCGGTGGAACACCTAACCATAACCAAATTTGCCTTAATTTAAGTGGTTCTCTAAACTTTGTACTGAGGGATCAACCTTATCGGGTTTTTGTTGCCGATCAACGGATTTGGATACCGAAAAAAGGCATCTATGCTTATCCTGATGTGATGGTTATTCAGGGTAAAATAAAATTACAAGAAGGGGGTAAAGATACGATTATTAATCCCTTATTTGTGGCAGAAGTGTTATCAGATTCTACTAAAAAATATGATATTGGGGATAAATTTGCTGCCTATAGAAATGTCCCTAGTTTTCAAGAATATATTCTCATTGATCAAGATAAAATACATCTAGATCATTATTATAAAACTGAACCGAATAAGTGGATTTTTTCAGAATATGAAGGAGAAGATACAATCTTATCCCTAATGTCTATTCCTTTTGAAATTGACCTGAGAGACGTTTATAATAAAGTTGATTTTGAAACAGATTAAATAAGATCATAATAAGAAGAATATAAACGACGATAATCATAATTTTCGCTAAATTGCTTCGCGTTTTCCCCAATTTCTTGATGTTTCTCACCATCATTTAACAGCTTAGCGATTAAAGGGACATATTCATCTAAGCGATCGCAGATAATGCCTTCTTTTCCAGACTCCACAGGATAACCTCGAAAGGCGACACTGGTTCCTAAAAGGACTTTTCCATAGGCCATGGCTTCAACTGTCTTTAGAGAGGTTCCTGTGCCTGATAGAATGGGTGATAGAATCAAGGCTGCATGATGATATAACCATGTCAAGTCTTGATCGCTGACTTTTCCAAGGGCGATAAAATTATTATTTTCTTCGGGTTCCCAACAACTTCCCACAACAATAAACTGACAAGAAATATCAGGATATTCAACAGCAAAATCTTTGGCTATTTTTTGAATGAGTTTGACAGCTTGTATATTAGGTTCATGGCGACTACCAACAAATAAACAGAAGGGTTTTTCTATACTCTTAAATGATAAATGTTCTTCTAAGGTTTCATCAGTGCCTTGATCAATATTAACTGGGTTAGGAATCAGTGTAGAAGATAATTTATATTGCATTAAAAAAGCTTGATCATCTTGAGAAACAGAGATCAGATGATCCGCTTGTTTCAAGGCTTTAATTTCTTCAGCTAAAGCAATTTTTCCTATCAAGGTATTTTCGTCAAGTTGTTGGGCTAAGATATCATGTGCTGTAATGATTAATTGAGTTTTATGTTGATGACAAATATCTCCAACGGTTAACGCCCAAAACGGATATTCTAAGATAACTGTATCTGCCCATTCTGCTAGTTTTTTAACCCAATTAATAAATCCTGAATCAAAGCGATATTGATAATAAATCCAAGGTAACCAGTGGTCAGATTCTTTTGATGTTTCTGAAACTTTAGATAAGTTATCATCATTAAAATTTAGAACATCGTACCAAGATTGATAAGCATCTTTATAGATATCATTAACTAAACAATAATCTTCATAAGCTTGCTGATAATAGGTGTAATGTACGGCATCTTCTCTAAAGTCTTTGGCATCTCCTGTGGTAAACAACCAAACTTGATAAGATTGTGATTTCAAATAATCAATGAGTAAGCCAACTCGTTTACTTGCCCCACTTTTCCGCTCTAAAATATCTCCCCAAGGATATAAAATAGCTACTTTTTTACCTGTTGCTTTTAAAGGTCTTGCCCTATCATTAAGTAAAGATTCAAACACCTTATCCATTGTTTGAAAATAATCACTTTTATCTAAATTCTCATAATCATAAATAACATATCCTTGAGATTTATTAACGGTTTCTTTTATTTTTTCAAGTTCATATTGATGATGAAAAATTAAGGCATCACATTGATTCAAGAATTGACCTTCTAATTGATATTCATGCTCGTCAATATCTCGATTATTGTTAACAGCATATCGATAAGAAAGAATCTCAGGAATTTCACAAATTACTGAAGATTGTGTTATGTTAAATCGGTCAATAATACTATAACTAACAATAGAATTGAGAGAAATAATATCAAATTGATTAGTTTGTAGCAATTGACTTAAATCTGATGGAATACTTAAATGATATCGTTCAACTAAATCTCTTTTTAAGCTATTTTTTTTGTCTAAAACTTCTTTTATATATTCTTTTGTATTAAAATTATAAGGAATAACATTAGGGGAAGAATAATTAACAATCCATCTTTGTTTTAGGTTAACACAAAATTCTTGAAAAAGTCGATCAATCACTGGAGAGATTTGATGATAAAAAGGTTCATAATTATCACCTTTTCTTTCTTGTTTATTGGTAAAAAATAGTCCATAAACATCATAACCACAAAGGCCTAAGTATTCAAGATAGTTAAGAAATGAAGGCTCAATCGTTTTTTGATCTAATAAAAAATCACTTTCTATAACTAAAAGAATTTTAGGAATTGCTTTAGGAATATTTTTAGAAATTATTTCATTATTTGTCTCAATTTCTGATTGATTAGATTCTACATTATTAACTTCAATACTATCCTTATTTGACAATAAAGTTTTAACTAAATTGTCGGGGGAATTTTGTTCCAACCATCCCCTAGCAAATTCTCTAGCTGAATCTGAAAATTGAGGTAAATTTTCGACAATTTCAATAACTTTTTTAGGTATGTCATCAGGGTTTTGATACAGACTTGCTCTTGATGAGTCTACTTGCTTTCCTAACCAACTATTTTCAGGAACAATAACTGGTTTTCCTGCTGCTAAAGCTTCTGTTAATACTCCTGAAGTACGGAAGCGATAACTATTAGAATCATACGGTAAAACTAAAGCATCAGCTTCTGCTAAAAGTTGATAATAATCATCAGCAGACATCGCATTTTTAATTAACTTTACTTTGCTGTCTGGATATCTTTCTAAAGCTAAGCGAGATTGAGGAATTAACCCTTCCCCTCCTTCAATACTAAAATTAGATTGAATGGTTAATTTAATTTTGCCAGGTTGAATATAATCTGTCCATAAAGATTCAACAATAGTAGGTAAATAATGATAGCCTTTTTCTGGTCTTGCGTCACCTAAATAAACAACATAAATTGGTTTATCTGTGTTTAATTTTTCTGTTATTTGTTTTAATTTTTCTTGTCTAAAAGGAATAGGTATTTTTTGTAATTTTACTTGACTTAAACTATTGTAGCGTTTAATTAAATCATCAGTATCGGTATAAAACTGTATTTTATTCGGCCATAATTGAGATTGATAACATTGATCAAAAATTGATTTTAAACCCATTCCTGGTGCATAAACGACTAAAGGATCATCAATATCTCGACGTAGTAGAATATGAAATCGAGGCATTTTAGATAGATCAGCAGAAGCTAAATAATGATAAACTTCTTCAACTTGGTAAATACCGATTGTATGAATAAAAACTTCATCATTTGAAGTTAATTTGATTTCTTTTAAAACTTGGGATAATGTTTCTTTAAAACTTTCAGTTTTTGGTGTTAATAGTTTAATTAATATTTGAGTTATTTTCCTAAAAAATATAGCTAATATATATCTAACTAAACCCCAAATAATTTTAAAGATTCCCCATAACGTATTAGAAAAAGGAATCGAACGCAACAACTCAATATCTTCTTGTATCCAATTAATTAATCTTGAGGTGCTTCCTTGAATTTTTTCTAAAAGTAGTTTTAATTTAGGTTTAGTTAATTCCCAATATCTAAAGTAAAATTGAAATTTATTGTTAAGTTTTTCTGATAATTTTTCTACAAGATTATTTTGTAAAAAGTCAAAAAAATCCAATATTTTAGTTGTTTTTTTTGAAGAAACTGGGTTATCAAACCAATCAACTTCAAAAGCTGAAATTACTTGTATATTATCAGGATGTAATGAGCTTGGAAATGTCTTATTAGCAATAATTATTGGTTCATATCCTTGTCTAGCTGCTGCTTCACCAACGGATATACTACATTCGTAATGATGTCCTTGAAGATTACAAAGAGAGTGATCGATAATAATAAATTTTTTCATAACTAAAAGATATAATAAAGTTTAGGTAGTGTTATTTAAGTAGTGAAAATGGAGCTAAATATGATACACTACCGACAATTGGCATTAAAAAACTGAATAATCCTTTGCTAAAAACGTAAGGAGTTCCTTAGTTTAAACCACAAAGCTCTTAATTTCCAGAATTTACTGGTTTTCATTGCTTCTAATTCTTGTTGAAGTTCTTGTATCTTATGTTTTTGCTCAATTACTAAGGTTTGAGAAGATTGAAATTTATTATTAACATTATCTATTTTTTTCTGTAATTGTTCATTATTTTTTTTAGATAATATTAATTGTTCTTCAAAATATAAAATAATATCTTGATATTTTAATAGTCTTTTTTTATCCCAATCATTTCCTTGATAAACTTGAGCAGCATTATGAACTTGCCAATATTCTACCCTCGTTAATTTAATATCTTTAGTCGATAAACCATCGAGAGCATAAGATGCTATTGTTCTAGGATAATAATGCCAATTAATGTCATTATATTGTAAAAGATTGAGATACCATTCAACATCAGCAACTATCTTATAATCTTCATTAAATAAACCATATTTTTCAAAAATATTAGCTTTAGTAAATGTAGCTTGATGAGGCATACTACCATAGATCATCCACTCTAAAATTTTCTCAGGTTGAGGGGGTTTAACAATGATAGTATTATCTTTATCTCGTGCTTCTAAATTGCCATAAATAATATCACAATTAGGATGGTCACTTAGGTAATTAACTACATCTTGAATGACATCATTATCTAGTAAATAATCATCAGAATTAAGAAAATAAATAAAGTCTCCTGTGGCTATTTTGATACCTTTATTCATAGCATTGTAAATGCCAGTATCAGGTTCACTTATCCAGTTATTTATCTGTGTTTTATATTGCTCAATGATTTTTTTAGTTTTATCATCGGAGTTGCCATCAATCACGATATATTCAAGGTCTGAATAAGTTTGATTAATGACACTTTCTATGGCTTTTTTTATGGTTTTTTCAGCGTTTTTGCAAACTGTAATGATTGATATTTTCATGATAGTTATTGAAGGTAATTATATTGTGTTAAAATTTCTGAGAATAAATTGTTTAAAATCTCAATTGTTGTTGTTTTGAGCTTTTCCTTATGATCTCCAGGAGCTACTTTTCTAATATGACTATTTGGGTCTTCTTTAGTTGGTATAATATCGTATTTACTGGCTAGAGTTTTAATATTTTTTTCAGGAATATTTAACTCAAGGAATGAGAGTATATCAATAATCCATTGTTCTTTATTAAAAATAACATCTTCATACCGAAAAAGTTTCAAATCTTGATTAAAAGTCAAGTATCTATGATAATTATTCCAATTTCTTAAAAAAATTGATGCTTTATCAATAACATACTCATCAATAGTCAATCTCAATGCTTCTTGACGAGAGGATAATAACATTTCTCTTGCATTTCCATATTTAGGAAGAATGTGACTAGAAGCGACTGAAAAAAAATGACTAACAAGAATGTCTCTAGGATCTCTAACAAGTAGAATTTTCTTACGGAGTTTTAAAAGTGTTAAATCCTTCATAAAAAGAGGCATTGCTCTAAAACCTATATAACAATAACCATCTTGAATATTTTTACATAGCTGTGTTTCATTGATCCACTGATCTGAACTAATTCCTTGTGAGAAAGCACTACTAGGTATATCAATTATTGGAATACCAAGATAATTACTAATATCAATAATGATTTGATTTAACAAAACACTTCCTGTTTTGTGTAAAGAAAAAACAAAAAAAGCAGGATAATCACTTGGAGATGGTAAATTTAATACTAGGTTCTGTTGGGATTTTAGTGGGATCTTTATTTTCATAGCTGTAGATTTGAAAAAATCTAAAATTATATCAATACAACGTGATGCTATTTTTTGTCTTAATCAACTTCAGTCAATAGGTAAGCCTAATTTTTTCTTAATCTTAAACCACAGCGATCGCAGTTTCCAGAATTTACTGGTTTTCATGGCTTCGAGTTCTTCTGTTAAGCTTTGAATTTGTTGTTGATACTGTTGCATCTCAACTGATAAATCCTGAGATTGTTGATATTGATTAATTTCTTGTTGATGGGATTGGATAATCGTTTCCATTTTCTTTTGAGTTTGGCTTAATTCTTGTGATAAGGAATAACGTAATACTGACTCTAGTACAGAACTAGAAACCGAATTAAGTGCGGTGTCAACGGGAACAAAAATTCCTTTTATTTTTTTGTCTAGAGATTTAACTTCAGATGTAACTGCTTGTTCTCTTTCTAACTCTTTCAATGGATGATCATCAAGTAACTCTTTGTAGAGTTTTAAATAAGCATTAGCTTGTACTGAGAGAGAGTATTTTTCTTCAATTAATTGACGACAGTTTTCTCCAATTTTGGCTCGTTCTTCTGGTGTTTTGAAAGCCGTTAAAATCGCTTCAGCTAAAGCAGAATAATTCCCTGCTGGCACTAATTTTCCAGTGATATTATCCTGAACTAAATCAGGTAAACCACCTACCTGGAATCCCACCACAGGAGTACCACAACTCATGGATTCTAACATGGTATTAGGTAGATTATCTTCTAAGGAAGGTAAAACAAAAATATCGGCTGCTGAATAAACTTCAGCCAACTTATCATCAGACTTAATTTGTCCTAAAGAAACCACAGAAATTTTCAGAGAATTCAGTTGATCATTAGGTAATCCAAACGACAATAATTTAATTTTTTCCTGTTGAACTGCAATAAAAAATTTTTCATCTTCTAAACAAACTTCAAGGGATTTGAGGAAATGATCAAAGCCCTTGCGTTTTTCATTACCATTATCCGCACCAATTAATAAAGTAAAGCTATTGGGTTTAATGCCTAAACTTTCTTTCGCTTTTGTTTTTGGAATAGGAATAAATCGATTCGTTTCCACGCCATTAGGAATAACTTCAACTCGTTGATGTTTAAATAAAGCACTTTTACGAACACAATCTGCTAACCAATAACTAGGAGTAACAAGGGTTAAATTTACGCCTGATAATAAATCTAATTTATCTTGTAAAATAGCTGCTGCTAAACCAAATTTATCCTCTTTTAATTGAGGACAATTATCACAATTTACTTGATACCCCTCACATCCAGCAGAATAGTGACATCCTCCTGTAAACGCCCACATATCATGAAGTGTCCAAACAATGGGTTTACCTAAACTAGCTAACCGTTTCAGAGTTTGAGGGGACTGAAACATGGCCACCCAATGTAACTGAATAATATCAGCCGTTTGCACTTCTTCCACTTGACTCATATCCCATCCAGGATAGGGAAAATTGAATAGAGTATTAGATAAATCCGTGCGATTTTCGTTGATATAATGGGCTTGTAAAGCTGTAAAAGGGTCTGTTTGCGTCGTATCCGAGGATGGCAAAGATTGAACAACACCTACCGTATCATCCGTAGAAAGCTTATATTTAGCTAATAGTAGAGATTGTTGTCCGACTTGTTGTAGTCCCTTGTGTAAACGATAGGCAGCCCTAGCAGCCCCTCCACCGACATCAATGGTGTTTAACTGGACGACTTTGAGGGCTTCTGTTTGGTTACTTCGGGAGACAAATACTTGTCTCCAATAATTAGGACGAGACTCAACTGCTTCCACAAATAAAGAGTCTGGTTTACGAATTCGACCTTCTTTGGTGACATCTAAACCAAACTCCTCAAAATTCGTGATTCTTGACTCATGGGCCTCACAAACTTTCACATCGGTAAAGCCAGTTTTCGTTAAAATACGTTCTAAAGAATAGCGATCGTACATCCATTGATGAACTTCTCCACTGAGGCGAAATTTACCGACTTTTAAGGCAACTTCATCAAAATCATCGGTTTTGGGATTAAAAGAAAAAGGAGGAGGTATTTGATCTTTGAGGGGACGCAATAACTGAATTAAATTTTCTCCTTCTATGCCAATCCTTTCAATAATAAAAGATTCATTAGGAATATTTTCATCGGCTAAATACATAGCCATTTCCCCCCCAGATTGATGACGGGCGACTTGATCAAACATTTCTAGTAAAATCCAATCATATTTAGCCATTGCTTCGGTTGACCCTTGGCTGGCTTCTTCTAAATATTTAAGGTATAGTTTGGCAAGGCTTTCTAAGTTAGGAACAACGACTCTAATTAACCCTTTTGGCCGTAAAACACGGTGACATTCTTCTAAAAATCGTTCAGCTTCTCCTTGGGTAAAATGTTCGAGGACATGGGAATGATAAACTACATCAAAAGAAGCATCTTCAAAGGGAATTCCTTGACGTAAATCATGGGCCATTACCCCTTCTTGAGTTGAGACAAAATCAACATTTGTCCAGTCAGGATGAAAGTGAGAACCGCAGCCTAGATTAAGGTATTTCATTGTTATCGGTTATGTGTTAACTAATTTTCTTAAAAAAGACAAGCCTAAGATTTTATTTGAAGATTGCTGATCTTTAGATTGAGGAGATAAGCCCAAAAATTGTAAGGCCTTTTCTTTGAACTTAATCCATTTTTGACGTACTTTCCAAAATTTACTCGATTCCATAGCTTCAACAATCCTTTGTCCTTGTTGAAGTTGTTCTCTTAATTGAGATATCTTACTGTAAACCTCATGATACTGAGATTGTACGATTTCCTGTTCTCTTTTTAGATGGGTTTGCTCTAATTCTTCTCGTTTTTGTTGTAATTGCTGGTAAATATTAAACCCGGGATCAGCTGCTAAGAATTGGGAAAAAATTTGCTGATCGCTGCTCTGATTGGGTAATACATATTTAGGATGATTAAGGGTTGATTGGTTCCCTTGGATTAAAGGTTCAGATCCATGAGCAACCGTAGGATAAAAACTAGGATATTCCTCTTTCTCTAAAGCAGAAACCAGATCAACAGACGGAGTAATGGCTAGACCATGTTGGGACCAACAGGCTAAGTTCCAGTCTAAGGTTCCATCTTTTAATTCTCCCTGAAAACTGGCTTTGAGTTGTCTTGTCCAATATTCCTGTTCTTGGGGATCAGCAAATAGCCCTTTGAGTAACCCTTGATGGTACAATTGTGGCCACTGTTTCAATTTACTATCATAATGCTGCCAAACCCGTTTCCAGGTAGCCCAACCTAAATAGTGAGGGTATTGAGAAAAATCATAGCTAGTTTCTGTGACAGATGGTTGTTGATGTCCCTTAATTCCGTTAATATGGCTGATTCTTTCATCCTGGCCATAATCGGTTAATAAGCGTTCACAAAAGGCAAAAAAGCTTAGGGAAGGATAACAACTTTCCTCTAAAATAACCACTTCTTCTACCTGAGAAAAGATCCAATCTAAGGCCGTTGCCATTCTTTGAGGGGGATCTAAATAGGTGTCACACAGATGGGTTAACACCTGAGTTTCGCAGTTGATTTGTTCGATCAGTTCCCGCGTTTGCTGACATTTTTCTTCTGTTTCGGGAGACGGAGAACCATTGGCAAAGATCAATAGGGTTTGAGGACGAACTTGAGTGATCGCATTGAGAATTTTTTCGGTCAACTGAGGACGATGACCAATAAACAGAACGATAGGTGCAGAATATACCATTATTTTCTGTAAATCATTAAGGGTAATTTTAAGGAAAAATAGGGTTGCTAAAGGTTAAGGAAGACGACGTAAAACCATCATGGAATCCCGTTCCACCAGTCCTAAATCAGCCGTAACGACGCTCCATCCCGCTTGTTGGGCAACAGAATACATGGTTGCTCGATTATTGCGCGGCCACCAAATTTGCTCGTCTGGTTGTTGTTGAAAGGTAACTGGAACCCCTCCTTTTTCCCAACCATAATCATCTAATTTATTCCAGTCTCCGTATTGATGAACGGCCAACCCTCCTGGTTTAACCTTGGGTAAAGCATTTTTGAGGATTTCGGCAATATTGTCTACATTGTTGTGACATAAAACTCCAAAAGACCAAAAAAAATCAAAATAGTTATCTTCCACTCTAGAAAAGGAATTATCCTCAGCAAGACGACAAATCAATCTCCCCCCATAATTTTCGGGGTGAAGCCATTGTTTAACGTCCTGAAAGTCAACAACCTGTAATTCCCCTTCAGGAATATATTTTAAAATCGCTCTTGACCATGATCCTTTTCCCGGACCTAATTCTAAGACTTTGGCATCTGGTCTAACGTGAGGAAGGATAGCTTTGAGAAAAACCTCTCGGTAACATCCCCCTATCAATTTTTCTTCTTGTTTCCGAGTGTCATTGGGGACTAAGGATAGCACGTCACCGCTATCGTATCCATAATCAAATTCTTGTTTGAGCCAATCTATGGTAGGCATGATTCTTGTTTGGTTTCCTCTAAACTGTTGTTAATTAAAAAAGTGATCCTAAAGTTTCTGAATCCATCTAGCCGTATAATCAACTTCGTGTAATTTATAAGATAATTGCCGTTTTTCAAAAAATTCATCTACGGCCTTTCTGCATCCTGGCCAATGGCCATAGTCATCAAAGGAGATGAAACCCCCTGGAACCACGGCATCATAGAAAGTATCAAGACACAACATCACCGAAGCATACCAATCAGCGTCAATATTCAGTAGGGCAATTTTAGGAATATTAACAGTGGGAAAAGTATCTTCAAACCATCCTTTAACGATCTTCACCTTTGTCATATCACTATTGACGAGATTAAGAACCGTAAGGACTTTAGCTAAGTCACCAACATCTTTGCCTATATATTTTTTAGCTTCCTCTTCATCTTCTTTGGTGGTTTCTGGCATTCCAGCAAAGGAGTCAAATAGCCAAGTAGTGCGGTTATATTTGGAAGTATTACTAGCAAAGTGCGCTAAAATTGCAGCCGTTCCTCCATTACAAATACCACACTCCATCACATCCCCGGGGATATTCTCTAAATCAATCCGTTGGGATAAATTATAAAGACTTTCCATTCTTTCTGGTCCCACTAGGGTAAAGGGTTGGACTTTGGCTTTTATGTACTCTAAATGTTTATTTTCTTCAATGATTGGGGAAGGGGTTGGATTTTCGTTCATGTTGACTTCAATTTCATTAACCTCAGAAGCTACAGCAACATTCTGAGGCGTTTCTGGCACATCTAAAATCATCGATTCACTCACAGAACCTTCCCATTGAGGGAGATCGTTTTCTGGGTTGAGTCCAAGTTTGCCTTTGACTTTAAACCATTTTTGTCTTAATTTCCAAAATTTACTCGACTTCATTCCAGTAATCTGTTCTTGGGTAGTGATAATTTGTTGTTGGAGTTGACGTAAATGTTCCTTTCCTTGTTCAATTTGTTGTCGTTGTCTAACCAGTTGATCCTGTTGATAATAGAAATTTTCTTCATTGAGAAAGATATAATCACGAATGTAAGCATCGGCCGCTTCATTCACCATGACAAACTCAGGATGTTTAATCTTCCCGATAGATTGAATGGGTAAATTAGCTAAAGGATGACTCACTTTTTTAAAGGTAGCGTCAATTCCAAACCCAATGTTAGTGACTAAATTGACATCTGGTAAGATCGTTAAACCGTTTTGTGACCAACAACTATAACCCCAAGGAAAATCCCAGGTATCGATTTCTCCTTGATAGGTTCGCTCTAATAAATCTGCCCAATATTCCTCTTCTGTAGAGTCAGGAAAAACCGTAGACAATTTACCACTTTGGCGAAATTCTGGCCAGTCTTTCATCGTTACATCATAATGTTTCCAGGCCCGTCTCCAAGTTGCCCAACCCCAAATATGGGGATATTTAGAAAAATAATAACTATCTTGCGTTCGACTTTGGCCAAGTTGAAAATTATCACCACTGATGTGCATAATTCTTTCATCATGGCGGTAATAATCCAGTAAGGTTTGACAAAATTGAAAAAAGGATAAATCCGGTAAACAATCGTCTTCAAGTATGATGGCTTCTTCTACTTGGGAAAAGACCCAATTTAAACCACTAGAAATCCGTTGTTTACACCCTAAGTTTTCCTCAGCAAAGTTAGTTAGAACTTCGCAATCCCAATCCACTTGTTGAATAATAGCTCTGGTTTGTTGACATTTTTCTTCATCTTCTTCTGATGCGGGACCATCAGCTACTACCAACAATTTTTTCGGTTTTACTTGAGCGATCGCATTAAATACCTTTTGAGTTAGTTCAGGACGCTTAAAGATAAGGAAAGCGACTGGAGTTGAAAGTTCCATGATAATTTTTTATAAAATAAGGATAGTTAAATTTTTGGGCATTATATCTCACAATGGTCATATTATTCTACAGACAAGCCTAATCTTTTTTTGAGTTTTAACCATTGGGTTCGTAGTTTCCAGAATTTACTGGATTCCATAGCTAAAATTCGTTCTTGACTATGTTGTAGTTGGCTTTGAGTTTGCTGGAGTTGGTTTTGAGTCTGTTGTAGTTGGTTTTGAGTCTGTTGTAGTTGGCTTTGAGTCTGTTGTAGTTGGTTTTGAGCGTCTTGTAATTGATTGGTACTATTAAATTGTTCATCCTTAAGGGTTTGAATCGTGTTATTAGCTTGATTGAGTGCTTCTTGTAATTGCTTGACTAATTCTTTCATTTGTTTCCCACCAAAAACATGATCAAAAGTATAGGCATCTGCTTCTAGATGTCTACATAAATAAGTTGGATGCTTTATTTTTGTTATGTTACCGATAAAAAGATTGGCTAAAGGATTATCTCCTATATTTTTCGTATGGGTAGCATCCTGACGAAACCCAATATTAGAAACTAAATTGACTTCAGGCAGTATGGTCAAACCATTGTTTCGCCAACAAGTGTATCCCCAAATATAAGCCCAACTATCAATTAAATGGTCGTGAGTTTGTTCTAAAATATCTAACCAATAGTCTTGTTCATAAGAATCTTCAAAAATAGTATTTAATAGTTTTAGTTGCTTACATTGATCCCAAAAAGTCATCTCAATATCAAACTGCTTCCAGGCTCGTCTCCAAGTTGCCCAACCCCAATTATGAGGATATCTAGAAAAATAGTAACTATAATCAGTTCTTACTTGACCCATTTGAAAATTATTCCCGCTAATTCCCCAGATGCGCTCATCATTTCTATAATGTTTTAAGAGAGTTTGACAAAAGGAAAAAAATGAGTGGGAAGGAAGACAATCATCTTCCAAAATAATTGCTTCTTCTACTTGCGAAAAAACCCAATCCAAACCACTTGAGACTCTCTTTTTACACCCTAAATTATTATCAGAATAATTCGTTAGTACCTCACATTCCCAATTTACTTTATCAATAACTGAACGAGTTTCTTGACAAAGATGGGCTTCTTCAAGAGAACGAGATCCATCGGCTATAACTAATAATTTAGGTGGCTTAGCTTGAGCAATCTTCTTAAAAACAGTTTGAGTTAAATCAGGTCGATTAAAAATAATAAAGGCTACAGGAGTAGATAATTTAAAATTACTTTCGTCTTCAATTTTTTTTCTTGACTTATACAAAACATGATGATGAGATAGCTCTGCAATGGGTTTGTATAAAGGAGCTAAAAAATTATCTATCTCTTCACGATAACGGGCTTCTATTAATAAAAAATTAGGTTGATAACGCTTAAAATCAAGACCTTTTAAAACATTTAATTCAAATCCTTCGACATCTAAAGATAATAAATCAATATTTTCAACCCCATACTGATCAAGAATAGAGGTTAATGTTCTAGCAGGTACTTTTAATTCATAAGACTTGATTTGTTGAACTTCACACCCCATCTTAATATGTTGTAATTCAGCTTCTTCCGTTTTTTGCGCTCCTTTGACCATTGATACTAAATTACAATAATACATATCAATATCAGTCTGATCATAATCAAATGGAACTAAAGCGCAGTTCTCAACGATACAATTAGGTCGGTTAACTTTACATTTTTCAGCAAGTTCAGGAATGGGTTCAATTAAAATACCTTTCCATTGCCAATTTTTTTCAAAATAGAGTGTATTCGATTGTGCAATACCATCATTTGCACCTGCTTCTATAAAAAAACCACGACCAAAATCTAAATATTCTTTTAGTTTCAAATCAAGGTTATTTAAAGAAAACGATTTTTCATAATAATTTTGGCTCATCTCACTGTTCCTATTCTATTAATTACTCTTTTGCCAGATACAAGTTTTCCAAAAATAAAGATTGTAAGGGCCAGGTCCATAAAAATCGAGTCTACGATATTGTCTACTGTCTAACATTTGACAAGCTTCTAGATAATGTTGTCTTTCTGCATTATCCAAAATAATATATCCATTTTTTGAAACTTTATTTATAGCGTGTTTCATGCAGGATGGTCTAGCTCTTCCATCAACTAAAATAATATCAAAATATTCATTTTCATATTTATTAATACTCTCGACATAATCTTGAAAACTACAATTTTTAAAATCAGGAGAACTTGAAATATAGGAATTAATATCTGATGGGGTTTGATTAGATAGATTAGTAGTTAAAATAGGTTCTTGAATGTGAAGATTATAGTTTTTATAATTAAGTTTTTCCAAACGTTGAATAACCTTATTACCCCAATCAGGATCATGTTCACAGGAAAATACTTCTTTAACTCTTTTAGCAAAAAAGATTGTCGATCCCCCAACACCATACTCGTAAACACGCATCTTTTTGCTTAATTTTGTTTTGAGAAAAGCAATAGCTCCAAAACTAATCCAAGGACTTTCATCATCTAAAGGATTAGCACCAGGTTGCACACTTCTGTACCAAGGAAGAAAAAAACGAATAGCTGTAAAAAAACTTAAACTATTAGGAGATTCTTGTTTAAGCCTTTCAATTTCTTTTTTATACTGCTCAAAAAGCTCTTGTTGTATCATCTCATTATAAACCTTAACCATAGGTATAATTTTTAACCAAAGCCTGGCCGAGATCAAATGAGTAATGTCAGGGCTAAAAAGTTCCCCTTAGTATATAACAACTAAATTATGGCACTTTATTGAGTGCTAACAGACGCTTCTTTAATAGGACGACCATCTTTTAAGTCAAGAATCCGACTCACAGCAATACGATCGCCTGGCTGAATCCCAGAAATAACCTGATAAGATTGACCTTGAATGGCTCCTACTTTTACCGGAATCTGTTTGGCCACTAAACTATCTTCAGACTCTCCTGGTTGAGCAACAAAGACAAATTTTTGGCCCCCTAAACTACTAACTGCCGTTGTGGGAACCAAAACCCCTGGTTGAGTCTCCCAGATCACTCTCGCTTCTACATATTGTCTATCCCGTAGGCTACCATTGTTAGGAAAGGACATTTTTACCAGGATAGACTGAGCATTTTGATCCACTAGAGGAGCAATATAAATAATTTCCCCTTGAACTCCAGGACTACCATCAGGATTCATTAGTTCCACCTGAAGTCCTTTCCGCAGACGGTTACGGTTTTCGGTGGGAATATTGACATTGAGATAAAAGACTTGATTATCAGTAATGGTCGTGATTGTCTCGCCAATATCGACGTTATCTCCAATTTTCTTCTCGTTGAAGTCACCAATGACCCCAGTAATGGGTGCAACCAAGAAATTATAGCCCAAGGCCACAGCAGTGGACCCCTGTTGACCTTGCGCTTCAATAACAGCAGACTGACGACTATCTACATTAGCTAATGCTTGATCAACCCGTCTGGCAGCTGCTTTCAGGTTATTTTGTTGTGCGTTGAGAGCTTCTTTTTGAGCGTCACGGGTTTTCATGGTAGACTGTAACTCAGCTTGAGTGGCGTTGAGGGTGCGAGTGGCTTCGTCGAAGGTTTCTGTGGTAACAACGTCTTCGGATTCGAGAAATTCTGCCCGTTCATGGTTCTTTTTAGCTAACACTAACTCCGCTTCTACCCGTTGCACCTCAGCGTCTGCACTAGCTAGGTTCGCTTTCGCCGTTTCCACATCTGCTTTAGCGCGATCGCGTTCGGCCTCTCGTTGGCGATATTCCGCTTCTGCTGCTTTGAGATCGGCCATAGCTACCTTGAGATTACCCGTGGCCGCCACTAAATCTTGTTGTTGTTCTTTGGGTTCAATTTCCACTAATTTTTGCCCCTGACGCACCACATCCCCTTCTCTGACTAAAATAGCCTTAATTCTCCCATTGGTCCGACTGGGGGCTAATTCTACCCGTCTTCTGGCTTCGAGAGTGCCTACATAGGTACTACTGTTAATTAAAGTAGCGGAGTTAAGGGTTTGTAACTTCACCTCAACTGCTTGAGGACCGGTAGCAGTGGGTTCGTTAGACGCACAACCGGCGGTCAACAGAGAAACTATTAATGCGCTTCCTATCCATTGTTGAGAGAATTTGACGGGTTTCATGGGACTACTGTCTTTGAGATCACTTAAAATTTAGCAGAAGAATGGAATTTTGGCTTTGAAGTTTCATTAATTTCCTGTTGCACCCCCATCAAGGTTGATAATTTATGGGTTGTCTGGGGTCTGAATAGGCAACCAAACCACAATCTACCATTCTTTGGGTTAAGGCTGTATAGTTGAGTCTTCCCCCTGTAATTTGGTATTCTGGGCGAGGGTTAGGCAGATGACCCACAGGAGCATCTAAACTGTAGTCAAGACTATATTTGAATTGTATCCATTGTTCGTCTTCACGCCAGCCGATTCTGGTTCCAAAGTTATCATAAGCTTCTGTGTCCACTAAGCGGCCAGGCCGATTGCCGGTTTCTACAAAGATAGGAAACTGAACCGTAAAGCCAAATCTTCCCCCTGAATATTGTCTCCAGAGATCATCGATGGTTCTGAGATCCCAACAGGCAATCCTTTGTACGTCTTCTTGGGGTATCCAACCTTGTTGTTGACGGTCAACCGACTTTAACATCAAAGTAGTAGTGGTTTCATTGGCTTCTAGCCATCTTTGTCGTTGTAAATCTTCTTGTAGTGGTGTGTAATCAATTCCTGTTTCTGGAGAGAGAAGGGAAGACTCATTATTGGGAGTTTCTTGTCCTAACACAGACAAGGCCGAAACGCCACTAAATAGCAAGGTCCACAGTAGCTGATTGAATCGCTTTGTTATGTTTAGCATGGATGATTACACAATTATCAAAATTTTGGTTTTGTTTTGTCGTCTCTAGTTTAATTCTAACTTGGAAATTCAACCGGTTGTCACTCTCTCAGATACAATGATCTAGCGAACCTGTTAGGACGATTTTATGACTTGGACTCGCCATCATGTTTTAGGGTTAAAGGATTGGACTCCAGATGAGTATGATACCCTATTACAAACAGCTTCTAGTTTCCGTGAAGTGTTATCGAGTCGCACCAAAAAAGTTCCGGCACTTCAAGGGGTGGTGGTGACTAATCTGTTTTTTGAACCGTCTACCCGTACCCGTAGTAGTTTTGAATTGGCTGCAAAGCGTCTTTCTGCTGATATTTTGAATTTTTCCCCTGGGACTTCTTCTCTGACTAAGGGAGAAACCATTTTAGACACGGCTAAAACTTATTTGGCCATGGGAACCAATCTGATGGTCATTCGTCACCAACAAGCAGGGGTTCCCCAAGCGATCGCTTCAGAAATGGATCGTCTGCAAACAGGAGTGGGTATTCTCAATGCGGGAGACGGACAACATGAACATCCCTCCCAAGGGTTATTAGATTTATTTACGTTGTGTTGTTTACTCGATTTTGATAACCCTCAATTCGCGTTATTAAAAGGGAAAAAAATAGCCATTGTTGGGGATATTTTACATTCAAGGGTAGCCCGTTCTAATATTTGGAGTTTAACCGCAGCCGGCGCTGATGTCCATTTAGTCGGACCTCCGACGTTAGTTCCTGAATGGTTTAAGGGAATGGAAAATGAGTCACATGAGGGTAAATTATTTGTCCATTGGAACCTCAAAGCGGCGTTAGAAAAGGCTGATTTTGTCATGACGTTGCGTCTGCAAAAGGAACGAATGACTAATTATTTATTACCCAGTTTAAGAGAATATCATCAACAATATGGTATTACTCATAATCGCTTAGAATTATGTCATCCTCATGTTAAGATACTCCATCCTGGTCCGGTTAACCGTGGGGTAGAAATTAGTTCAGAGTTGATGGATGATCCTAATTTTAGTTTAATTCAACAACAAGTTACCAGTGGCATTGCGGTGAGAATGGCCTTATTATTTTTAATTGGTACAAGTCCGTAGGGTGGGTTAGGTGGTCATATTTTCTAAGGTAAGTTGATTTATTAATTATCCACTTAGTTGGCGTAGCTTTCTATTTAATCAAAACCCCATAATTCTCCTAATTTTTCTTTAACTTTTTGCCAATCACTAGGTTCTAATTTTCCTAAACGTCTATTAATTAATGATTTGGATAAGGTATTGATTTTATGTAATCTAACTGTTGAAGGTCTTAATAAACCTGCTTTTTGCCATTCTTGAATTATAAAATCAAACTTAGTATAATATAGTCGACTGGTAATTTTAGTAACAATAATATCTTGATCTGCTGTATCTAATAAAACTAACCCTGGACGGCGTTTTGTTTGTTGTATATCACTAAAAACAAACTGAATTAAGATAATTTCTCCAGATTCATAATTATTCATGAATTAAATTTGATTATAAATTTCATCTTCTTCACTATAATCTGCAAAAAATTGTTCGACTGCTAACTGTGACCAATCTTGTTGTTCTACTTCTGAATCTTCATTAGTTATAATGACGACTCTTACGTTTTGATTAGGAGGTAATTGAATATCTTTGGGGCATTCTAATTGACCATCTAAAGAAGTTTTAGCGTTAAATTCGTAAGCTTTCATTCTCTGATAATTAATATCGATACATATATTATATATCAATGTTAACCCAATGTTGCCATTCAGAGTCTGTTTTATAGTGTTCTTCTATTGCTGCTACTTGTTTCGCTAAAATGCGATTACGTTCTTCTATCGGTAGTTTCAGGAAACTTTGACGATCAATTTTTGGGTTTATTTCTGTTGTTTTGTCTTCATTTAAAGCATCCATAAATTGTTCAACGTGTTTCATTTGTTCAGGAAAAAAGTTTTTAATTTTTTTAATATTTTTAATTATATGTTATCATAAAATAAATCAATAGATTAAACATAAAAGAAACAATTCCCCCCTATTCCTAAGCTTGTCGAAGTACACTCCCCACCCATCCCTCACCCACTTAACCAAAATATTGATACACCCAATTAAAAACTGCTATTATGACCATTAATTTAACCGTAGAAAATAAAGGCGATCGCTTAGATAGATGGTTATCTAATCATCTGACAGATATCTCCCGTTCCTATCTACAAAAACTGATAGAACAGGGGAATATTACCTTAAACAATGAAGTTTGTACCAACAAAAAAATCAAAGTTAAAATAGGCGATCGCTTACAAATTTTATTACCAGAACCTAAGCCTTTAGAACTCAAACCTGAAGCCATACCCCTCGATATTTTATACGAGGATGAGCAGCTAATTATTATTAACAAATCAGCTAATTTAGTGGTTCATCCGGCACCTGGCCACGAAACAGGAACCTTAGTTCATGCTCTATTGTATCATTGTTCTAACTTAGCAGGAATTGGAGGGGTACAAAGACCGGGAATTGTTCATCGTTTAGATAAAGATACCACGGGAGCTATTGTAGTTGCTAAGACAGATTTTGCTCATCAAAACCTACAACAACAAATTAAAAATAAAACAGCAAAAAGAGAATATTTAGGAATTATTTATGGTATCTTAATCAATAAAGAAGACGAAAATAATAGCAATCAAGGAATAATTAATTTACCCATTGGTCGTCATCCTGTGGATAGGAAAAAGATGGCAGTTGTACCAATAGAAAAGCGAGGAAGAGAAGCCATAACCCATTGGGAAATCATAGAAAGATTGGGTAATTATAGTTTAGTTAAATTTACCTTAGAAACAGGGAGAACTCATCAAATAAGAGTCCATAGTAGTTATTTTGGTAATCCCATTGTGGGTGATCCTTTATATAGTGCCAATCGTTCCTTAAAAATGAATTTATCAGGACAAGCATTACACGCTCATAAATTAACATTAACCCATCCCATTACCTCAGAAAAAATAGAAGCCATCGCCCCTTTACCTGATGAGTTTATTAAACTATTAAATTATTTACGACAAAAAAATAATTAATTTAGTGTTCATAAGTTTTAATTTACTTTAATTAATTTAACCCATGATAAAAATTGAGAAACTGCATTAAATAACCGTTTATCTGCTGTCCAGAACTCCACTTCTAACCGTTGTGCCAAAGCTAAATAATGAGCATCATAAGTAGCAGAAAGATTATATAAATTAGCAATTTTAAAGGCTTCTTGATGTAAATTAGAATCGCCATAAAAATGAATTCCTAAATTCAAGGCAGTTTCTAATAAACTTTCAGATTCATCTTGAGTGATTTGACCAGCTTTTACACCTCGATGAAAAGCATTAGATACTTCATACATAATTAAGCTTGGTGCAACAATGACAGTATTAGATAATTGCCATTCTTGCCACTTTTGCTGACAAACATTTTCTGAATCTTTCAAAGAAACTAACAAAACAATAAAATTAGCATCAAGACAAACTGTATTTTTATTCATTTACTTTCTTCTTTCCAAGACAACTACGAATAAACTCATCTTGTTGTGCTGTTCTTTCATCCCGTGTCTGGGCAATATATTCATTTAAAGGAGGAGCAAAGGGTTTACCCTCCCGTCGGGTAAAAATTTTCTCTCGAACTTCTACCATTTTTTGATAAGCTTCTAGACTATTTTTTAAGCTTGTTTTTTCCTGCAAAAGTGCCTTTTCCTCTAAGGTTAAAGCATTGATGATTTGTGCTAAAGTTTCAATTAATTGAGTATTCATTTGTTTTCCTCCTAAACAAAACATTAAGTATTAGATTTCATGTAGTGCAAGCATCTTGCTTGCTAATTTTCTCCCTAGTGAGCAAAGCTTTTGCTAAGGAACGAAGTATGCTCACACTCCTATTCAAATATTAGCAAAGGGGTGACATTTGCCACCACTAACAAAGACTTTTTCAGCAAATCCTATTTATCTGTTGACTTGCGCTTGCGAGCTAATGCACCCATCGAACCCACTGCTAATAAGCCTAACAGTGTACCCGGTTCAGGCGTTGAGGTTACTTCTTGTTCTTCAAAAAAGACATTTCCCCCAAAAAGGCTTCTCCAGAATCGACTAGAAAAAATTAATTCTAAATTCTAAATTCTAAATTCTAAAGCTTAGCTTGTAGTTTAAAAGAGTAACGATGATGAAAACAAGGACCATATTGTTGCAAAGCAAGTCGATGTTTTTGAGTGCCATAACCTTTATTATTTGCTAAATCATAGTGAGGATATTTAGCAGCTAAACGAACCATTAATTGATCTCGCCAAACCTTGGCTAAAATACTAGCAGCAGCAATGATAGGAGAAGATTTATCCCCTCCTATAATGGTTTCTTGAGGAATAGTAAGATTAGGTATTTTTTTGTTACCATCTACTAAACAAAGTTCAGGAATAATAGGGAGTTTAGTAACACAGCGTTGCATCGCTAATAAAGAAGCATTGAGGATATTGAAACGATCAATTTCTCGAGCAGAAGCATAACTAATAGAATAGGAAATAGCCCTATGTTGAATCTGTCTTGCTAAAGTTTCTCGACGTTTAGCAGAGAGTTGTTTACTATCTTTTATTCCCATTTCCTGAAGTTGGGAAATACTACCTTTTTCAAACAACACTGCAGCTGCAACCACAGGGCCAAATAAACAACCTCGCCCTACTTCATCAACTCCAGCTATTAAGATTTGTGAATAAGAAAATAATTGAGCAGACATCAAGCTAGTTTGATATAATTGAAGAATACGTATAAATTTTAGAAATTTTATTATGGCATTCTTTCGTCAATATATCGCTCCGATGTTAATTCTTTTAATATTTTTGGTGGCCTTGGTAGCAGTAACTGCACGGGCCTTCTTACCATCAGATTTATCTGCTCCTGCCCCCATAGATGATATCAGTTATCTTCAGTTATCTGTTGTAAGTCCTCTTGATTTTATCCATTTTCACCACTGAGTTCCCTCGTCTATCTTAAGCAAATTCTTTAAGAAAATATACTTAAAGTTTGCTGCTTTAATTTTGTTCTTGTTTATGCTAAAATAATAAGCAGAAATCTTCTGAACTTTTATTCTAATCTTTTAGTTTTACTATCAATGACAGCCTCTTTTCAAGTGTATGAACCATCGGGAATGGTTGACGGAACAAAAGCACCTCGGTTTCGTCAAGAAATTCAAAAATTGTTAGAAGGGAATCCCAAAGTTATTGTAATTGATTTTAAGGATGTTACCTTTATGGATAGCTCAGGTTTAGGAGCGTTAGTTTTATCTTTAAAAACGGTTCGGGCTGCTGGTGCTAAACTGTTTCTGTGTTCTGTTAATGATCAAGTCAAGATGTTACTTGAATTAACAGAGATGCACAGAATTTTTAAAATTTTCGAGAGTCGGGAAGAATTAGAAAAAAATATTATGAATGGGTAAATTATTTATCTAAAAAATCCTCTATAAAACTGACTTCAATAATTGACAAATCGTCATCAAACTTTTCCTTGAGACTAGATGATTTAAGGCAAGCAATCAACTGGTCTAAATTTTCGGAGTCTTGTTTTTGATAATCTCGAATCATTGACAAAAAATTGGTTAACCCGATGAGACTACCATCTTCCTGTTCAACCTCATAGATACCATCACTAAAAATATATAACTTAGATAAACTATCAATAAAAAGAGACTGATTGATATAAGTTGCATCAGGAAACATTCCCACTGGTAAACCGGGGGTTTTCAGTTGAGTTTCGGTTAGTTCTTGTTTTGAGTTGAGAGTGAATAACATAGCAGGAGGATGTCCTGCACTGGCATAAATAAGTTGACAATTTTTGCAATTATAAACCCCATACCAAATCGTAAAATATTTATCATTGGTATCAGTCATTTGAAAAGTTTTATTGAGTCCAGTTAAAACCTCATTAGGTTGATAATAATCAACTTGACTTAAATTTTGAGAACGAAGTAAATTAATCACCGCTAAAGCAGGCAAAGCAGCACGAAGTCCGTGGCCAGAAACATCCAAAAGATAAAGGGCTAAATGATCATTATCTAACCAAAAATAATCAAATCCATCTCCTCCCAACTGACTCGAAGGAATAAAACGAGAATCAATGGTTAAACAATGATGCTTGAGAGGTTCTGGTAAAATCGAGCTAACATATTCTGCTGCTTCTGCTAGTTCTGCTTCTAAAAGTCGTTTTTGTTCGGTTAAATCTTGACTTAATTGATGTAATCTTAATCCGGCTCTAATCCTAGCAATAAACTCATTCATTTCAATGGGTTTACAGAGGAAATCATCAGCTCCTGCATCTAATCCCTTAACTCGATCTTCCACCGATCCCAAAGAAGTTAGTAAAATAAAAAAAGTAGTAGCCAAATCAGGAAGACTCTTCACTTGACGACACACCTCTAAACCACTCATTCCTGGCATCACCCAATCACAAATAATCATCGCCGGGTGTGATTCCTTGGCCTTGACTAACCCGTCTTCTCCTTCACCAGCACAAAGCACATCATAACCCTGACGTTTGAGGGTTCTCTCTAAAAGCAAACGAATACTGTGATCATCATCAATCAATAAGATTTGAACCATAGTTGACAGTTATCGACAATAATTGGGTCTAAAACCCCGCCTTTGAAGGCGAATCGTTTTTGAGATGGAGCGTAAATCTTTGTCTCAAAAACAACTTCTGACTTCTGACTTCGTTAAGGGGATATCTTATCTCTAGTCTATCTTAAATGCAAAAAGAGGACTCCCGCTACACCGAAGGTTAGGGGTGAGATGAATTTTTGCCAACATATTAACCCGACCGAAGGGAGACGACTAAATCATACCCTGTGCTAAAATAAGAGGGCCAAGGCACCCAAGTGTGCCTAGAGTAGCGAAATTGGTGGTTCTCGCCAGACAGAATGCGATCGCCAAAGTAAAATACCTGATCACAGGGGCGACATAGTTTGTGAACGAGAAATCGAAACATAATTAAGTTCTTGTTGTCTGCTGCCGGGCAGTCAGTGGAGATTAAAAACATGCTTGTGGAGGGGAATCTGGACGGGGTCTTAAGTCAGTGATGGCTTGGGGCTAGACAAACCCGATGAAGCAAGAATCTCCCGTTACAGGCGTAGCTTTAACGGTTAGAATGTCAAAGTTGATTGTAGAGGCTTTGAATCATTGAGCGTCCTCAAACAGATTTCCTTCAAAGTAAAGAGCGACCTAAAAGCATTAGATGAGGTTTTAGGCCACTTTGATGACATCAATCAACCCTGGATTCCTAAAAAAGATTGGTTACAGTGCCAACTGGCCTTAGCAGAAGGCTTTACCAATGCAGTCCGTCATGCCCATAAGGATATTGCCAGGGATGTCCTTGTAGAAATTGAAATTACACTGACTTCTGATAGCTTAGAAATGAGGATTTGGGACTGTGGCCCATTTTTTGATTTACAAGGGTTTCTCAAAACTAATGCCAATCAGGATAATCGTTTTGCCGGTCATGGCCAAGGGCTTCCTATTTTACAAAAAATTGCTGCTCAACTCAGTTATGAACGCACGGATGATGAGCGCAACTGTTTATTAATTATCAAAAACTTTTCCCTTTCCTAGACTCATCGGTTTAGAATATTTATATGTCTAATGTAAATCCTGTTATTTCTAGTAAATGGCTCGCTGATCAACTCTCTAATCCTAATCTTGCTATTATTGATTGTCGCTTCCGTCTAGGAGATCCTAACTGGGGATATGAACAATATCTGATCAGTCATATTCCTGGAGCTTATTATTTAAACTTAGATCAAGATTTATCTTCCCCTGTTACGACTCATGGTGGCCGTCATCCTTTGCCTGATGCCTCCATTTTTGCCAGAAAATTAGAATCGATGGGGATCAAGTTGGGGGAAACGTTCGTTATTGCTTACGATGATTTGCGCTTTGCCTTTGCAGCCCGTTTATGGTGGTTATTACGTTATTTCGGTCATGATAAAGTAGCTGTTTTAGATGGCGGTTGGCCAGGTTGGCAAGCAAAAGGTCATCAAGTGGATAATCTCACTCCATCCGCTAAATCAGGGCATTTCCTTCCCCAACCCCACAATGATTGGCTTGTGGATATTGAAACCCTTAAACAACGCAAAGATTTATCTGATGTTATTGTAATCGATTCACGGGACAGCGATCGCTATCGAGGAGAACGAGAACCCCTCGACCCGATCGCTGGTCATATTCAGGGGGCGGTTAATTCCCCTTGGAAGGGGGTTACTAATGAAGAAGGTTATATGTTACCTAAAGCGGAACAAAAGGTCTTATGGGCTAATTTTCAGGGGTCTGACGAGATAATTGTTTATTGTGGTTCAGGAGTAACCGCTTGCGTCAATCTTTTATCGATGGAATTCGTGGGGATCAAAGGAGCAAAATTATATCCTGGGGGTTGGAGTGATTGGTGTTCCTACCTAGTTGAAACTTAATTCGTTAGATTCACTTAAATATAAACCTTTCTACAAACTGGTAAACTTTTAAGGTAAAATTTTAGTTAAGTAACCTTACTAATTTCAATAATTAAGCTACTTATCTATTTCTTTATTTTTATTTATACTTAGGTCTTAACTTTATGGATGCTACGAATAATTGTATGTGTCAGAAAGAGCGTCTTTCTATATTTGTTGATGGCAATAATATGTTTTATGCTCAGCAAAAAAACGGTTGGTTTTTTGATCCAAGACGAGTTTTAGATTATTTTACTAATGATCCTCACGTTTCTTTAATTAATGCTTTTTGGTACACCGGTTTAAAAGATTCTCAAGATCAAAGAGGGTTCCGTGATGCTTTAATTAGTTTGGGATATACGGTGAGAACTAAAATTTTAAAAGAATATTATGATGATACCTCTGGAAGATATTCTCAAAAAGCAAATCTTGATATTGAAATTGTAGTAGATATGTTTAATACTGTAGAACAATACGATCGCGTTATATTATTTAGTGGAGATGGGGATTTTGAACGAGCTATTGAATTATTAAGATCAAAAAATACCCATATTACTGTTGTTTCTACAGAAGGAATGATTGCCAGAGAATTACGAAATGCCACCGATCGTTATATTGACTTAAATGATATTAAAGATAGTATAGAAAAGCAAGATTACTGACTGATCAATTATTATGAACTCTCCCAAGAAGAAACCGAAAAGATCCCTAGCTAGGAAAGTTGATGATGAAGTGGAAAAAATTATCTATAAAGTTATGACAAATGAAGGGTTAGAACAAACCATTGCTAGAGCAGTGATTAAAGGGTTAATGGCTTTAATTCAACGGTATTTTTTACTCATTGTAACAGGTATATTACTCTTGTTGATACTACAATCAATTTTAATCAGTTTGTCCCTTAAAGTTATCTTAGGGGTTAATTAAACCAATGATCAAGTCATGAAAAACTTATGCTAAGTCTGCTACAACTGTTGAAAAATGTAATTGTTGCCGTGCTGATTGCCTTCTGGATAGGAGCGATCGCTATTTTTTCTATTCAAAATATTACTCCAGTTTCCCTAAAATTTCTACTCTGGGAATCCATCAAATTACCCATCGGTGTTTTACTCTCCTTTTGTCTAGGAGGAGGGTTTCTTATTGGTAGTTTGCTACCTTTTCTCTTAAAACCTGCAAAACGCAAGAGAAAACGTCCTTTAAGAAGTCAAATGGATGATAAGAGTGACTTTGACTTTGATGATTAAATCATCAGTTTTGGGGTAGTTGAAAATATTAATTAATATGGAAAAGCAGGAGGCAGGAGAGTTTTCAAGTGTTAACCTATCAAGTTTTAAAGAGGGGTATCTAAAGCGGATTTGGTATTACAAAGTAAATTGAAAATCATTAACGATCATTCCTGGTGTTAAAATTCCCCCTAAACTTCTTTGTCCATAAGTATTGGTTCTCGGAATAAATTCTCTAAAATTAGTTAAAGCGATTAAATTGTCTCCCCAGAAACGATATAAACTTTCATCAAATCTTAAGTTTTCAATGGGGGCAATAATTTCGCCATTTTCGACCCAAAAACAAGCATAACGAGTCATTCCTGTAATGCGTCCCCCTGAGCGATCGCTCCAGTTTAAATAGTGTAAATTTGATACATATAATCCTGTCTCTAAAGTAGCCAGAATTTCCCCTTGAGATAAATTTCCTGATAATAATTCAGGCGATCGCAATGTCTCATAATTATTCGCTCCATTAGGGGTTAAATTGTATTCTGATGCGGTACGAGAATTAACTAAGGTATTAACTAATTTTCCCTCGCTAATAATGGGTAAAATTTCGGGAGCAATTTCTCCTCGCTCATTAAACCTTGGAACGTTTCCTTTACTAAAGTTTTCTTGTAGAGAAAATTGAGGGGATAATGTTGTTAGTTGTTGTAGTTTTAATAAAGCACTCTCTCTCCGTCTTAAAGAAGATTCACTAATAGCTCCCCAAGATAACATACTAATTAAATCAGCAACAGCAGCAGGGGCAAAATAGGTACGATAACCTCCAGGTTTAATCGTTTTAGATGGTTTTTCTAAAGCAAGGAATTGATCTTTATCTGTTTTAATTTGCCCTAAATATTTATCATGCTCCCAGTTTTGCCCTGAAAATATGCCCTTAACTGCTTTTTCTTCTGGGGTAATTAAGGAATAATCAACAATAAAATTCTCTGTAGCAAACCAATGAAATTGACCCGTAGAATTAGCATTACCTCGAATGACAGAACCTGCGGTATAAAGTCCCGTCATATCTAAGTTAGCAACCGGTGAAAGAAGTTCGTTTACTGCTTTATCTGTGGGTAATAAATTCCCTGGATAAACTTCTTTACTTTTTCCATGATTCTTAGGTAAAACAATATGGATATCTTCTGGTAATTGGGGTAATTCTTGACGTAAATAGTTTAAATTTTCTACTGCAATTTGACTATCGGTTAACTCATCTCCTGTAAAGGGAAACGTAGCAAAAGCGGTTCTTTTATCCGCCATCAAGGTGAGTTTAATACTTCCATCTTTCACTATTCCTGTTTGCCGTACTTTTGCCCCATTAAAACGGATAAATTGGGTTTGTTCTCCATTCAATTCAATGGTTAAATATTCTTCGCTTTGTAACTTATCGAGAAGAATATGACACAGTTGTTGAAAGCTAGATTCTAAATGTTCTAATTTTTGATTGTTCATCAGACAAAAAATCAGGAAACTTAATAAACCAAGTTGAATAACTAGATTTTAACTTATTTTCCCCTCTATGTGTCAATTCGTCATACTGTATATCTATTTTTACCAGAAAAATGGGTTTAAAGCCTCGCCCTTTTAGGGCGACTTTTGCTCTTTGATGTATTGTTTTAAAACTTCAATTGGTGCGCCTCCAACAGAACTAGCAAAGTAGGAAGGACTCCATAAATGTTGTCCTTGCATTGAATATTGAGAGCGATACATTCTACTAGAAACTCCTTTAAGATGATTAACTAATTTTGATATTGAATACTTAGGGGGATAATTAATCAATAAGTGAACATGGTCAGCTTCCCCATTAAATTCTTCAATATTAAATCCCATCTTTTTAGCCGTATCTTTCATTGTTTCATGAAGGAATGAGAGAGATTCTTGAGTAAACAATTTTTTTCGGTACTTGGTTACGAAGACTAAATGGGCATTTAAGGCTGTAACGCTATGTCTACCTTTATGTAAGTTGCTTGTCATTATGTAGACCAAATGCTATAATACTTCTATGAAAGCACGCTATCGTTATCGAGTCTACCCGACAAATAAACAACAAACAGCCTTAGCTCAACTGTTTGGCTGTTGCCGAGTAGTATGGAATGATGCCCTTGCTTTTTGCCAAGAATCTTATAATAAGGGAGAAAAATACCCAGGAGAAAATCAACTACAAAAACAGTTTATTACTCAAGCAAAAAAAACAGAAACTAGAGAATGGTTAAAAGAAGTTTCTAGTATTGCACTTCAGCAATCTGTTCAAGACTTAAATAAAGCTTATCAAAACTTTTTCAAATCTTGTCAAGGAAAAAGGAAGGGTAAAAAAGTTAAACCTCCACGATTTAAAAAGCGGAAATCGGCTCAGTCAGCCAGATTGACAAAAGGAGGTTTTAAAATTCATCAACAGAATCTAAAACTAGCAAAAATAGGTAAGATAAAGATTAAATGGACTCGTCCATTACCGGATGAACCAACGTCAGCAACCATCATTAAAGATTCGGCGGATAGATATTTTGTAAGTTTCGTAGTTGAAATCAATTAAAGCATCTTATGCAAGTCTGATAAAAGTTGTGGAATTGACTTAGGAATTATGGATTTTGCTACTTTTGATGATGGCACAAAAGTTAAGGCTCCTAAACCTTTAAAAAAGAAATTAAAAAGATTAAGAAAACTTCAGCGTAATCTTTCAAGAAAAGTCAAAGGAAGTAAACGGCGTGAAGTAGCTAGGAAAAAAGTAGCTAAACTTCATGCCAAAATAAAAGATAGTAGAACTGACTTTCTTCATAAATTATCAACTAAAGTAATTCGGGAAAACCAACTAATAGCTTTAGAAGATTTGAATGTCAGTGGAATGGTTAAGAATCGGAAATTAGCCAGAGCTATCTCAGAGTTAGGCTGGCGTAGTTTTCGGACTATGCTAGAGGCTAAGGCTGAGATTTATGGTCGGGATTTCCGAGTAATTGATAGATGGGAACCAACTTCTCAAAAATGTTCATGTTGTGGTGAAAAAGGAGGAAAGAAGGAGCTTTCAGTAAGAAAGTGGACTTGCCTTTTTTGTAATACCATTCATGATCGAGATGTTAATGCCAGTAAAAATATTTTAAGTGTCGCGGAAGGACATTCTGAGACTCAAAACGGACGTGGAGACAGGCATAAAACCACTTCAAAAGTGGTAGCAGTCGATGAAGCGTCAACCACCCCTAGATGCAAACAGTTAAGTCTGTTCTAGGGAATCCCCGCCCGTTTCACGGCGGGGAGGATGTCAATACCCTAGTAACTTATGGTGGTATACCAGTGGCCGTAATCCTGGCATTATCAATCTTCGTTAGTGTTCTTTTGCGAGAAATTAATACCTTACTTAAGGGTAGATGAAATCAGTATCCCCATCAACTTACTTAAGACTTTCGTAAGAGATGGGGGTCTTAACCCGTTTGGGGAGTGTAATAAAAGGACAACCCTTGATTATTGACCATTATATGTACGAGAAACTGACACCACCCACCACTGGTTCTAAAATTACCTTTAAAGACGGTAAACCTATTGTTCCTAATGATCCCATTGTTCCTTTTATTCGTGGGGACGGAACCGGTGTCGATATTTGGCCAGCAACCGAAAAAGTCATTGACGCTGCGGTGAAAACTGCTTACGGAGACAGCAAAAAGATCAACTGGTTTAAGGTTTATGCAGGGGATGAAGCTTGCGAACTTTATGGAACCTATCAATATTTACCCGAAGATACCTTAACCGCTATCAAAGAGTATGGTATCGCTATTAAAGGACCCCTGACAACCCCCGTAGGTGGCGGTATTAGGTCTCTTAACGTAGCTTTGCGACAAATTTTTGAATTATACGCTTGCGTACGTCCCTGTCGCTATTATCCTGGGACTCCTTCTCCCCATAAGTCCCCTGAAAAATTAGATGTTATCGTCTATCGGGAAAATACCGAGGATATTTATTTAGGAATTGAATGGAAAGAAGGGTCAGATATTGCTCAAAAATTAATCAATTATCTGAATAATGAACTCATACCAGCGACCCCAGAACATGGAAAGAAACAGATTCGTTTAGACTCAGGAATTGGGGTAAAACCGATTAGTAAAACAGGATCTCAACGGTTAGTTCGTCGTGCGATAGAACACGCTTTACGCTTACCAAAAGCGAAACAAATGGTTACTTTAGTCCATAAAGGTAACATCATGAAATACACTGAAGGAGCCTTTAGAGATTGGGGTTATGAGTTAGCAACCTCAGAATTTAGAGACGTTTGTGTAACGGAAAGAGAGTCATGGATTTTGAGTAATAAAGAAGGAAATGCCAACCTTTCTATTGAAGATAATGCTAGAAAAGTTGAACCCGGTTATGATGGTTTAACCCCTGAAAAGAAAGAAGAAATTTGTGAAGAAGTCAAAGGAGTTCTTGATGCTATTTGGGACAGTCATGGGGATGGCAAATGGAAAGATAAAATCATGGTAAATGACCGTATTGCTGATAGTATTTTCCAACAAATTCAAACCCGTCCCGATGAATATTCGATCCTTGCAACCATGAATTTAAACGGAGACTATTTATCGGATGCTGCGGCCGCTGTTGTGGGTGGTTTAGGAATGGGACCAGGGGCAAATATTGGGGATACTTGCGCTATTTTTGAAGCGACTCATGGTACTGCACCTAAACATGCAGGACTTGATAGAATTAATCCTGGATCGGTCATTCTTTCTGGGGTAATGATGTTAGAATATATGGGCTGGCAAGAAGCGGCCGATTTGATTAAAAAAGGGATTGGTAATGCGATCGCCAATCGTCAAGTGACTTATGATCTGGCCCGTTTAATGGAACCAAAAGTTGATCCTCCCCTAAAATGTTCAGAGTTTGCTCAAGGGATTATTGATCATTTTAATGATTAATTTTTGATGATTGTAAGGGTTTAATATAATTAAACCCTTTAACCCAAAGTAAAGTAAAATGTTGCTCCCCAATTAACTTCTGCGTCATACCAAATTCTCCCCCCATGACGTTCAATAATGTGCTTAACCGTTGCTAAACCAATACCAGTTCCTGCAAAATCTTCATTGCTGTGTAAACGGTGAAAAGGAGTGAATAATTGAGCGGCTTTTTTAGAGTCAAAACCAACTCCATTATCCTTAACAAAATAGACAGTTTGCTCTTTTTTTTTTAACTGACCAAATTCAATTCGAGGCTTTTCTGTTTTAGCTGTAAATTTATTAGCATTATCTAATAAATTTTCTAAAGCAATTTTGATTAAACCTTGATCTCCCCTAACATAAACATCCGGTTCAATAATAAATTCTTTCTGTTTTATTTCAGGTTCGATGTTGAATTTATCAATAATTTTTCTGACAATTACACTCAGATTAAATGAATTTAAAACCATATTTACATAGTTAGATTTAGACTCAGATAAACGCCATAAATCTTCTATAATTTCTCCCATACGTTCACTTTCTTCTTCTAAAAATTGTATATACTTTTGGACTACATCATCTAATTTTCTGCTATATTTTTGATTTAACAAATAAGTTATATTATTAAGAATATTAAGGTGATTTCTTAAATCATGGGAAACCCGATAAGTAAAGGCTTCTAATTCTTGATTCACTAATTCTAATTGCTTATTTTTTGCCTTAAGTTGCCGTTGCATTCTCAATAAACTTAACTGATTTTCTACCCGAATAATCACTTCTTGTAATTGAAAAGGTTTGGTAATGTAATCAACTCCACCAACTTCAAAAGCTGTTACTTTATCAAACGTATCATTTAAGGCACTGAGAAAAATAATAGGAATATCCTGAGTCGTTTCGTCTGCTTTTAATCGTTTACAAACTTCATAACCATCGAGTTCAGGCATTTTAATATCTAATAAAATTAAATCTGGCGGTTCCACTCGAACCACATTTAAAGCCTGTTTTCCGTTCAAAACTCGTCGGACTTCATAACCTTGTTCTGTTAACATCGTAAATAGGAGTTGTAAGTTTTCAGGCACATCATCTACAATGAGAATGTCTCCCTGATTTTCATTAATATGATTCATGATTCAATCCTTCTGTTAAATTAATAATTTCTTCATAAGCTAAACTTTTAACCATTTGACGCAGAGAATCTGCTAAAAAAGAATATTGATCAGGAATTTGTTGAATTAAACGAACCAAATTTTTTTCCCTTGCACTTGAAGCAGCTTGACCTAATTCCCCAACCCATGTTTGAGGCATTTGTCTTATTTCAGCATTCAGTTGTTCCATATTAACTTGACTGAGCAAACCCTGAGAAGATAGATAAGTCTGAGAATCTTGATAAAGATACTTAACACCTAAATATTGCTGCATCTTTTCAAAAATAATTGCTTCTTGAAACGGTTTCGGTACAAAATCATTACATCCTACCTCTAAAATAGCTTTTCTTTCCTCATCAAAAGCGGTGGCGGTTAACGCAATAATAATCACGGGTGTTTCTAAGTTAGGATTTTCTGCTTCCAACTCACGAATGCGACGACTAGCCTCATAACCATCCATCACAGGCATTCTCATATCCATCCAAATTAACTGAGGATGCCATTCTTGCCAGATGTTTAACGCTTCTTGACCATTATTGGCCCAACGCACGTTAAATCCCACAGAAGTCAATATTTTCACCATCAACAGTTGATTATCCCTCACATCTTCCACAACTAAAATACGATAGTTGGGTTGAGATGGCTGTAAACTAATCACCTGTTTTGACCCTTGTTTGACTAACCCTTCAATTTTGGTTGGCATCATCATTTTCATTGTACAGGTAAAGGTCGAGCCTTTTCCGAGTGTGCTTTCGACTGAAATATCACCCCCCATTAAACGGGCAAACTGACGGCTAATGGATAATCCTAACCCAGTTCCTTCATTGGTTTCAACGGCAGTTTCTGTTTGCTTAAAGGCCTCAAAAATAGTCCCTAAATCCTCTTTTTTAATGCCCACTCCACTGTCTTTAACTTGCAGTTGTATCTCAATGTCTCTACTATGAGTGTCATAAGATAAGAGAGATAAATGGACATCAATGCGACCGATTTGGGTGAATTTAATGGCATTGCCCACTAAATTAACAATAATCTGTCGTAATTTACTTTCATCTCCTTCTAAATATAAGGGTAAGTCTTCATCTTGATGCACGGTTAAAGCTAATCCTTTGGATAAGGCTTTTAGGGTTAGCAGTTCCTTAACAGATTTAATTAATTGATGAAGATTAAAACAAGTTTGATGAAGGGTTAATTGTCCGGCTTCAATACGAGACATTTCTAAAACATCGTTAATTAAAGAGAGTAAATGTTCTCCACTACGGTTAATAATTCCTAGATATTCCTGTTGTTCTGAAGATAGATAACTATCTCGATTCATCATTTGAGTAAAGCCTAAAATAGCATTTAAAGGCGTGCGTAATTCATGACTCATTTTGGCTAAAAATTGACTTTTGGCTAAGTTAGCAGCATTAGCTTGTTTGGTTTTTTCTTCAAGTACAGTTTGGGAATGTTGAGAGACTTCTAAAGCAGCTAAAAGGATGGTATTTCTTAATTCTTGTGCTGCTTCTATTTCGATTAATTGCCAAGGAAGGCATTTATCTTTAACCAGTTCTTTCCACATGGCAAAAGAGTGGCGAGGACAAAATTCAGACAGACCTTGTTCATTGTTAATAAGCTCAACATTATGAGGATTTCCTGCCCATTTTACTTCATGGATTTGTTCGGATCGAAACCAAATAATATGATAAGTGCTATTTCTTAAAAATAAGGAAATGGCTAATATTCCACAACCTATTTCCTTAAACTCTTGGGCTTTTTCATAACTTTGTACCAGGTTATCTGTATAAAATATTTCTGTTTTTTTAAAGTTTAAAAAGTCACGAATTAACGCTTCAATTTGTTTTTGAGTTGGGGTTTTTCCAATCAAACTAATTTGTTGATCCAGATAAATAACTGCCCCTTGAGAACGAGTTAAATTGAGTAAACTTGACTTATTAGGACGAATCACTTTATCAATTAAATCAGGATACTTTAATAATCCTTCTCGTATTCTACTTTGTATACTTTTGATTTGAGTCCGATAACGACGAAATTCTTGTTCTTGTTTATACAGTAATTCAACAGATAAAAATTGACCTAAAAATTCACATATTTTTCTTATTTCATAACTAATATATTTAGGAGAATAATGATGACAAGCGATCAGTCCCCAGAGACGATTTTCATTCATTAAAGAGATGGACATCGAAGCACTAACCCCCATATTTTTTAAGTATTTCACATGACAAGGATAAACACTTCTTAACACAGCCCGACTCAAATCTAATTCCTCATGTTGGAGAGGATGTTGACGAGGAATAATGGAAATGGGTTCATAAGTTACATCAGGAATAATTCGCAACCAATTACTACAATAAAATTCTCTTGCTGGGGTAGGAATCTCATAAGCAGGATAATGTAATCCTAAATAACTTTCTACATCTTCCCGTTTACTTTCAGCTAAAACCACCCCACTATTATCGTATTCAAAACGATAAATCAATACCCGATCAAATTGTATTATTTTTCTAACTTCTTCCGTAATAGCTGGTAAAATTTCTTCTAACTCATGAGTAGCACCGATATTCGTAACCGCATTTTTTAATAAGTTATAAGGATTGATATCATGGTGATTGTCATCTAAGTCTAAAGGTTCTAGTTCCAAAATAATACTATCTTGAATTGTATGAACAATCCCTTTAAATTGTCTATTATCTTTCTTGTTTTTCAGTTTAATAATATCTACAAACTCAGGATCGCTTTCCTCAAGAAAATTCTGTATTTTTTTAATCTGTTTAGAAGACATTAAATAATTCAAGGGTTTACCCAGTAACGTTTTGGGTTTAACCCCTAAAAACTCCCTCGTATTCTCACTAACTTGAATAATGGTTAAAGTGGCAATATCAATCACCAATAATACGCCATAGGGTTGAATGGAAGCAGGATAGCGAACCTCAAACTGTTCATATTGTTGAAGATTATTTAATGGTAAATTTGTCATCGTTTTAAAACGTCAGTTAATTAAGCTTCTTTTTCTAAGAATAAAGTAACGGGACCATCATTTTTAATACTAACCTCCATCATCGCCCCAAATCTTCCTGTTTCTACTTTTAAACCACTCTTTTTTAATTCATCAACAAATAAATTATATAATTTATTTGCTTCAGTAGGAGGTGCAGAATGACTAAAAGAAGGACGACGGCCTTTACGACAATCTCCATATAAAGTAAACTGACTAATAACTAATAATTCTCCTGCAATGTCTTGCACTGATTTCGTCCATTTACCTTCGGGATCTTCATCGCTAAATAATCGTAATTCTAAACATTTACGCACCATCCAATTAATTTCATTAACCGTATCATTAGCAGCAATTCCTACTAACAAATTTAGGCCTTTCCCTATTTTTCCCACAACCTCTCCATTAACCCTTACTTGAGACTCAGTTACTCGTTGAATAATCACACGCATAAGCAATTTATCATCATTGAATTTAATTAATAATTAATTTGAATCCCCATGCAATTGGACTCCTGTTCTTATTCAATAAGAAAAACCCCGCTCATGATAGGCTAAAGAAAAACAATGGATTGTACTGAGTATGACTTTTTTACAAAAATTTACAAAAAGCAACCTATAGTGGCCCAGCAAAATTAAATTAAACAAGCCTTAACTTTCCCTGCACTATGTCTCCTGCTATTTGAACCAGTATGGCCGCTAACAATGATAAAAACAATCGTGTATTTTTATATGAAGTCGTGATTAACCCCAAGATGGGTAAACTCAGTCACATTGACGGTTTATTTCAGCGTCGGGGAAAATTTTACTTCAAAGTGCCTTATGAACGGATGAACCGAGAAATGCAAAGGATCAGCCGTTTAGGGGGCAAAATTGTCAACATTATTCCTCTCAACGCCCCAAATGACTGCCCCACTGAGGATGAAGAAGCGTTACCTTGGTGGGTAGAAATTACCACTACTCGTCCCCATTGTATCTACTATTTTGGGCCGTTTGATGACTTTGCTGAAGCCTACCAACATCACGGGGGTTATGTGGAAGATTTGCAAGAAGAAGGGGCTAAAGGGATTATGATACAGATAAAACAATGCCAACCGTTAGTGTTGACCCAAGAATTAGAAGAAGAAATCTCAAAGATATTTTACGATTAGGAGTATCTAATTTAAGATAATACCATTTTCCTTTCTCTCATAACTTGTGCTATTATTATTAGCGGTTGCGACCCACCTGACCGACTAAGAGGACACCCTTTGGGTATAAAGTATGTACTCGGCGGCAGATCAGGGAAAAGATCGCTCAAGAATAGAAAAGTAGGCAGCAATCGCATAAGTCCAAAGAGGGATCTCAACAAAAAGTAATAACTCCTTGGGGAGCAGGGAGTCTGCCTGTGGAGGCGGTGTAAGACCAACATCTCGGCTTCGCTCGATGTTGGCATTGAGCGAAGCCGAAATGCCAAAATAAGACTTGTCTTATGGAGGCAACGGCCAATGAAACGGGAAGCCCTAAAGACGAATAAGACCGTCCCTGAATTGAGTTGTTGTTGGGAAGCCCCAACCTCAGCGAAGCAGGTTGGGGTACTTCACTTTCTAATCATCTTTTAAGGCATAGGTGACTTGTTCTTGTTCTTCGAGAGAAAGATCAGGGAACATGGGTAAGGATAATACTTCATCAGCAGCTTGTTCTGTCACAGGAAAAGCTCCTTTTTGATAACCTAAATTTTGATACACTTTTTGTAAATGCAAGGGAATAGGATAATAAATCATGGAAATAATCCCTTTTTCTTGTAGCTTTTCTTTAAGATCATCTCTTGTGGTTTTTTCTGGATTACTCTTATTTTTAACTAAAATGGTGTATTGATTCCAAACATGATAACCTCCCTTAATCTCTTGGGGACGTTGTATCCCTGCAATGGGAGCTAGTAGTTGATGATATCGTTGTGCAATTTTTCTTCTTTGCTCATTCCATTGATCTAAATAAGATAATTTAACTCGTAGAATAGCTGCTTGGATGCTGTCGAGACGACTATTAATACCCACAACATCGTGATAATATCGTTGTGCTGAACCGTGTTCTTTAATGACTCGTATACTTTGAGCGATCGCAGGATCGTTAGTGGTAACGGCTCCACCATCCCCACAAGTCCCCAGATTTTTCGTGGGAAAGAAGCTAAAACAACCAATATGACCAATATTGCCCACTCTATCGTCTCCCCATTTGGCTCCTGTGCTTTGAGCGCAGTCTTCGATCACGTAAAGATTATGTTTTTGGGCAATGTCCATTAAACGAGCCATGTTAAGGGGTTGACCAAAGAGATGAACGGGGATAATGGCTTTGGTTTGGGGGGTAATGGCCGCTGCTATGGCTTCGATATCAATATTAAAAGTATCCTGTTCAATATCGACAAAAACGGGTTTGGCTCCCACTAAACTGATGGTTTCTGCGGTGGCAATGAAAGTGAAGGGTGTGGTAATGACTTCATCCCCCGCACTAATATTTAAAGCTCGTAAGGCTAAATAAAGTGCATCGGTTCCTGAGTTACAACCAACACAGTAAGAACTACCGACATATTCAGCTAATTGTTGTTCAAAGTCGCTAACAATCGTACCACCGATATAACGACCAGAACGGACAACTTCGAGTACAGCACGATCAATTTCGTCACTGATAAGCTTGTATTGACGGACTAAATCAACAGGGGGGATGGTATTCACTGGCATTTTAACCAAGGGTTTTTACCTATGAAAGCAAATTTTTTCACAAAAGGGAAGTGTTCACTGTTAATCCTCTCAATAAATAAGTTTTGATTATGAATTGTTGATTGTTAATTACCCCAAGAAACTCCATTAACAGGACTGGGAGACTGGGAAAAATGATTTACCCTGTCACCCTCTCACCTCTTCGTCTATTCCTCAGTTTTCGGAGTAAACTCCAAGGAAACTCCATTCATGCAATAGCGTTGTCCTGTGGGTTTAGGTCCATCTGCAAACACATGACCTAAATGACCACCACAACGACTACAATGGACTTCAATTCTTGTCATAAATAAAGAACGATCAATTGAGGTTTCAATGGCACCTTCGATGGGTTGATAAAAGCTTGGCCAACCGGTACCACTGTTATATTTAGTCTCAGAAGTAAATAAGGGTTGTCCACAACCAGCACAGTTATAAACCCCTTCCCCATATTCTTTATCTAAAGGGCTGGTTCCTGCTCTTTCTGTGCCGTGTTTCCGCAAAACATTGAACTGTTCTGGGGTTAAATTTTCTTTCCATTCTTGTTCGGTTTTGTTAACTTCAAATTGTTTGTCTGAGGTTTTCACGATTGTTTCTTTCCTAAATAATTAACAACAAATGGTCGATTTTTTTAAGGGGTAAGGGATTGATTACTTTGCTCACTGTTCACTGCTCAGTGATCTGACGACTCTATCTCTACAGTAGTAGGAGACTCTTCTTCAGAGGGTTTAGAAGGAAGGGGTTTTCGATAATCTATATAAAGGCGATCGCGCCAGAGGAAGAAAGCATCATAAGCGGTATTATCCGCTAACCCAGGAATTCCCTTTCCTTTCAGGTTATCAGGAATATCTAAATAGTCACCTCCAGGTTGTTTTAAAACAATACTTAATGCGGCTACGGCTAAATCAGCTAACGTGATTTCATCTCCCACTAAATAGGGCTGATGCTCCAAAATAAGACTGAGTGCTTCTAAGTCTTGTTTCAAGGCTTTGGTTGCTTCTTTAACGGCATCAGGTCCGAAACCGACTCCTGTTCCTAAAGCACTCAAAATATCCCCAGGAACCGCTCCAATCAAGCTTTTTAGTAAATCAGGGACTTCTTTTGGTAAAACAGAGGTGCGAAAATTTGGGTTTTGATTTAAAGCACCAATTAAAGCAATTCTTCCTTTGATTCCGATAGACTCATCTGCCCATTCCTCTATTAGTAAACATTGCCCTCGTTTGAGAGGATCAGTGGGAATAATGGGTTTTTCTGGGTATTTTCTATCTAAATAAAAAGCAATTTCAGTGGAATCAGCAACGATAGTTTCTCCATCTTTTAAAACAGGAACTTGTCGTTGTCCTGACATTTTATATAAGTCCAGTTGTCCCACGCCTGGGGTGACTTCTATTTTACGATATTCTAACCCTTTATAATCAAGAATTAAGCGCACTTTCTCAGAATATTGAGAAACCTCGAATTGATAGAGTTCTAACATTAGGTCTCCTCCCTCCAACTGTCATTATCAATCTGTTTATACTGTAACGTTTTTTTACAATTTTGTCACAAAAATTCTGGTTTTTAAGCAAGAATAAGAGACTGAGAAAAAAATAAAATCATAAAACGAAAATTTGTTATAATTAGAAGATCAGGTTTCAAAATTATTAACGATGAATGAGATTAAGCAAGTTTAGGTCAGTAAAGTAAAATGAATTTTCGGCTCAAAACTAATAGTAATTACCATCATATTATCGAAAGAGTTGGGTCTAAAACCTCGTTTTTGAAGGTGAAAAGCTTTTGAGTCGGAGTATAAATCTCGGTTTTAACAACAATTTCTGTGCGATAGCGCCGGAGCGTAGTGAGGAACTTCTGTGCGATAGCGCCGGAACGGAGTGAGGAACTTCTGACTTCGTTAACATGGGAGGATGAGAAGATGAAATCAGAGCGATCGCCAACTCGCATTGTCATTATGGGGGCAGCCGGACGAGACTTTCACAATTTTAACCAAGTTTATCGTCACAATTCAAACGTAGAAGTCGTCGCTTTTACTGCAGCGCAAATATCAGGTATTGCCAACCGCTTTTATCCCCCTTCTTTAGCCGGTCCTCTTTACCCTGAAGGCATCCCTATTGTCGATGAAAAAGAACTAGATAGCCTCTGTCGAGAAAAAGCCATCGATCAAGTCATTTTTGCTTACAGCGACGTTACCCACGGTCAAGTAATGCACCTCGCTTCTCGCGTATTGGCTGCGGGGGCAGACTTTTTGTTACTGGGACCCCAACAAACCATGTTAACGGCAAAAGTTCCCGTTATTGCCGTATCTGCAGTGAGGACAGGGTGTGGAAAATCCCAAACGAGCCGATGGTTATCCAAATTATTGCAAAAAAAAGGTCTAACGGTTGCTGTCATTCGTCATCCGATGCCTTACGGAGACTTAGAACAACAAGCCCTCCAACGATTTGCTACCCTCAATGACTTAACCCAAGCCCATTGTACCGTAGAAGAACGGGAAGAGTACGAACCCCATATTAACGTTGGTAATATTGTTTATGCAGGGGTGGACTACGAAAGAATTGTCCAACAGGCCCAACAAGAAGCGGATATTATCCTTTGGGATGGAGGAAATAACGATTTTCCCTTCATCCGTCCCGACTTACACCTGGTTTTAGTTGATCCGTTGCGGCCGGGAGACGAAACCACCCATCATCCTGGGGAAGTGGTGTTACGCATGGCTGATATTGTCATCATTGCTAAGGTAGACGCGGCCGAAGATGCTAATATTCAACGGGTCAAAGAAACGGTACAACAGGTTAACCCCAAAGCCTTAATTATCCAAGGAAAGTCCCCCATCGTATTAGAGCAACCGGAATTAGTGCGCGATCGCCGAGTTTTAGTGGTAGAAGATGGACCAACGACCACTCATGGAGGAATGGCCTACGGAGCCGGTTATATTGCGGCCACTCGCGCCCAAGCTAAAGAAATTGTCGATCCTCGTCCCTATGCTGTGGCTGAAATTGCCAAAATTTATAAAACCTATCCTCATATTGGCTCAGTTTTACCGGCAATGGGTTATTTTCCAGAACAACTAAAAGCTTTAGAAAAGACCATTAATCAAGCAGAGGTTGATGTCATAGTAGCAGCCACTCCCAGTAATTTAGGAGAATTAATCGAGGTTAATAAACCAATAATTCGGGCTAGTTATGAGTTTGCTGAAGGTGAAAGTCCAGGGTTAACTCAACAGATAGAACAGTTCGTAAGGTTCCCACGACGACGCTAGGCTAAAGTCGTGGGCTTTCTGTAGCCCTCCATCTATCGCACAAGACATTGAAGAACCCCAATTTGCTGCGCTGAAGTTGGGGATTCTAACAGGGAATCGCTTCCCCATTCACCCACTCAAACAGACTTAGCTGTTGAGGGTTCCCAGGCTCAACCTCCAACGAGGCGGTGTCCCCTTCGTCATCTTCTGCGACTACCGTGACCACGTTGGTATGAGTTTCATCGGCATTGAGGATTAAGTCACGGTCAATGCTGAAACTGAACATTTCACCGGGGTTGAGGGTAATCGGTCCACTTGCAGAATTGGACTTATTGAATAATTCCTATCGGCTCAATTAGCTGAAAAATGAGTCAACTCTTTACAGATATTTGAGATAATAGAAGTTGATTACTGCATACTTAAAAAACTTAAAACAATCAACTTCTTTTTTTCTAAAACTCAGTTTAGCAAAATCAAGGTCAATCGAAGTGATAATACATTTTTCTTGAAAATTAAACAGTTATTATCAAATACTAAAAAAAGTGATCACAATTTCTAAACATCGTTAAGGGATTAAAGGGAGAAGTCTTCAAAGATTTATAAAGTTTTATCTCTAAAGAGCAACCTAAGCTTGAGAATCACTTATTTTTTAGGGATTACAAGTTAAAATATAAACAGATTAATCTTTCAAACTGTCCTGGATTATGACTAATGAATTCAGCAGGAAACAATGTCTAAAAATACAATCTCCCTAGCGAAACCGAATGTAAGTCAACCTTTTGACGACTCACAAATAACACCCGATGATCAAATTATCATTCAACAACGTACCTATGAAATTAAGAACTTAATTCGTCGCACCGCGTCCAATCTCATTGACATCGGCCAAAAGCTTCATGAAGTCAAAAAACTTCTGGGTCACGGTCATTTTGGTCATTGGCTAAAAACGGAATTTAATTGGAGTGTGGCCACAGCGACGAAAATGATGCAAGCGTCTCAACGGTTCAAAAACGTAAATTTTACGAATTTGAATTTTTCTGCCTCTGCTATCTACCTCTTAGCAGCACCGTCGACTCCTACTGCTGCTAGACAAGAAGCTATAACCAAAGCACAACAAGGCCAAGCTATCACCTATACCCTTGCTAAACAAATTGTCTGTCATTATAAATATCGAAATCAGTCTTTAATATTAAAACAACAACCATTATCGTTCAGTGCTTCATGTTCTCTAGAAATTAAAGTTGACCTGCCATTTTTTGAACAATACACCCTGCGTGAATGGCTACGCTTAAAACGGGAACAAAAGTTTTTCTCATTGATTCACTGTACTCTTGATAATTTTCCATCCAAAGCTGAGCAATCTACAGACACTGTAATAGATACATTTTCTAAAATCGTTTCTCACAGCATTCAAAGTTATCTTCATCGTCCTACGGATGTTTTTACTGAATACGAACCTGGAAAGTTCCTCATTCTCTTATCCAATACCTCTTCAGAAGGGGTTGAAAACATTGTTAAAGTGATTCAAAAAAACATTAATTTACAATACCAAAAACATCTTAATTCTCACGATAGCCACTTCAAATTATTCAAAGTGAATTTTAAAACATTTAGTTCTGTTCCTAGTTCAAAAATTTCTTTGAATCAAGTTTTTACCGAATTGACACAGGAACATGAAAGCTATCGTCTTTTAAGCGATGGATAAAATGCGACTCGATGGATTTACATCCATCGTATCTTTTTCTTTTAAATTGGACGTAAATTCTTCAAAACTGAACATCGTCGGCTGAAAGTGCTACAACGTCGGTTAGCAAGAAAAGAAAAACGTTCTAACAACTATGAAAAAGCTAGGCAAAAGGTAGAAAAGCAGCACAATCATCTAGCTTTCAAACGCAAAGATTACCATTTCAAATTAGCCCATAAAATTTGTGATCTCGGAGACAGTATCTTCTTAGAAGATATTGATTTCCGTATTATGGCTAAGGGATTTCTGGGTAAGCAGACTCTTGATGCTGGTTTTGGACAGTTCAGAGATATTCTGAAATATGTCTGCAAGATTAGAGGGAAGTATTTTGGTTTAGTTGACCACAGAGGAACTAGCCAAACTTGTCCTAATTGTCGTGCAGAAGTTAAGAAGGACTTGTCTGAGCGGGTGCATAACTGTTCTGAATGTGGCTATCAATCTGATAGGGATGTAGCCGCAGCCCAAGAAATTTGTAATCGAGGTATTGAAACTACTACTCTGGGACTCAGAGGAAAGGAAACTGTCTGTCAAGTCGAGGTGTCGG
>JASJDD010000083.1 GCA_030065735.1 Crocosphaera sp.
TTAGCAACCATTTTACCATTAGATACATGGGGTTAAAACCCCTGTTCGCTCCACTGCCACGCCTTAAAAGGACGTGGCTAACTCTCGCTCACGGCCGTTTAGGTTTAGCCTATAAAAACCGCTTCTGTCCTCACCTCCACTGGTTTGTAGGGACTACTGTATGAGAACTGATATAATTAGACAGATTGATAACGCGATCGCAGTTCTAAATAAACCAATAAAGCATTGATATCAGCAGGGTTCACCCCACCAATGCGAGAGGCTTGTCCAAGGGTCAAAGGACGAACTTTGGTCAATTTTTCCCTTGCTTCCATCGAAAGGGTGTCTATGCTCATATAATCGAGGTCTGAGGGCAATTTTTTATTACTATGTCGGCTAATTTGTTCGATTTGAGTTTGTTGACGTTTCAAATAACCTGAGTATTTAATGTCAATTTCTGCTCCTTCTTTTTCGACAGTGCTTAAGTCTTTATTGCCTAAGCCATACTGTTCTAAATGATGATAATGAAACTTAGGACGACGTAATAAGTCAGCTAAGGTAACCGACCCTTTGATCTTCTGTTGTGTGTCATTCACAATGTTAATAGCCACCTCATCTCTTTCTTTAATTCTTGTTTCGTAAAGTCGCTCTTTTTCAGCAACAATATTAGCTTGTTTTTGTTCAAATAATGCCCAACGACGCTCATCAATTAAGCCAATTTCCCGACCTAAGGGGGTTAATCTTTGATCCGCATTATCAGACCGTAAAATGAGGCGATATTCAGACCGAGACGTTAACATTCTGTAGGGTTCTCTTAAGTCTTTGGTACATAAATCATCGATTAACGTACCGAGATAACTCTCTTCCCTAGGGAAGATAACCATCTCTTCATTTTTAACCCATTTAACTGCATTAATTCCCGCTACAATACCTTGGGCTGCTGCTTCTTCATAACCGGTTGTGCCATTAATTTGTCCAGCACAAAATAATCCTTGAATCTTTTTCGTCATCAACGTTGGATAACATTGGGTTGCTGGTAAATAATCATATTCAACAGCATAAGCAGGACGTAACATGACACAATTTTCTAGCCCTGGAAGGGTTCTTAACATAGCTAATTGAATCTTCTCTGGTAATCCCGTCGAAAACCCTTGAATATATAATTCTGGGATCTCTCTTCCTTCTGGTTCAATAAAAATTTGATGACTTTCTTTGTCGGCAAACCTAACAATTTTATCCTCAATAGAAGGACAATAACGGGGACCTTTTGAATCAATAAACCCCCCATAAATAGGAGACAAATGTAAATGATCTTTAATTAATTGATGAGTCTGGGAAGTGGTTCGGGTTAAATAACAATTCATTTGTTCTCGTTCCACCCAAACCTCTGGATCAAAGCTAAACCAGCGTATTTCCTCATCTGGGGGTTGGGGTTCTAACTGAGAATAGTCAACCGATCGCTTATCCACCCTTGCTGGGGTTCCGGTTTTGAGTCTCCCTATTTCAAACCCCAAGTGATTGAGGGTATCCGTCAACCCCACCGCAGCAAACTCCCCGGCCCTTCCTGCTTCCATGGACTTATTCCCGATCCAAATGCGACCCCCTAAAAAGGTTCCTGTGGTCAAAATAACCGCTTTAGCCTGGAAACAAGTGCCAAAATAGGTTTCAATGCCGATCACCTGATCGTTGTTGCCCAATACCAGATCCGTAACCATGGCCTCACGAATGCTTAAATTCTCTTGATTTTCGACAATTTCCTTCATGACTGCCGAATATTCTCGCTTATCTGTCTGGGCCCGTAAGGCCCATACCGCCGGTCCCCGTGAGGAGTTGAGAACCCGTTTTTGTAGATAGGTACGATCAGCCATTTTCCCGATCTCCCCTCCCAAGGCATCGACTTCATGGGTTAACTGAGACTTGGCTGGGCCCCCTACCGCCGGGTTACAAGGTTGCCAAGCAATGCGATCGAGGTTGAGGGTTAACATCAAGGTACGACACCCCAAACGGGCTGCGGCGAGGGCCGCTTCACATCCGGAATGGCCGGCACCCACAACGATGATATCAAAGCTATCTTGGAACTCAACAGGAGTGGTAAGGGTCATAATTTGGAACTCAAAACTCAAAAGTTAGAAGTAAAACGCTTTATGTTGGGTTTGAGAACAAACACCTAGTGATCTATTTATCTTTTGAAGATTATGTTTTATTTTAGCGAATAGTCAACAGTATAGACTGTCGTTGCTCAAATTGATAACGATGATAGTATTTCCGTGATCACCCAGAAGCTGTGATTCAATACACAAGGTTGGAATAGATTGAATCACAGACATAAATTTAACTGGCTTGTTACCATGTTTAACAGATAGAAAGCAAAACATTCGTTATATTTGAGGTAATCAACAATGCTTAACAAGAGATGAAAAACCATAGATGAAAATATGTAGATAAAATGTAATAATTTTTGATTCTTATGTAAAACCTATGTATATGGGTTAACATACGGGTCTTCGTACGTAAATAAAAATTTTTTTTTCTTATAATTCAGGCATATCTTCGGTAACTTTTCCTCAACAAATCCACTATTCTAAAAACATAGAGAAAACAACACCGAGTCAAAGAAAATGAAATTCAACAACACCCTCGCTGCTATCTTAACCGTTGCCTTAACTTCTGGTATTAATGTTTCTGCCTTTGCTGCATCCATTAACGTTGAAACCATCAAAGAAAATAGAATAGAAACAACAACCAATAACAAGCAATCTGACAAAAATACTCAGTCTAATCAAGACGGTTCTCAAGGAAGTAAGTGTATCTTTCGCTGCTAAGGTACAAATTAAGATAAAATTAATCGTCTAGAGAAAAAATTATTTTCTGAATTTAAACAAACAGTCTGATTATAATTGGGTCAAGAAAATATTTTATCTAAGTGATCCCAATGACATCTCTTTCCAGACTCAAAACTTTTTATCCTTATCTTGTTAGTACTGGCATTATTATCAGCCAATTTCTAAGTGTATCAAAAATATTTGCCCAAATTACTGTAGATAATACAGTTGGAAGCAACAAAATTATAACTGAAGATGGGAAATTTATCATTACAGGTGGTGAACAAAGAGGAAGTAATCTGTTCCACAGTTTTGAACAGTTTTCTGTTCCAGATGGCACAATAGCCAATTTTAAGAATTCCCCAACCATTAATCATATTATTAATCGTGTCACAGGCTCTTCATTGTCTAATATTGAAGGAACAATCACAGCCAATGGCACTGCTAATTTTATCTTAATTAACCCTAATGGGATTAGTTTTGGCCCGAATGCTCAGATTAAGATTAATGGGTCATTCCTTGCTAGCACTGCGGATAGTATTATCTTTGCTGATGGGGTCCAGTTTAGCGCAAACAACCCACAAGCCAATCCTTTATTAACCATGAGTGTTCCTACGGGGTTACAATTTGGCTCAAATCCAGGGGCTATCATAAATCGCGCAAATAACCTTAATTTAAAGCCAGGAAATACTTTTGCTTTGGTAGGTGGGGAACTTGAGTTTCCAGGGGGTAATCTGAGTGTCCCTCAAGGAAGGGTCGAATTAGGCAGTGTGGGGAACGACAGTAAAGTTCAACTAACAACCACTGGAATTGGATTTGAGTTGGGTTATGAAGGAGTAAATAATTTTAGGGATATTTCTCTGTCTCAACAAGCATCTGTTAATGCCAATAATTCAATCATTGAGTTACAAGGTAGAAATATTAGATTGCGGGAAGAAGCGCAAATTGGCACGGATACTAATAATTCAGATGCTGCGGGAGACATGATAGTCAATGCTTCTGAATCCATAGAAATTATAGATAATAGTCAGGAAGATGGAAGATTAAGTGGAACTGGACCGGTTCGATTCAGTCGACTCTCTGCCATAGTTGATTTGGATGCAACAGGTTCAGGGGGTAATATTACTCTCAACACTAAACGACTCATACTACAAGAAGGGGGAAGAGTTTCAGCGGAAATTCAAGGTAGAGGAAACGGAGGTTCAATAGAAGTTAATGCCTCAGAGTTCGTTCAAATCATTGGCACAGGGTTTTTTGGTCCTAGTTTCATCGCAACAACCACAATTAGCGAGGGTAATGGTGGGCCAATCAACATCAATACAAAACAATTAATTCTGCAAGATGGAGGGCAAATACTAGCTGTTAGTGCTTCTGTCCCTGGTTTTGTTTCTACAGGTAATGGGGGACAAATTACAATTAATGCCACTGACTTAGTCAGTGTTAGTGGTAGCGGAATGGTCGGAGACCTTAACAATGCAGTTCTTTCCAGTCGTATTACGGCTGAAAGTGGTTTTGAAGACTTAAATTTATCAGGGTTTGGTCTAGGAGGGAGTGTTAGTATTAACACTGATCGACTAACAGTAACCAATGACGGTATTGTTTCAGCAGCGAGTTTAGGTCAAGGAAATGCAGGAAGCGTTCAGATCACAGCTAACTCCATTTTTTTAGATAATCAAGGCATAATAACAGCATCATCTGAAGGAACCGGAAATGCAGGAAATTTAACCATTAACACCGATCAATTAACGGTTAATAATCGCTCACAAGTCGCTGTTAGAAGCATTGGAACAGGTTTTGGGGGTAATTTAACCCTCAATGCGAGGTCTATTACTTTGGAGGGAAAAAGTCAACTCACCGCTACCAGTGAAGCGTTAGACCCTGAAATTGCTCTAGAATTAGGACTTGAACCAGAGGTTTTAGAATTAGATAATGCTTTAGCTAATGCAGGAAGTTTAACCATTACTACTGACGATCTCACGGTTAATAATGATTCAGATGTGACAGTGAGTAGTTTTGGGTTAGGTAATGCTGGGGATATTAATATAAAAGCAAGGGATATTCTTTTAGATCATAGTAGTCGCTTATCGGCCGAAACTGCTTCAGGGGAAGGGGGAAACATTAACCTGAATGTGGATAAATTTTTGATCCTACGTCGCAATAGCAGAATTTCTACCACTGCAGGCACTCGTGGGGGAACAGGTAACGGAGGTAATATCAACATTGCACAAAATAGTCCTCTGTTTATTATTGCTGTTCCTACAGAAAACAGTGATATTATTGCCAATGCGTTTCTCGGTCGTGGAGGTAATATCAATATCGACGCTGCTGGGGTTTTTGGTATCGAAGAACGGCAAAGATTAACCCCTTTAAGTGATATCACCGCTAGTTCTCAGTTTGGTCAAGTCGGAAATATTGGTATTAATCGCCCCGATGTTGATCCTCAAAGAAGCTTAGTTCAACTTCCTGATGAGTTAGTAGATGCGAGTCAGATCATTGTAGATGCTTGTCGTCCAGGTGGATCATTAACTAGAGGAGAGTTTACCATTACCGGACGGGGAGGTTTACCGTCTAACCCCAATGAAGGAGTAGACCACCCTACAGGATTAACCGAATTAGGTTATCCTAATACTAATTCACCAAATTCCCTACTTTCTGAACCAGGAACTTCTCTCCCTTCAGAGGTATCACCCAATTCAAGTGAGACACGCACCCCATCTATTGTGGAAGCACAAGGATGGATTATTAATAGTGATGGTAATGTAGTGCTAACGGCACAAGCACCCACTGTGACTCCTCACAGTCCTGGTTTAAGCCCTGTTACCTGTTATGATTTGTCAACCCGTAAGTCGTCTCCCTAGCTTATTTTGTTGTTCTTTGTCTCTTTTTTACTTAAGTGGTGTCTTTGCTGCTGAATTAATGGCGCAATCTTTTGATAATGGGCCAATTCCTCCCACTTCTGTCCCTGAGTTACCGCAACCTGTTCCTTTCCCTGATACCCCTTTAAAACCCCCTTCTCTGACCCCTTCACCCATAGAAGAAGTTTCCCCAAACATTCCAGGGACAATTACTGTTAAGGGGTTTCTTTTTGAAGGAAATACCGCTTTCGACACAAAAGAATTAACTAAGGTTGTTCAAGGGTTTATCGATCGCCCTTTGAGTTTTGCAGAGTTATTACAAGCGCGATCAGCCATTACTCAATATTATGTTGATCAAGGATATGTTACCTCTGGGGCTTATATTCCTCCTCAAACCATCGAAAATGATCGGGTGACGATTAAAATTATCGAAGGCCAATTAGAGGATATTCAAGTTACGGTTGAAGGTAAACTTAATCCTAATTATGTGAGCGATCGCTTGGCGTTAGGAGGGCAAACTCCGTTAAATATTCCTCGGTTAGTCGAAGCGTTACAATTACTACAATTAAACCCTATTATTGAGAGTATTTCGGCTGAATTAACGCCGAGTCCCCGTCCTGGTAATAATATTTTAGTGGTCAAAGTTGTTTCAGCCCGTTCTTTTTATCCCAGTCTTGTTTTTGATAATGGTCGTAACCCTCAAGTGGGGGAAATTCGTCGGGGGTTTAATATTGCTGAAAATAATTTATGGGGAATAGGAGATCAGGCTAATTTTAGTTATTTTAATACGGATGCTAGTGACGATGTGGAGATTACTTATCAAGTTCCTATTAATGTTTATAATGGAACGGTTGAAGTAGGATATAGAAGTTTAACGGGGGAAATTATTGAGGATCCCTTAGATATTTTAGAAATTAATTCTGATTATCAAAAGTATTTTTTTCGCTTTCGACAACCCATTATCCAAACCCCATCCCAAGAATTTTCTTTAGGCTTCGATATTGATCACCAAAAGAGTAAAACTGTCTATTTAGATGGACTCGCTTTTCCTTCTAGGGGTTCTGATACTAATGGAAGAACTAACATTTCTACGATTAGGTTTTCTCAAGAATGGGTAGGAAGAACAGCAACTCAAGTCTTATCAACAAGGTCAGAATTTGACTGGGGAATTGAAGCATTTGGCACCACAAGACCCTTCGATTTTGAGGTCAATCCTGATACTCCTTATAGTAACTATTTTTTATGGCGAGGGCAAGCACAATGGGTTAAATTATTATCAGAGGACACTTTATTTGTCTTTAGAACTGATATGCAGCTTGCAGATCGTCCCATCGTTTCTTTAGAACAATTTTCGTTAGGTGGGTTAGGAAATGTTAAAGGATATCGTCAAAATTCTTTGTTAACTGATAATGGTATTTTTGCCGGAATGGAACTACGTTTTCCCGTTTATCGTCTTCCTCAAGATAGATTCGTGGTGCAAATTATTCCTTTTTTAAACTACGGTCAAGGATGGAATAGTGGAGATGATCCTGATCCGCCTATTAATGAATTAGCGTCTGTTGGTATCGGGTTACAAGTCCAATATGGTAATTTTTTTAACGCACGTATTGACTGGGCTAACCCCTTAGGAAAAGAACTGTTTCAAGGGGGTAACTCTTTACAAGATGATGGCATTTTTTTTACGATTACTATTAGCCCATAGAAAGCAATGAAGAATTTAGAATTTAGAATGCTAAATTACTGTGGTATTTTTTGTAATTGCGTTTGTAAAGATGGTTCAGAACTAATGACTAAACCGCTTAAAGTTTGACCGAGAAAACTGACAATTTTATCCTTGTCTTGGGGGAATAAAAGCCAACGACTTCCTAATGGTAAATTATCAAAGGTTGCAGGATTTTCCGTAATCCAAATTAAGGGTAGTTTAGGTAACGTATATTGATGATCGTCTTCTTCTTTACTAACAGCAGCTAAGGTTTCTAATACAGTACGATTACCATGAATCAGTCCTGTTTTAGCTGTCCATAATTTAACATTTAATTGGGCGCGACTGGCATAAAAATACAAAGATGCTGCTGCAATAACCGCCTGTTCAAAATTATCATCTACCCATGAAGAACCACTATCCAAACAAATAATAATATCTTCTCCCCCGGTAATCACTTCTAACTCCCGTACCTGAAACTCGTCATATTTAGCACTGGTACGCCAATGAATCATCCGCATGGGATCACCATAACGATAAGGGCGTAACCCCTTTGTTACCCCTTCATTTGCCCCTTGAAAACGGCGATCGCTTTGTTTTTGGTCGCTTTCTTCTTGTCCAATAGTATCAATCATAGGACAATGATTTAAGGGCAAAATTTGCGGATAAACCACCGCTTTAGCCGGAACCTCCTGACTGCGACGACACCAAAACAGTCCTAACGGTGAACCACTACGTAATTCTACTTCATGCCAATGATACACCCCCCGTTGTTGGGTTTTCAGATAATAAGTCCAGTGGTGTTCTCCTTGAGGTGCAATGGCTTCAATGGCGGTGTTTTGGGGTTTATCCATAACAATAGGAACGAGATCCCATAGTTGCAGTAAGGTTTTAGGAGATTTTGAGCGATTTTCGATGATAACTTCAATGGTGAGATCATCCCCTGCACTAACGGGGTTGAGGGGATGACGACGGACTTGTATTTGAGATAGCGATCGCACCGAAAGAATTGCCCCTAAGATTAATAATGCCACAATCGTTCCGCTTAGCACATATAACCATCCTGCCATAGTATTAGTGGCAGCCCCAAAGAAACATAGGGCTAATATCGCTAATAACCAGCCGCTAAAGGCTGGGCTTGTCCAATGGGTTTCTAACCAGTCTGTGAGGGGAAAAGTACCTTTTCTCGCCATAATATCAGTGGGTCATGTTTGGCGTTTGTTCTTCTGTTAATCATAGCAAGGGTTGGACGAATAAACAGTTAAGTTTATTATTATTAAGTTTAGTTAAATTATGCTTGATGATGTGATAGGTGTCACTGTAGTTGATGATAAAAATTACTATAATTTTTGTTATCAAAGTACAAAAGAATTTTAACAATGACGACTACTATTGATACTCGTGTAAAAAGTGTTTATAAACTAGCAAAAGCCTATCCTAATAACGAACAATTACAAGAAGCGGTTGGGGTGGTTAAGACGTTAAGACGTTCTCAAGGTCAATTAGTACACTGGAGTGAACAGCATAAAATAGATAAGAAAAAATTAAAAGCAGAGATTGTTACATTATCAAAAGAAAATCAAGAATTAGAAGTACAAATAAAATTGAAATCTGAGAACATTGAGGTTTTAAAATATGAGTTACAACAAATTAATGAACAAATGACGCAATTAACTCAAGAAAAACAAAGGATGATAGCGCAAAGAGATAAAGTAATTGCTGAATTAAAACAAATAGAGACGGAGGTGGAAATTGCTACGATTAAAGTTAAACAAACCAATAATTTATTTGAAAAATTTAGTATTATTTGGACATTAGTTCAATCTTTATTCTTTAGAGATAATCCTCAAGACTTTGGTAAAATAGATAATAGCCTTCCTGACTTTCATGATAAACCTCACATGGGAACCAGTCCATCTGATATTGGGAGAAGTTCATCCGATAGTTAGGTAATATTTTTAAATAAAAATGATGTCAAGATTTAGTCAATTAATTAAAGAGTTGGAAGATTTACAGCAACAAGATATTAGAAGTTCTGCGAAAGTTTTTTCAATTACAGCCACATTGTCAACTAGATTACAAGAGTTATTAACATCTGTAGAAAATTTTAATAAATCTCTTCCTGAAAGTAGAATAACAAAAGAAGAATTCATTAAGCGTTATGGAAACTATAATAATGCTTATGCTGCTTATCAAAAAGCTTATGGTATAAAATGTCAGAGAGGCTGGAAATATTTCCTAAAAGCTATTGAAGGATTATCTCCACCCGTTTCCTTAGAGGAAAGAATTGATAAATTAGAAGAAACAGTTAAAATATTAGTCAAAATTTTAATAGAGAATTAAATTATCAAATTATAAGGCAATATTTATGATGTAATCAATTAACTAACTAATCCATTATGATACAAATTTCTTCAAATCAAAAAAAAGTTGCTGAAGAATATCTTAATAACTTATTAAACAAAATTAAAAAAAGGCCAGGAATGTATTTAGGAAAAGCATCAATTACTCGTCTGAAAATATTCTTAATGGGTTACAGTATTGCCAGAGGAGAATTAGGATTAGATTTAACAGAACAAGAAAAACAATTTTCTCAATTTCAACAATGGGTTAAACGCCACTATCAAATTGATAGTAATCAAGGATGGGATCAGATTATTTTATCTCAAGTAAATGATGAAAAATTAGCTTTAAACCTATTTTTTGATTTGTTAGAAAAATTTTATTTAGATAATGATAAAAAACTCAAATAAAGATTTGAGAAAATTAAAGCAGGAAATACGGTAAGTAGTAATTGCCGAGTTGTGGCAAAATAAAAAGTCCAGGTGTTCACACAATAGACAACCATGGCCGCAGGAAACCCCGACTGGATACGTTTAGATAAAGCCCTTTCTATTGAAGCAGAAAAAGGATTTACCAATTTACAGGGTAATCAATATCAGTTTAACGAATTTTTGTGCCTTAATTTTGGTCAAACTCCTCCCAGTGGGACACCAACCAGCGATCGCAGAAAGTGGCAAAATTTTGCTGCTCAATATGCTAATTATCCTGCCTTAACTCTAGCACAAAGAAAGACCTTAATTAGTCAAACCCGTCAATTTTTATACCAACTCAGAAAGACATTAGAAACCCCTACCGAACCCCCAAAACCAAAGTTACCTAAAACCACAGCTATTACTGATAAGAAACCTGCTTTACGGCCTGTTACCTTGGATCAATCTTTAAGTAACTTAGCAGAAGTAGGCTATAAAAGAGGAGAATTATTAAAAAGATTAGGACTCTATACAGTCAAAGACCTTTTATTTTATTATCCTCGTGATCATATTGATTATGCTCGTCAAGTGAGCATTTCTGAATTAGTTGCAGGGGAAACTGTCACCATAGTAGGAACCGTAAAACGCTGTAATTGTTTTACCAGTCCTAAGAATAAAAAATTGACCATTTTTGAATTAATTTTACGAGATCATACAGGACAAATTAAACTAAATCGTTTCTTTGCAGGCACTCGTTTTACCAATCGAGGATGGCAAGAAAGACAAAAAAGATTTTATCCTATGGGTGCAGTGGTAGCAGCATCAGGTTTAGTTAAACAAAACCGCTATGGGGTAACTTTAGAAAACCCAGAAATTGAAGTGTTAGATAGTACCAGTTCTAGTATTGACTCGATCAAAATTGGTAGATTATTACCTGTGTATCCTTTAACTGAAGGGGTTGGTGCCGATTTAATTCGTAAGGCAATTATTGCCAGTTTAGAAGCTATTAAACAGATCAAAGATCCTTTACCGAGAGTATTAAGAGAACAATATGGATTAATGGGGTTAAAAGAAGCAATTAGTAATATTCATTTTCCTGAAACCCCTGAATTATTAGCCCATGCAAGACGGCGTTTAGTCTTTGACGAATTCTTTTATTTACAATTAGGCTTTTTGCAACGTCGTCAAGAACAAAAACAGATTTATAATAGTGCAGTTTTTACCCCGCAAGGTAAATTAATTGAGCAGTTTGATAACATATTACCTTTTAAACTAACCAATGCTCAACAACGAGTTATTAATGAAATTTTAGAAGATTTAAACTCAGTAACGCCCATGAATCGTTTAGTCCAAGGAGATGTAGGTGCAGGAAAAACAATTGTTGCTGTTTTTGCCATTTTAGCCGCCTTACAATCAGGTTATCAAGCTGCATTAATGGCACCAACCGAAGTATTAGCAGAACAACATTATCGTAAATTAATTCCTTGGTTTAATCAACTCTATTTACCTGTAGAATTATTAACAGGTTCTACTAAAAAAGCCAAACGAGAAGAAATTCATCGCCAATTAAACACAGGAGAATTGCCTCTTTTAGTGGGAACTCATGCTTTAATTCAAGACCCCGTAAACTTCCAAAAATTAGGCTTAGTTGTCATCGATGAACAACATCGTTTTGGAGTACAACAGAGGGCGAAACTATTAGCAAAAGGGAAATCTCCTCATGTTCTAACCATGACAGCAACACCCATTCCTCGCACCCTCGCATTAACGTTACACGGGGATTTAGATGTGAGTCAAATTGATGAATTACCCCCCGGAAGACAAGCTATCCAAACCACAGCATTAACAGGAAAAGAACGCACCCAAGCTTATGATTTAATTCGTCGAGAAGTTGCCCAAGGGAGACAAGTTTATATTATTTTTCCTATGATTGAAGAATCAGAAAAATTGGACGTAAAAGCAGCAGTGGAAGAACACCAAAAACTCTCAGAAAAAGTATTTCCAGACTTTAATATTGGACTGTTACACGGACGCATGAGTTCAGCAGAAAAAGATGAAGTATTAACCGCTTTTCGAGACAATGAATATCAGATTATTGTTTCAACAACCGTTATAGAAGTTGGGGTAGATGTTCCCAATGCAACCGTCATGTTAATCGAAAATGCGGAACGGTTTGGACTATCTCAACTCCATCAATTAAGAGGTAGAGTCGGAAGGGGTTCTCATAAGTCCTATTGTCTGTTGATGAGTAGTAGTAAAACCCCTGATGCAAAGCAAAGATTAAGCGTGTTAGAACAGTCTCAAGATGGCTTTTTTATCTCAGAAATGGACTTAAGATTTAGAGGTCCAGGAACGGTTTTGGGAACCCGTCAATCTGGTTTACCCGACTTTGCTTTGGCCAGTTTAGTCGAAGACCAAGAAGTGTTAGAATTAGCCAGAGTCGCAGCAGAAAAAATTATTGTAGCAGATAAAACTTTAGGAGGTTCACCTTCACTCAAAAAAGAATTAGAAAGTCGTTATAAAAAGTTAATGGGAGGAGAAATTTTGACATAATTATCTGGGTTAAGACTAAAGTTAGAGATTGATCAGTCTTTTTTGAATTAAGGAAATCAATAAATTGTTCGACTTGTTGGCGTTGTTGAAGGGATAATTTTTGAACCTTTTTTATCAGTCGCTTTTCTGTTGACAAGATTAACTATTTTTTGGTTATTTTCTCCATAAAAATTCGTTCTTGTTCTTTTAATGGCATATCTTTAGAATAAATTACAGGGTTAGGATCACGTTTTAATAACTCTGCTAATGCTTCACTAAACTTATCATCATCATTGCGATTTTGCGATAAATACTGTTTTAATTCAGTGACACTCATTTTAGTTAAATCAATCATTAGAAAAACCTCCAATTTCCATCAGGATAAATAACTAAGGCAATTTCATCATTGATCCCTGCTTGGATATAAATTGTCTTTAACTTAATATCATAGCGAAAAATATTAATTGGTTGATATCCATTAGATAAACATTGACAGAGAATAATAGCTTGAATAGATTGTGCTACAGTTGGCAAATATAATAAACTGTTCTATCTTTGAATCACAGTAGGGATAATTCATGAATTATCCCTAAATATATAATTTATTGTACAGAAATAATCTTGCGATTACGGACTAATAAAGCAAACCCTGCGCTAGTTACAAACATCAGTAAACTATACATAGCTGCAGGAATAGCCATAGTGGGTATATTTAATAACGTGGTAGCAATAGTAATGGCTAAAGTACCGTTTTGTATCCCCACTTCAACAGTAATGCTTTTAGCACTCTTTTCATCTAGTTTAGCAAGAGTAGCGATCGTATATCCCAGGAACATGGTAATTAAATTCAAGCTTAAAGTTACTCCTCCTACTTGCATAAAAAATGGTAGAAAATTAGCCCTTTCTTTCAGCAACAAACCAAAAATAATTAACCCTAAAAAGGATAAAGATAACCATTTAACAATTTTCTCTAGTTTAGCTGCTAATCTGGGTTGAGATTGATTAATTAACATCCCTAGAGAAATAGGAAGAAGGATAATAACAGCAATTTGAATGATGGTTTTTAGGATAGGTAACTGTAACGCTGTATCTGTTCCTATAAAAGTCTGCATTCCTAAATTAATCACCACAGGAATAGTAACAATAGTAATGAGACTGCTAATAGCGGTTAACGTAATAGATAAAGCTACATTACCCCGTACTAAATAACTGATCACATTAGACGTTGCACCCCCCGGACAAGCAGCTAAAATAATCACTCCGACTGCTAATTCTGGGGTGAGAGGAAACATTGAAGCTAACAAAAAACCGACAATAGGTAAGATAATTAATTGAGCAAATAGTCCCAGAATAACCCCTTTCGGTTCAATTAAAATGCGCTTAAAATCAGCAAATTTCAATCCTAACCCCATTCCCATCATAATGATAAACAGAGCAAGGGGTAAAAAAATCGTCGTCAGAAAATTAGACTCCATAATCACTCCAAACACAAAACTTTTGGTTATCTTACAATAGTTTAATAAATATTCCTACATTTCTATTGCACCCAATGTTTTTAAAGCGTGTTTTTGTGCTGAGTTTAAACCAGTCACTCCTGTAATATTTTTGTTCTCATAAGGTCGAGGCGATCGCTGCACCAAATTTCAATCATTTTTTTGCTTTAGTTTCTCACCCTAACGGACAAAGTTAGCGATCATACTATCAATTTTGATAAGATGTTATATATTAACAATAAGTGAATTTAACAGATAGTAATTATGATTGTTAGGGCAGTTTTAGAGTGGGACGACGAGGTAAAAGCTTTTTCAGCAACTTGTCCAGAATTAAATTATATTTCTTCTTGTGGTGGTACAAAACAGGAAGCTATTGCTAATCTAAAAGAAGCAATTCAACTACTTTTAGAACCAATTCCCGATCATTTAGTTAATAATGAACAAAAGTTCGATACGGTTGAAGTTGTTATTTAGAGTAACCGGAAATTATGCCAAAAACTCCTCGTCTAACAGCTAAAGCAGTTATTAAACAACTCAAACAATCGGGTTTTATTGAGGTTTCACAAACAGGTTCTCATTTAAAGTTCTTTAATCCTGAAACGCAACGGACAGCAATTGTTCCCATTCATCAAGGTAAAATGATTCCAATAGGTACTTTAAAATCCATTGAGAAACAATCAGGAATTATTTTTAAATCATAATATAGCCATCGATTCACCTACTATAATCCACTACATTTCTATTGCACCCAATGTTTTTAAAGCGTATTTTTGTGCTGAGTTTAAACCAGTCACTCCTGTAATATTCATGTTCTCATAAGGTCGAGGCGATCGCCAAGTCGATAAACACTCTCCTGTCTCATAATTCCAGCGTTTAATGGTTCCATCCTTACTGCTACTGGCTAAAGTATGTTCATGGGGGTGAAACGTAACACACATAACTGCATTACCATGTCCTAGAAGGATTTTATCGCAACTGTATTGAGTTGAGGAGAGTTTCCATAAGCGAATACTGGTATCATAGCTACCACTAGCTAACCACTGACTATCGGGACTAAATGCAACCGATGAAATCCAGTTACGATGGTTTGGAAGAATCATAAGAGGTTGTGTGTTTTTTGATTCTAAATTCCAGATACAAATAGTATTATCATTACTACCACTAGCCATTAATTTTCCATTAGGGCTAATCGCAACCGTCCAAACTTCACGTTGAGAACTTTGAAAGATTGTAACGAGTGGATTAGGGTTGTTCAGATCGTTAATATCCCAGGATTTGATTGTCCCATCATCACTACCACTAATTAATAAAGGTTGGCTAGGATGGAAACATAAAGATTGTATCCAATCTGTATGACCTTCAAACGTTTTCAACAGTTTATAATTAAAAGCATTCCATAATTTAACTGTTTTATCATCACTACCTGTTGCCATAAATTTCCCATCGGGACTATAAGCAACCGTTCTAATCCAATTTTTATGTTCTTCTAAACTTGTAATTAGTCTATTATTACTAAAAGTATCCCATATATACAGTTTTGTATCATCACTTCCACCAATCAAAATTTGACTATCAGGACTATAAGCAAGAGACAAAATATTACCTTTATAAGTTGATATTTCTGCTTTAGTTTCACCGTCTGAGCTATCTTTTAAATAGACAATTGCTTGATTAGTTCCCACCGCCAAAATTGTACCATCAGGATTATAAGTAATCGGTTGAATTTCTTGACTATATCCTTGAGTAACTTCTAAGCATTCTCCTGATTCATAATTCCAAATTCTAACATTGAATCCCATTTCACCACTCACTAACCAAGAAAGTTTCGGATGAAAATCAATTGACCAAACCCCACCATTATGACCTCTCAAAGTATGTAAATGTTTACCTGTTTTAACATCACTAATACAAATGGTTGTATCTTCACTAGCACTGGCTATTTTATCACCCTTTGGACTAAAAGCCAGACATCTAATCCAATCATTATGATTATGGCTTAAACTCTGTTTAAACTTACCCGTTTCTAAGTCCCAAAGACGAACCATTCCATCATCAGTCCCACTAGCAAGAAGCTTACCATCAGGACTCATAGCGATTGCTCTTAAAATATTCTCTTGATTTTCTTTTAAATTTTCTTCTAACCAGAAGATTTTTATCAACTTTACTTCTAAATCACTGATATCCCATAAACAAATTTGATTATCCTGACTTGCACTAATTAAGGTATGTTGATCAGGATGAAAACTGACCCATCTTACCTTATCTTGATGTTTGGTCAAAACAGTTATTAATTCTTTTCGATTACAATCCCAAATTCTAATTGTTCCATCATCACTACTACTGGCTAATAATTGACCATTAGCACTATAACTTAAGGATCTAATTCGATCAAGATGTCCCGAAAAAGTGGCAATGGATTTTCCTGTTTCCACTTCCCATAAACAAATATTCCCATCTTCTCCACCACTGGTAATTATTTTACTATCAGGACTAAAGGCGATCGCTCTTACCCAGAAGTTATTACTGTTAATAATATGGTGTAAAATAGGACAGCTTTCCCCAACTTTCCAGAGATAAATTTGAGCATTAGTATCACCAATTGCTAACCATCTGCCATCAGGACTAAAAGCAACAGAAATGACATTACTAAACCCATTTAAAAACATTTGATTTGATAAATCAGATTCGCTAAAATCTATATTTTCTAAGCTAATTTCTCGCAAATTTGCATTGTTTAATACTAAAGATGAAAAATCTTTATTTTCTAAATAACCTAAATGGAGAAGTAAATTAAAAATATTTCCTCCTAAATATCTATGAGATGTATTATTTTTATTATTATCTAAAATTTTTCTTAAATGCTCTCTAACTTGTTCTTCTGTATTCAGTTTAGCTTTGAGTTTTTCAATGATTGGTTTAAGGATAAATTTTTCTTGATCTTCTCTAACTTTTATTGTTTCCGTGGGTAAAAACAAAGGAAAATCATTTAATAAATTAAAATTCTCGTTAATTATTTCCTCTGTCATATCATTAATCAGTTTCTTAATTAAATAATCTCGAATCATTGGCGGTTGGATTAACACCCCTTCATTCTTGCTTTCCACAAAAAAACGAGATTTTAAATGTTTAATGATAGTTAGTATTTGATCGCTCAATAGTCCCCCCATAATATGTTTTAATTCAAACAAATTAATGGGATTACGATAAATAGCTAGCCAATACATGACATTTTTTTCTATTTCTAATAAGTTTTCTAACTGTTCTTTGGTAAATTCTTCAACACCATTAAAAACGAAATTACCATAACTTATAAAATGTGTAATATTACCAGCAAAACTTTTCTTAATATTAATAGCAACATTCACTAAGATAAAAAGATTTCCTTGATAGGTATCTCGTAGTAACTCCCAATCTTCTTCTGTTCCCTCGAATGAACCAACACGATTAAAAATATCTTGAATTGCCTCTACGGGTAAAGGTTCTATTTTTAAGCAACGACTCCATCTATTTTGAGCAACCAGTAAACTAATTTCTATAGGTTCGATATTGCTGGTCATAACTAAACAACTTTTATCTTGTTTTTCAGCAATTTCTTTTAAGAAGAGATTATAATTTGCATTGTTAAATTTTAAAGAATTCTGTTCTATCGCCCAATCAATATTAGCTAAAATTAATAAACAACGAAATGATTTTAATTTTTCGATTAGATTATCTAATTTCTGCTTCGTATCTAACCCCTTAATATCTTCCTCATCATTAAGAAATAATAATAAATCTTTTAAGAATTCATCAATTGAATGATATTGATCGAGCGATCGTAAAATAACATAATCAAAATCCTCTTTATTTTGTTGTGCTAATTGATAAGATAGGTTGGTTTTTCCCATCCCTTTTATCCCTTCAATTAAGATAACACGACACTTATCTTTAATAATCCATTGCGTCAAAGTTTCTAATTCTTTGTTTCTTGCAGAAAGATCAAAAAGATCAAAATTATTTGTCGCTTCTCCCCAATCTATTTTTGTTTCTTTGGGTTGAGTTTCTTCAATATAAGTTACTTCTCTGATATCACAACCTAATGCACTACAAATTTCTTCAGCATTTAAACGATCAATCGGTTTACCATTCAAAAAACGACTAACAACATCACGGGATAATCCTAGATGTTCAGCTAAAGCTTTTTGACTCGGAAAACCATTACGAGGAAGTAATGCTTTAATAGACTTTTTTAATTCGGGTTTGAGTTGAACAGAACGAGGCATTTATAGTTAAAGGTGGGATTAGTGTATATTTATCTATGATAGCTAAACTTTGACAATAACTTAGTTACTTGAAATATAACTCAGACATTAACTCAGACACTTTACATAAAAAATTAGACAATCACTCATTCAAGATCAGCCACACTCATAATTCATAATCAAAATATGTTGTTCTCTCTACCTTAGTTATCGTAACTGCATATATACTAAAGTTAACATAAACCTAATTTTCTATAAGTTACACAAATTACAACTTATTACACTATGAACCTAGCAAATATCTTACGCTTTCGAGATTCAAAAGAATCCACCTCTGATGAAGGTGTGCATGAAGCTATAGATATTTTAAAACGCCTCTGTCAGAAACAGAATGCTTTACTTGAAGGAGAAGAACCAAGTAAAGATGAACTTATTAAAGAATTAGATCAACTAGAAAAGCAAATTTCTTCAATCAAGCACAAAATAGAAGGAGACAAATCTCAAGCGTTTCCGAGACGAACTTTTTGGGATGGTATGGCTTCGGTTTTAGATATCAGTGGTAGCTATGCTCGTAACTTAGATAAACAATACCCTGCTATTGATAGCAAACCTTCATATCTAAAGTCTGATAAGGAGGCAATTCGCTCGGATTGGGCTACAATAGGACTCGATATTAAGCAAGCTGCTTCTCAAAACAACGAAAAACAGTCTTAGATGTCCAGTCAAAATCACGAAGCTCAGGATAATAATCCTCAAAATGAGGAAGTTCAGAATAAGACTGATATTGTTATATCACCAGATAGTTCATCAAGATATCCTTCTTATGAAATTGTCCCTTCTCCTCGTACTTTTCAAGAATATGAGGAGATTTTGCCTGGAAGTATGGATAGAATCTTATTAATGGCAGAAGCACAAACACAACATCGTAGGGAAATTGAGACAAGAGATCAACAACACCGAATAAAAATGGAAGAGGAAGACACTGAACTGAAAAAAGCGGTTACAAAGTCAGATACGAGACGTGCTGATCTAGGATTAGTCACAGGTTTTATAATTGCTATTATTGGTTTAAGTGGTTCTATTTATTTAGGGATTAATGATAAAGCTGCGGCTTCTGCAATAATGGGTGGTGGTACTATGACAGGATTAGTGGCTGTTTTTGTCACGGGGAATAAACGCCAAAAAAGTTAAAAACGATAAATTTGTCATGTTTCTTAAAAAATCTCCTCCAATGTCTAATAACAACTAATTAACTATCACTATGAACCTAACAGACGAACAAATTATAGATAGATTAGAAGACAAGATTGACAAGCAATCAGAACAGATTGCTAAGGTTGATAATACATTGAAAGAAGTTGTAGATACCGTTAAGACTCAATCAGAGCAGATTTCTGAGATTAATAATATCTTGACGAAAGTTGTAGATACTGTTAAGACTCAATCAGAACAAATTACTAGAATTGATGCTAGTGTACAGAAACAATCAGAACAAATTACTAGAATTGACACTACTGTACAGATTCAACAGCA
>JASJDD010000084.1 GCA_030065735.1 Crocosphaera sp.
GTTAGGAACTAGCGAGACTGCCAATGGAGGGAGTGTAAGACGGCTAGGGGGCAAGATTTCTTGTCTCTTAGACGCAACTCCCAGTGAGATTGGAAGCCCCAACTATAATCTTTGATTTAGTTGGGGTAGTTCACAACGTCTTACATAGAGTGTTATCGAAAATAATTGGGTCTAAAACCCCGCCTTTGAAGGACGTTCGGCGAAGCTCAGTCGAGCCGCGAACAGTTTTTGAGACGGAACGTTCTGTGCGATAGCGCCGGAACGCAGTGAGGAACTTCTGACTTCGTTAAGATGATATCCTGTTTTAATTCATAACTGTTATGAGTTTGTCTTAAGAGTTAACTGGGGATTCTTCCCAGAAATTATAATTTTTTTCAAGAGACTGGGTATCCTAAGCCCAAGAGGCACTCATCCCAAGCTGATAGGACCGAGAAATGAACAGTCGTTATTCTAACCCAGATCAATTTACCGAAGAATCCTTTGATGAAGATATTGCTCAACTCTTAGACGACTTGGGCCAGGACTCAGATTTTCAAGAATCTGATAAGGAATTGGAGGAATTAGCCAATTTATTTGAACAAGACTTATCTGTTAGTTCCTCTGAAGATGAGTCCAACCCAGCAATGGATAATCTTGGTTTGTCCTCTTTACCATCAGACGAAGAAATTAAGGAACTTTTTAATGATGACTTAACTTGGGAGAAGAATGATCATCATGAGGATGAGACATCAGAAGAAACAGAACTGGTCAACTTACTAAATGATGCCTCAGAACAGTGGGAAAAGGATCACCCTAGACAAGACAGCGATGAAGACTTTTTGCATGATTTAACCTCTGCGTTTGAGGAATTTGCTGAAAATGATGAGATGGGAGAGCTTCAAAAACTGTTAGGTACAACCGAATCCCCGAATAAACCCCCATCAGTCCTCTTATCCCTGTATCCTTCCTTAGACAGCTTAGACACGCTCCTAGAACAACCAGCAACCCTTGCCACTGAAGAGGTCTTAGATGAGGCTACCATTGCCGAATTAACTGCCTTGATCGCTGCCCCTGCTCAGATTGAAGAACAATCCCTAGCTTCTGCATCACCTCCCACTCCATCTAACTTTGCTCCGGTTTCCCAAGAGTCAGACCTGGATTTAGAGGATGATTTCAAAGACCTTGAAGCCCTCCTTGAACAAGCTGATCGCACCATGGGAGGGTCTCCCACCATCATCCAATCTTCGGGAAAACGCTTTTCTGGCGCATCTTCACCCCGCCCCACCAAAACGAAAGCCTTTGAACAAACCATGCGGGTTCCCATCAAACAACTGGATAACCTCAGTAACTTAATTGGGGAATTGGTGGTTAAACGCAACAGTTTAGAACAGGATCAAGAAAGACTGCGACAATTCTTAGATAACCTCCTCAACCAAGTCCATAACCTCAGTGACGTGGGAGGACGAATGCAAGATTTATACGAACGAACCCTACTCGAAGGTGCCTTATTAGCCAGTCGTAATCAAAATCGTAGTGGACATTCAGATAGCTTAGGAACGAATAATAATAACAACAAGGGGGTTAATCTAGATGATAATGGAGAGGATCGGGATTTAGATGCCCTAGAAATGGATCGCTTTACCGGCTTCCATTTACTCTCCCAAGAAATGATCGAACTGATTGTCAGGGTACGAGAATCAGCCTCTGATATTCAATTTTTAGTGGATGAAACCGAACAAGTTGCCCGCAACCTGCGACAAGTGACCACCCAGCTACAAGAAGGGATGACCAAATCTCGCATGGTTCCCTTTGCCAATACTGCCGATCGCTTACCCCGTGCCATTCGGGAAATCTCTCGAAAATTACAAAAACAAGCCAAACTTCAAGTAGAAGGGCGAGACGTTCTCATCGATAAGATGATCCTCGAACAACTCTATGATCCCATGACCCATTTAGTCAATAATGCCATTACCCACGGCATTGAAGAACCGGCACTCAGACAAAAACAGGGTAAACCCAGCGAAGGACAGATTCAGTTACGAGCTTTTCTCCAAGGCAACCAAACCGTGATCACCGTTGCTGATGACGGGGGTGGTATTGATGCAGAACGGGTGAAAAGAAAAGCTATCGAAAAAGGTCTCATTAGCCCAGAAGAAGCCAATCTTCTCTCAGAAGTCGAAATTTATGACTTTCTGTTCCATCCAGGGTTTAGCACCCGTGACAAAGCCGATGACTTTGCTGGACGTGGGGTCGGTTTAGATGTGGTTCGCACCAGTTTACGAGACATTCGCGGTTCTGTGACCATCGATTCGACTCGTGGCAAAGGAACCACGTTTACCATTCGTTTACCCCTAACCCTCAGTATTAGTAAAGCCCTTTGTTGCATCAGCGATCATGCTCGCATTGCCTTTCCTATGGATGGAGTCGAAGACATGAAAGACTATCTTCCCAGAGATTTAATGGAAGATGAAACAGGACAACAATTTGTGGGTTGGAATGGTCAACGTCTGCCAGTCTATCCCCTCAAAGACCTGTTGTCTTATAATCGGAAACTGGGTCGCAGTAGAGTTTATGGAGGTAAACACGAAGAAGATACGGTATCTTTAGTCATCTTAAGGGGTGCTGGCACGTTACTGGCTGTACAAGTGGATCAGGTCATTGGAGAGCAAGAAATTGTTATCAAACAAATTGAAGGACCCATTCCTAAACCGGCTGGTATTGCTGGGGCGACGGTATTAGGGGATGGCAGCATCATGCCGATTGGGGATGTTCTGGAATTGATCGCCATCGCCCAAGGACGCTTACGCACTGATAGCGGTAATGGACTATGGCAAAAACAAGAATCAGGGTTTGATACTTGGACTAGGGAACAGGCTGAACCAACGGTACTGATTGTAGATGATTCGATTACGGTACGAGAATTATTATCTTTGAGCTTTAGTAAGTCAGGATATCGAGTGGAACAAGCTCGAGATGGTCAAGAAGCTTGGGAAAAACTACGCTCCGGTTTACCCTGTGACCTCGTTTTCTGTGATATTGAAATGCCTCGGATGAATGGGTTAGAGTTCTTATCCCATTTACAAAAAGAACCCAGTCTTTGCTCATTGCCGGTGGCTTTATTAACTTCCCGTGGGGCAGATCGTCACCGCAAAGTAGCGGCCAAACTAGGGGCAACGGCTTACTTTACCAAACCTTGTCCCGATCAAACCCTCTTAGAAGCGGCTCAACGGATGTTAGACGGAGAAATTTTATTAACCGGTAGCACCAAAAAACCTGTGGCAAAACCATCACCCAAGGGTGATTCAAAACCAACCTCAACCCATGAACAACCGTCTTCCCCTGACAATAACTTAGTGTTAATTATTGATGATTCGGTCATGGTCAGAGAAATGTTGTCTATGAGTTTTACCAAAGCCGGATATGAAGTAGAACAAGCTAGAGATGGTCAAGAAGCTTGGGAAAAATTACGAGGTGGTTTATCTTGTGCGTTAATCCTCTGTGATATCGAAATGCCCAGGATGACAGGGTTAGAATTGTTATCCCGTCTGCAAGAAGATAAGAAACTCTCAGCTATTCCCATTGCCATGATTACGTCTCGTGGGGCGCAGAAAATGCAGCGAATGGCAGCGGAACGAGGGGCTAAGGGCTATTTTGTCAAGCCTTATATCGAAGAGGTGTTATTGGATGCGGCTAAACGCTTAATCGCTGGAGAGGTGTTATTGGAAGTCAATAGTCTAGTTGAGCATTGACCGAGGCTTCTGCCTCGGAAGGCAGGAGGCAGAGGGCAGGAGGCAGGAGGTTTCTTTTGACACTCCCACGAGTGAACTACCCGATGCTCTGTTTGCAGTATTGAGGTATCATCTAGCGTAGGAAATTTGTTAACGAAATTAAGCCCCAATGGGTACTATTCAAACACTACCAGGAACTAGAGATATTTTGCCAGAAGAGATTGGCTACTGGCAATATGTAGAAAGCATAGCGACGCAAATACTCAGTCGTGCCATGTACTATGAAATACGTCCCCCGATTTTTGAGCAAACTTCCCTATTTGAAAGAGGAATAGGGGAAGCAACGGATGTGGTGGGGAAAGAAATGTACACCTTTACCGATAGAGGCGATCGCTCACTTACTTTACGTCCCGAAGGAACCGCAGGAGTGGTGCGTGCTTACTTACAGAATAATCTCTATGCAGTCGGAGGGGTACAACGTCTTTGGTACTGTGGGCCAATGTTTCGCTACGAAAGACCCCAAGCTGGCCGTCAACGACAGTTTCATCAAATTGGGTTAGAATTAATCGGCACAGCCGATCCTAGAGCAGATGTAGAAGCGATCGCGTTAGGGACGGATATCTTGAAAACCTTGGGACTCCAGAGTTTAAAATTAGATATTAATTCTGTAGGCGATCGCAAGGATCGACAAAACTATAGAGAAGCATTAGTTAACTATTTTCTCCCCTACAAAGAGGAATTAGATCCCGACTCTCAAGATCGCTTAGAACGCAACCCTTTACGTATTCTCGACAGTAAAGCCAAGCGTACCAAAGAAATTAATCAAAATGCTCCCAATATCTTGCAATATTTGGGAGATACTTCTAAGAAACACTTTGATCAAGTACAGCAACTGTTAACGGATCTTGGCATTGAATACAACATCAACCCTTGTTTAGTGAGAGGGTTAGATTACTATACCCATACTGCTTTTGAAATGATATCCGATGATTTAGGGGCCCAAGCAACGGTATGCGGTGGGGGACGCTATGATGGATTAGTTGAAGAGTTGGGGGGAAACTCAACCCCGGCCGTGGGTTGGGCCATTGGGATGGAGAGGTTAATTATTCTGCTCAAGCAATTACAAGCTTCTCCTCAAATGACTCCTGATCTCTACTTAGTTTCACGGGGAGAAGCAGCCGAAGCACAGGGGTTGATTTTAGCCCAAAAATTGCGCGCAGAGGGCTTAACGGTTGAATTAGACATGAGTGGGAGCGCGTTTGCAAAGCAGTTTAAGCGGGCTGATCGTAGTGGAGCGATCGCTTGTCTTGTTTTGGGGGAGGAAGAAGCAGCAAATAAGACCCTGCAACTAAAATGGTTACAAACCAAAGAACAACAAGCAATGACACAAACAGACTTATTTAATCAAGTTGGGGAACTTAAAGAACAACTAAACAGACATAAAAGAACAATGAGCAACTCCACAGAATAGAAACGATGACATCCTGGGAATTTCTAATACAAAAAGATGATGATATTAAGTGGTATCCTGCTAGTTCTTCTAGCTTAGAACTAGAACCTGGAAAATACCGAATTTTGGGGAAATCAAACCGTGTTAATACTGTGGTTGATGTTCGCATTAGTTCCCCAGATCAAGACATACAGTATCATCAACGTCGTATTAATTCCCAGGGGTTAGTGATGATTCTTCCTTTTACTGAGTTGACACCAGAAACGTCTTGGAATATTCGCTGTCATGGAGATGTTTTATCAGAATTTTTAGGAGAAAATTGGACAGAAACTATTACCTTAAATATTTTACCCGTTGCTGTTCAAAATTCATCTGTTGACTCTTCTCCTTCCTCACAAGATCAGGTCAATAATTATAATCCAGCACAAGGGTATCTAGACCAATTAGAAAAGCTATTACGAGAAAAAATTGAACCTCAATTAAACAAGAAAAATCAAGAAAAACCTAACATCATAAATTTTCAACCATCAAAACCCAAATCTCTGATTAACCTTAGCTTAGAACAAGATGAGTTTAGTATTAATGCTGGGGAAAGAATTAGTTTATCAGGAAGGGTAGAAATGGTCAATATGCAGGGAAAAATTGCGTTAAATGCTCAACTACGTTACGAATTAATTCACCCTGAAAGCGGAGAAACTTTACTAACGGTTGATTACCCTTTATCAGATGAAAAATTGCCTTATCATTTTAATCATACCTTAGTTATTCCTGATGATATTGATCACGATTTTATTCTTGGGGAGTTAATTATAGAAACCCTAAATGGATATCCCTTAAACCATGCTTCTTTTACCATTAACACTCATCACTATCATCCCGTCAATTGTACCATTGAACTGATTGATACTGAAACAGAAGATAGTTATATTTTTGATTTAGAGTTAGCAGAAAGAATCAATAGCAAACATCCTCATTTACAATTACCTAATCCTAACAAATATTCTCGATTATTTCCTTCTCATTTTCGTAAATCTCGGCAAGTCTTACCCCCTAAATTAGAACATGATTTCGTCTCTGGAGAATGTAAAAGCTTAAAATTACCAAAAATTAGTTAACTATTAGTTATGAATTAATTATTATCAGTAAGTCCTGATAAAGATTTGCTAAAGTTTAACTGACTGAATGATAACCCTAGAGAATTACCTTGATCAATTATAAATTTAGTATTATAATTTTCAACAAAGTTAAGCTATTTAAAATCATGGATTTCTTCTCTAATATTAATATAGCAGATATTATTAAAATCCTTAGTCCCTTATTGGCAATTTTATGTGGTTTTATCATAGGAATTCTTTTTGAGAAGCGAGTTATTAAAAATATCAAAAAATTAGCTGCTAAAACTGACTGGAAATACGATAAAATTATTATTGATTCCATTCAAGGATTTAGTATTCTTTGGTTTTCTTTGGGAGGAATAGCAGTTGCTACCTATATCTATCCTATTCCTCTAGGTATTCAGCTTCTTATTAATAAGTTTCTCATTGCTACGTTTCTTGCTTCAGCAACCCTGGTTATTTCCCGTTTATTGGTAGGTTTATTGAAAGCTTATACCACCAATGAACAAGGAATTTCTCCCTTAACCTCTCTGTTTGAATTTCTCACTAAAATTGTTATTTACAGTCTCGGTGTTTTAATAATATTACAGTCTATTGGTATTCAAATTACCCCCTTATTAACCGCACTGGGAGTGGGGGGTGTTTCTGTTGGTTTAGCCCTGCAAACAACCTTAGCAAACTTGATGTCTGGGGTCAATATTATTATGTCAGGAAAGGTAAAACCTGGTGACTATATTAGCTTAGCGAGTGGGGAAAGTGGCTATGTTATTGATGTAGAATTAAAGTACACAGTTTTAAGAGAAATAACCGATAATTTATTAATTATTCCTAACTCAAAAATTATTTCAGGGAGTTTTAAAAATTTTAGTTTACCTGATAAAATCTTTGTCCTTCCTGTTACCCTAGATGTGGGTTATGATAGTAATCTAGAAACCGTTGAAAAGATCACTCTTGAAGTAGCAAATAACTTATTAAAAGATAAAATTTTACAAGAAGAATCTATGGAAGAAAATATCACTGAACCGTTTATCCTTTACAATAAATTTGATTACTTTAGTATTAATCTGACTATTTATTTAAAAATTAATGAACGAGAATTTTTTGAACATTTAGAAATAAAACATAAGTTTTTAAAGGAACTGCATAAACGATATCAAGCAGAAGGTATTGAAATTCCTTTTCCTATCAAATCAGCTTATTTTCCTACTGAAAAAGTAGATAATACTTATACTATATAGTAGTAATTGTTATAGATAAAAACTTGATGAAATTATCTTATTTAAAATCTAGTTCAATCTTAATTATAATCAAAGTCAGTCTTATTCTTCTTTTTATTTGTAGTAGTTTAAAGCATATTTTATTTCAATCGACAGCTTGGGATTTAGCTATTTTCGATCAAGCAGTTTATTTAATTAGTCAAGGAAAAACCCCTATTTCTTCTTTTTTAAACATTCATATTTTAGGAGATCATGCTGCATTAATTTTTTATCCTTTAGCCTTATTTTACAAACTTTATCCAACCGTTTATTGGTTATTATTGATACAAGCATTTGCTTTGAGTTTTGCTGCATTACCTGTCTATTATTTATCTCAATATTATGGTTTAACTCAATCAAAATCATTAACCCTTAGTTTAGTTTATCTACTGTATCCTTTAATTTTTAATATTAATTTATTCGACTTTCATCCTGATGTTATCGCTGTTTCTTCTCTTTTATGGGCAATTTTAGCAGCTTATTGGAATAATTTGGGATTATTTATTTTCGCTATTCTTATTACCTTAAGTTGTAAAAGTGTTTTATCTTTAACCATAATTTTCATGGGTTTATGGTTATTGTGTTTTCAAAAGAAACAAAAATTAGGATGTATTGCTATAGGTTTAGGGATAAGCTGGTTTATTATTAGTACCCGTTTAATTATTCCTATTTTTAGTGATAATAGTGCCAATATTAGTCGTCATCTTGAACGATTCAATTATTTAGGTAATTCTTTTTCTGAAATTGCTCAAAATTTACTCTTTAAACCTTGGTTATTATTTCAAGGATTATTCAATTTACCCAATTTAGAATATTTACTATTATTATTAATTCCTGTTATCTGGGGATTATCCTTACAACATCTTGCACCTTTAATCAGTGCTATTCCTACTTTATCTATGAATTTATTATCCCAAAATATACTACAAAAAGATTTATTACATCAATATTCTTTACCGATTATTCCTTTTTTAATGGTTATAGTCATCATGACTGTAGCAGCAAAAAAAACCTGGTTGCGTCAAAATAAATATATAATAATTTGGTCATTAATTTGTTTTTTAGCCTTAGCTAAATATGGTTATTTTACTTCTCGTTATTTAGACTCTCTAGATACTTGGAAAGCAACCAACGAAGCAATTAGTAAAATTTCTACTAAAGGCAATGTTTTAACATCCACTTATATCGCCCCACATTTAAGTCAACGTGCTATGATTAAATTAGCAGAAAATGGCTCTGAATCCTTCGATTTGAAGCAATTTGATTATATTTTATTAAATCAACGATATCCAGGCCGAGAAACTTCTCCAGAACTAATTGAAACCATTAAAGAAAAGATTGGACAAAATTATAATTTTAATTTAACCTATACAAAAGATGATATTTATTTATTTAGTCAAAAAATAAAACAGTAAATTCCTATTATGACGATTATTTTAACCAATGATGATGGCATTGATGCCCCTGGAATTTGGGCTTTATCAAAAGCATTAGGGGGAGAGGGAATTATTGTTGCACCTAAAGAACCCCATTCTGGTTGTGGACACCGTGTCACCACCCATAAACCCATCCATTTAGATAAGCGTTCCTTGATAGAATACGCAGTCGATGGTACACCAGCAGACTGTACTAGAATTGCTGTAAAACATATTAGTAAAGATACCAAATGGGTTCTTTCCGGAATTAATGCCGGAGGAAATTTAGGGGTGGATGTCTATATTTCTGGAACCGTAGCAGCAGTCAGAGAAGCAGCAATGCACGGTATTCCAGGTATTGCTATTTCCCATTGGATTAAACGTCCTTTAACCATTAACTGGGAATTAGCCACCAAATGGACAGAAAAAGTATTAAACTTTCTCTGGGATAAACCGTTAGAATCAGGGAGTTTTTGGAACGTTAATTTACCCCATTTAGAAACCCATTCCCCCGAACCTGAAATTGTTTTTTGTGAAGGGAGTACCCATCCTTTACCAGTCAATTATCGAGTGGAAGGAGACTTATTTTATTATCATGGAGAATATGCAAAAAGAGAGCGATCGCAAGGGACGGATGTAGATGTTTGTTTTTCAGGAAATATTGCAGTGACCCTGATTAAATTGTAATCTTATCTTAAGAGGAGGCAGAAGGCAGAAGGCAGAAGGCAGGAGGAGAAAGGTAATACCAAATCCGGTTTACATACCCCTCTTATCTTGCGAGTTTAGGAGGGTGGGGAGTGTGGGAGGTGTGGGAGGTGTGGCAATACTACTCGGTTAAGCTCGAAACGCTTTAGTTGAGGTAGGCTCCAGGAGGCTTCGGGGGCTCCCGGAGGCAGAGGAGGAAGTCCCATTTTCTCCCCCTGCTTCCCCTGCATCCCTTGCTCCCCCTGCTTGTCTCAACAGATAATTTTTCGCGGGCCGAGCAGTATTGCCTGGTATGGAAACAAAAAGAGACGCTATAACTAGCGTCTCTTGCAAGGTGTCATGGAAATAGACAGATGGACGAAGGATAGAAGCTTTTAGAAGCCCATACCCATGCCGCCCATACCGCCCATGCCGCCCATGCCGCCCATGCCACCCATGCCGCCCATGCCGCCCATATCAGGCATAGCAGCAGGTTCGGGTTCGGGTTTTTCCACCACTAAGGCTTCTGTGGTTAACACCATACCAGCAATCGAAGCAGCATTTTGTAAGGCAGAACGAACCACCTTCGCAGGGTCAATAATACCGGCTGCAATCATGTCTTCAAACTCGCCAGTCATGGCGTTAAACCCAGTGTTAAAGTCGGTTTCTCGCACTCGTTCGACAATGACAGAACCTTCCAAACCAGCATTGTTGGCTAACTGACGTAAGGGGGCTTCTAAAGCCTTCGCTACGAGATCGGCTGCAACTTTTTCTTCGTCGTTGCTGAGGCTATTTTTATAGTCAGCTATCTTAGACGCTAAGTGAATTAAAGTGGTACCACCGCCAGGAACGATCCCTTCATCTACGGCTGCTTTAGTGGCATTGAGGGCATCTTCGATACGGAGTTTACGATCCTTTAATTCGGTTTCTGTCGCAGCCCCCACTTTAATGACAGCTACCCCACCGGCTAATTTAGCGATACGTTCTTGTAACTTCTCGCTATCGTAGTCAGAGTCGGTTTCTGCTGCTTGTTTACGCAACTGTTCGATGCGTTTTTGTACCGCAGCTTTGGTTCTATCATCGGTGGTGGCGACGATGGTGGTGTTATCTTTAACGATATTGATTTTGGTGGCTTGGCCTAACATATCTAAGTCCACCGTATCGAGACTTAAGCCCACTTCTTCAGAAATAACACTACCACCCGTGAGAATGGCAATATCTTGTAAGACAGCTTTACGTCTTTCTCCAAAGGCGGGGGCTTTGATGGCAGCTACATTTAACACCCCTCTCGCTTTATTAACAACCAAAGTAGCAAGGGCTTCCCCTTCTACATCTTCAGCAATGATTAATAGGGGTTTACCAGCCCGGGCCACACTTTCTAAAATGGGAACCAGATCGGCGATCGCACTAATCTTCTTATCGGTGATTAAGATTAAGGCATCGTCAAATTCTACTTGTTGACGTTCTTGATCGGTGATGAAATAGGGAGAGATATAACCGCGATCGATCTGCATCCCTTCCACTACATCTAACTCGGTACTGAGAGACTTCGATTCTTCTACGGTAATGACCCCATCTTTGGTGACTTTATCCATAGCCAAAGCGATCATTTTACCCACTTCTTGGTCGTTACCAGCAGAGACAGTAGCAACTTGGGCAATGGCTTCCCCTTCTACGGGTTTAGCAATATTTTCGATTTCTTTGACCAGATAAGCCATGGTTTTTTCCATCCCACGACGTAAAGCCACAGGGTTAGCCCCTGCAATGACATTTTTTAGCCCTTCTTTAATCAAAGCTTGGCCAATAACGGTGGCGGTGGTGGTCCCGTCTCCAGCCACTTCTTTGGTTTTCGAGGCAATTTCTTGGATTAATCTTGCCCCTGTATTTTCAAGAGGATCTTCTAATTCAATTTCTTTAGCAACGGTGATCCCGTCGTTAACAATTTGGGGCGCACCAAATTTCTTCTCTAATAATACGTTGCGGCCTTTGGGCCCGAGGGTAATTCTGACTGCATCAGCAAGGGCGTTGACTCCCTGTTCTAATGCGCGTCTGGATTCATCACTAAATGAGACAATTTTTGCCATATTTGTCTGGTTACTCCTATAACGCCTTATTATGGGACTTCTGGCAATGGTGAAAAGCAGGGTTGCCTTTTTCCCACTTATGTTAATTTAGCACTCTTGTGGTATGAGTGCTAAGCCTTTAGGTCAAAGAATGGGAAAGTTTTTCTTAAGCAAAAGGGATCAGGTGTGGAAGTTTCGGTAATTAAGGTGAGGATATCTAGAAAATCTGAGTCAGGAGTCTCCGAGTCTCCGAGTCAGGAGGAATTAACACAGTAGACATTTTTTAACATAGTGCTGTTTATTTATGTCCGACTACTTATATATGTTGATTTAGTCCATCACTTCATACGGTATTTTAAAATATGGGTCAACATAGCTGTTGAACTTGAATTATAGTTAATGTAGAAAAATAATCAAGAATAGTATAAGCTATATATTCAGCTAGTTTAACAGGAACTGCATTCCCTATCATTTGTTCTAAATTTGTTTTTGATCCTTCCCAAATAAAATTATTAGGAAAGGTTTGAATATAACTTCTTTCTTGAGTGGTTAAAGGACGAACATTTGACGATAATGGAACGACATCACCAGGATGTTTTTGATAGGTTTTAGGAATGGGTCGATTAACACCCCGTATGGTTGGACTGGGTTCGTCAATACTAAAAATCCCTCTTCTTTTATAACTTCTAGGATGTCTATAATAATATTCTATTCCTAGTTTATTACCTAAATAATCTCTAACTGTCATAGATTTTTTAGACAATTTTTTTTCTAAGGATGGAATAAGTTCATTATCTTTTCCTTGATCAATTCCTATCCAAAAAAAACGTTTTCTTTTTTGAGGAACACCACATAAACTAGCATCTAAAACTTTTTCTGTAATTCCATATCCTGCTTGCTTTAAAATAGTTTTAGCTTCTGTATATTTCTTGGTTTTGTTAAAACGAGAGACATTTTCTAACACAAAAACTTTAGGTAAAATTTGAGTTACAATTTGAGAAAAAGCAATTGTTAAATCTCCTCTTCCTAAGTTTTCATCACGTTTTCCTGCACTTGAAAAATCTTGACAAGGGGGACCACCCATAATCAAATCAGGATTTAAACTTTTGAATTTTTCTAAATATAATTCATATTGACTGAGATCCCATTGATAAATTGGATGATTAAAGTTTTTTCGGTAAACATTAACAGCAGGTTCCCAGTTATCATAAGCAGCAAGTATGTCATATCCTGCATTTTGAAACCCTAATGATAGTCCACCACATCCTGCAAATAAATCAATTACTTTCATCTATAACAAACTTGATCACATACCCTATCTATTTTAAATCTATTTCAACTAAATAAGTTTGGTGTGTTAAGAATAATTGCATCAAATCTTCTTTCTGGACTCAATAACTTTTCTCCCCCTCCTAAAATTATATTATTAATTTCTTCCCGTTTAATTCTTGGATTGGTTAATTCTGGTGATTTCATATATTTATGAGTTCTCAAACCACTTAAAGCAAAAGCTTTATCATTTTTGGTATTCAAAGATATCTCATCTATCGTAACTGTATGATTAATTTTACTGGTATTAGCAAAGTCGTATAACATTTTAGCTAACCACACAACGCAGCGTTTATGACGAGTTATTTTATCTGAATTTAATTCTGACTTCGCTGCATCTATAAATAAGCGAGTAAAAGCTAAGTTACTCCACATAAATATGTCTAAACAATTATCACTAAGTTTAGCAGATTTCCCTTCTGTTTTCCAAATGGGTTGCATAATAAGGGGAATTTGACTATCAAGACAAGAACTAATAACAATATCAATTACTGTGATCAGGTCATTGATAACGGGTAAAATACAACTGGGCGATGTCCAATCTTTAATTTTATTACAAATGGGATTTAAACAATCTTGTAACGCTGTAATATTCTTTTGATATGCTTTAGCAATACTAACTGATAAATAGACAATTGTTGGAGGTCTAACGACAATTTCACTACCATATCGATCATCTGAAAGTTCACAAGTTGTATTATCTGGTAAAGCAGTCAATTTAATTTCTAGTCCTCTCAAACAGAGATTATTTTGACTAATATCCATAGTCACTAAATCTATTCTTGGTAAGTTTCCGATGACAATATCTTGATAAGGTAGATAATCTCTTTCAAATGCAAAAAATAAATTGCGTGAACTATAATCTAACCCAAATAAAGAAGATACAGAAATTTTACTGTGATTAACAGTTAAGTTATAAGCAAGAGTTAAATAAACTGGTTGTAAATTTTTACAACTCATATAACAAGCTAACGCTGACGGAAAAGAACTATTAAATTGATTTTTGCCCCAACTTGATTTTTTAGTAAAGTCTCGATTCGACTGATTAATTCCGAATAATCTAGGCTGATAATTATCACTCATTACTATAACTTCTTCCTCGCCATTGTTTGGGAGTTTGAACAGAGGATAAAAAGATTCTCAACACCGCCAAAGGATCAGCTAGAGGAGATAACCAAAATAATAATGATTTAAGGAATAAAGACTTATCTTTGTAATAGGAAGGAAAAACAGCAAACAGTAAAGCAAACCGAATAATAACTAAAACAAGATTTAAAGCGATCACCAATTGTAAACTCAGAAAATCATAACCAATTAACCAAAAACTAACGAAAATAATTAACAACAATAAAGGGAACCCTTGAGTTAATAATAATAAAGCCAAATCACCCCAAACTTGAGGGGTTGAAGCAGCATCTTTAAGATCCAGCGATCGTCCCCATTCTTTCCAGGTTTCCTTGACCCCTTCATACATCCTGACACGAATGAGGTTTTTCCCGTCCAAAAAACCCACCTTAAAGCCCCGTTTCGCTGCTTCACGGGCTAAAGTAACATCATCACAAAAGGAACCAGCTGCACAAGTATAACCGTCTAATGCTTCTAAAACAGAACGACGGGAGAGGAAGCATTGACCATTGGCCATCACCCTCTCTGGCCTTTGATTTCTCACGCCAGCGGAATCAAAACGATACAATAAGGTCATCAATAAGGCCGGTTGTAACCACCATTCCCCTGCATCTTTGAGGATAAACTGAGGGGACAATGATACCATATCGTACCCTTCTTCTTCTGCAGCCTGGACTAAACTCGCCACTAACCCCCGTTGGGGTTGGGTATCGGCATCGATGCCTAATACCCATTCACTGCGAGGAGAACTGTGTAAAAAGCCATTATGTAAGGCCCAAGGACGGCCAACCCATCCTGACGGCAAAGGATCATCGGTGATCAGACGAAAACGGGGATCGTTGAGTCCTGCCGTTTTTACCAGTTCTTGGGTTCCATCTTGAGAATGACTGTCAACGAAGATAATCTCACGTACTTCATAACTTTGTTGTCCTAATCCTTGTAAACAGGGTGTAATGCGTTTTGCTTCGTTGAGAGTGGGAACCACCACACTCACTTTACCCAACATTTGGGGATCAGGTAATTGAGGTTTTAAGGGTGGACGACGAATAGCCCCTTTGAGTAAACGAGACAACAAAATTACGGTTGCTGTTCCTTGAAACAGTAACACAGACAGAGAAATAACGCCGATAACCGTATCATTCAACAAAATAGAAGACTCCATGATCCTTGATCCATTGTCAATTATCCATTATTAAAAGACACCTTGACGAGATTTTCAGGAATATCAACCTCTGTTTGGCTATCAGCCAGACGATACAATACCAATACAGGAATTAAGCCAACCATCAACCCTAACAAAACTGGAATGTAGATTCCCGCAGCTAAACTCATGATAGTTGCAAAGGCAAAATTACTAACATAGATAGCTAAGGGCAGTCCTAAGTTGCTTTGGGGAAAATTAAAGGGTTTCACTTTCCAAATTAAAGTAGCAACGGTCATAAACACTGTACCGGTACCAAACCATCCAGCAAAGTTTTGATAAGGCATTCCAAAAAAGGCCCCCGGTTGATCCCAAACCCAAAACGGCATAGTGGTTTGACTCATAGCTGGATCTAAAACAAAATCCCAAGCGGTTAAGAAAATGGCACCCAGTGCGATCGAAGCCGGCATTTTCAGCCAATTTTGCGAAATTTTATTATTTAATCCTGCGCGGGCAATTAAATAAGCACTAAATCCTAAATAAAACCAAGATAGGGGGATGGTAAAAGGGACTAACCCTGCAATTTTGTAACCTAATCCTGTTAAATAGCGATAGTGACCAAAAGGAAACCCGGTACTGGTTCCCAGTAATTCACTGCTTAAGGAAATGGCTAAGGCCGGCAACATAAAGCCTAACCAATGCCAAACCCCCAGGGTACGATAGGCATAGACAGCAACGGCCGACATTCCTAACAACATATACATGACACCACCGCCAGCCATCGACCAAGCAAAGGCGGTTTTGCCGATGGGGGGTAAACTAGCGATAAAATCGGGATTGGGCAATACTAACAATAATCCTGCTAAACCGAAGGCCATGGATAAAATATGGCCGATAACAAGAGTGCGTTCCACGCGCATAAGGGTACTCATGAGGTTCTATCAATGTCTGTGGGTTAACCTCTAGTTTACAAAACTTTATAAAAAAATATAATACTTAATCTCAGTTATTAGTCATCAGTCATCAGTTATCAGTTGTTTAGCTTCCAAGTCTACCTGTTGTCTAAACTTAATATCGATCATCGTAGTCGTCATAATCGTCGTAGTAATCATCCCGATAATGTTGTTGTTTCATTTGACGACTTTGTATTTTTTCTTTGATAATTTTCCAAAGTTTCTTTAATCGTAAATCTAGGGAAAACCCTCGCTTGGTTTGAATAACAATAGTGTTACCGATTCTATCATGAAAGGCTTGGTTATATTCTTCATCGCCGATGGCTAAACCACAATCAATGATTAAAGGGGTAATAAAGATTAACATGGATAAGCCATTCTTAAAATTAATGTTTAATCCTACCATAGCTAACATGGCAGCAAATCCTAAAATAGCTTCTCGTTTGGTTAATTCTTTTAACCCTGGAATACGCAGAAACCGAATGTCAATTACTTTGATATCAAACGCCCAACTTCCTAAACTTTGTCCTTTATTCTTTTCAACAATAATTACCCGTAACATTAACCAAATGACAAAAAAAACCAGGTCTTTAACCAATCCTTGAAAAAAAGAACTCAAAAACCATACCGTTACAAAGTCTAATAAAAAAGCATAACCACGACGATCAAGGGGAACTTTAGGAAAACGTCGATCAGTAGGAGGTAATTGATTAGAATACATACAATTTTTGCTTACTTAAACATCGCTTGAAAAGCTTGAACTTTTAAATCAATTCCTGTGATTGCAGTTCCCACAACAACAGAATAAGCCCCATAATCTAAGGCTTTTTTTGCTTCTTCTGGGGTAGCAATTCCCCCCTCTGCAATAATAGGAATTGTTAATTTTCGACTCATTTCTTCTAATAATGAAAATCCGGGAGGATGACAATTTTCTGTTTCTTTGGTATATCCATAAAGAGTGCTTCCCACAAAATCTGCCCCTGCTTTCGCTGAGGCCATGGCACTTTCTATGGTATCAACATCAGCCATCACTAATTTTCCCAATTTTTGGTGAATATTGTCAATTAAATCGGCTAAATTTTCTCCTTGGGGACGCTTTCTTAAAGTGCCATCAATGGCAATAACATCGGCCCCTGCTTCGGCGATCGCCACTGCATCTTGATAACAGGGAGTTATATAAATATCATACCCTAAATAGTCTTGTTTCCACAGCCCAATAATGGGAATATTCGGTAATTCTTTTCTGACTTGTTTAACATGATCAGGAGTATTAATTCTGACTCCTTTTGCCCCTTGATTAATGGAAACTTTTGCCATAGCAGCAATAATATTTGGGTCAAATAATGGAGAATAAACAGGTGCTTGACAGGAAACAATTAAGCTTGATTTTGGGATTATCATAAGGTAAAAATTAAGAATTTAACTGATAACTGATAACTGATGACTGATAATTGATAACTGTTTACTCATCTTCTGATCCATTATCATTAAATATTAAGGCGTTAACTCGCTTTAATAAAAGATTGGGTTGAATTGGTTTAATTAAATAGTCATCTATTCCCATTTTAGAAATTTCTGTCCATTCTTTTGAATTCATTTCATTTCTTAATACTAATACTTTAGTTTTTTGAGTTTCTGGGAGTTTTTTTAAAGATTCATTAATTTTTATAACTTCTGATAAATCTTGATCTAAAATAACTACTGATGGTTCCAATAATTCTAGTTTTTTAATGACTTTTGATCCATCCATCAACCAAATAAAATGATAATTTGCTGCCGTTAACAACTCACCAATTAATGTAGCAATTTCTTCATTACTTTTTACTAAAATAATGGTTTTATTTTTGGCAAATAAGGTTTGATTTTTATCTAAATTATTGAGGAATTTAGCTTGATTTTGAGGTTGACTAGGAATTCTGACAGTAAAGCTAGAACCCTGATTGATAATAGATTCGACTTCAATGGTTCCCCCGTGAAGTTCCACCAATTGTTTAGTTAATGCTAATCCTAATCCTGTACCTCCATAAACCCGTCTGCGAGAATTTTCCAATTGTTGAAATGACTCAAATAATAAGGGAATTTGTTCTTCTTTTATTCCGATTCCTGTATCTTCGACTTCGAGAGAAACTTGATTGTTTTCTCGCCAAACTCTTAAGGTGACAGTTCCATTTTCTGGAGTGAATTTTAAAGCATTATTCAATAAATGATAAAGGATTTGTTGAACCCTTTCGGGATCAGCGTAAAAGCTATCTTGTTGATGATTAATTTGCAAATCAAGTTCTAAATTAATCCGACGATGTTCGGCTTCATCACTCACTCTTTGAATGACATTTTTAGACACTTTTGTCAAGGAAAATTCTCGAATAGCTAACACATATTTTCCTGATTGTAAGTTAGAATATTCTAGAATTTCATTGATCATATCTAACAAATGCTTACCACTGTTTTGAATAGTTTGTAAATACTTTGTTTGTTTATCTAAGGGCAAGTTTGAGCTTTCTTGTGACCAATGTAATAAGGTTCCTGATAAGCCAATAATACAAGTTAAAGGGGTTCGTAATTCATGACTCATATTCCCTAAAAATTCACTTTTAGAATGATTAGCTGCTTGAGAAGCGAGTAATGTATCACGAAGTTCTTGAGTTCTTTCAATAACTCTCTGTTCAAAGGTGTTTTTTTGGTCTTGAACTTGAGCGTATAATTGTGCTTGATAAATAGCAACAGCTAAATGTTCTCCTATTTGGCCTAAAAATATTTTTTCATTTTCTAACCATTGTCTTTTTTTAAAGCATTGATGAGCAATTAATAGTCCCCATAATTTACCCTCTACTAGAATAGGAGCAATTAACTTGGATAGTACCCAATATTGTTGGAGAAATCGACTTAAACATAAAGAAGCAGCGTATCTCATTTCTACGTCATCAATGGCGACAATTTGCCCTTGACGATATTTATATTTATATTGAGGAATGTTAGTAAAACAAGTATCTTCTGCAACCACATTTAATAAAGAAGGAATAGTTTGAGAAACCCGTGATTCGTAGGTCACTAAACCCCAAGTTTGTCTTAAATGTTCTGAGTCGGAATTTGAGATAGTTTTTTCTCTAAATTCATAAATAACTAAACGATCAACCTGCAAAAAACTGCGTAATTCCCTAACGGCTGTTTCTAAAATAGCGGATAATTCTAGACTTTGACGAATTTGACCAACAACTTGATTTAATAACCTTTCTTGAGCAACTTGTTGACGCAACGCATCTTCAACTGGTTCACAAGTCCTAAGTCCCTCATACATAACTTCTGAGGTTTCCGAGAATTCAGGTACTAAAATGTTCCATAAGCGGACGTTAAAATGGGATTGTAGGGGGTTTAATTGGGTTATATGAAGGGAGGTATAGAAAGTCAGATGATCGCGCCAAGGAGAGCCATTATCAAGGTGCTGCTGTAACTTCTGAGTAAACTCGGCGATCGCTTGGGGTTCGCAAGTAATGGTAACCTGATAAGATAGGGATGAAGCGTTGAGTGTCCCTTGCAGCAGGGCAGATAACTGGGAGGATAACAACAGATAGAACTTTTTGGCTCCCAAAATTTCAGAAATATTTTCTATTTCTGGAGAAACTATAGATTCGTTAAGCAATATTGCTGTAGAACCTTCCATCTCCACTAGCTCTCGCCAAAGAGAACAAAGTTCCTCGAATATACTTATGGGCAAAGTTCGACGTAAAATAGATTTTGAAACAGGATTCATTTCATTGGACAAGGCTAGAGGAAAAGAGACATAATCCTTAAATAGAATCTCTCCGTTT
>JASJDD010000085.1 GCA_030065735.1 Crocosphaera sp.
CTAGACTGAGGCGGGATTCCTCAGCACCAGTTGACAACGCTGTTCGGTCAACGTCTCCCACCTATATCCAACTGTCTCTTTTTTGAGATGTCAGGTTTTGTCGGGAATTTTAGGAACGGTTCTTCCTTCATCCGTTGATTCTATAAACCCAAACTTGGAGATAAACTCCAGAGTCTTTTTTAGCATGAGCTCTAAATTTCTCTGAGGTTTCCACTTTTGACCACTTACCAGAAAGTTCTAAGGAGGTCAGTTTGCTATGGAAATCGCTATTTTCGTAATGGCCCACCGAGACTGTAAAAATAATGTATCCTCCTGGCTTCGTAATGCGAATGAGTTCATCAAAAGCATCACTCCCTACGTGTCCATAGGTAAACACCCCCACACTGATAATGGCATCAAAACAGGCTGTAGGAAAATCTAGTGCTTCCCCTAAAATTCCCTGATGTAAAGCTGTATAGACATTCTTTTGCTCGGCTTCCTTGAGCATTCCTGGGGAAATATCCATCGCTTCTAGGTGACGGTAACCCCGTTGATGAAGAATTTGTCCAACTAAACCTGTTCCCGCTCCAGCATCCAAAATTCTGGCATCTGGAGGTACATACTTAACCAACATATCCACTGCTGGTTCAGGTCCGATATAGCCAAACTGATCGTCTAAATCTTGTTCGTAGTCTTTTGCCCAAACATTATAGCGTTCGGTTAATTCCTGATTATTTTGGGAGCTATACACCCACTGAACTTTGTCTTCTATATTCATAATTATTCTCTCAATACCTATAAACTTACTTGAATTGGTTAATCTCGTCAAATTTGAGTTCTCCAGGGGTTAAAACGCCCTGGATTCCATAAAGTTGTTACGAAGCGCGATCAATCGACGCTTCTTCACTTTTTATACGATATGATTTAGAAAGTTTATCTAATTTATATCGTTGTGGCACACTCAACAATGCCCTAGTCACCTTGGCTAAAGATACTTTTAGTATCTGTTGGATAGGAAGCCCACGCTGTACGCAAGCGTCAGCGTGTGGTAGTTCACCCAGTTTCTTAAGTCTGTCAGTTTACGCGCTCTCGATATCATAGTGCAAAATGAGACAATCGTTGGTAAACTGTCATCGCTCGCTCAACCATCTCCAAATCTTGAGTGCGAATTTCGACTTGGACTGGAGTAGGAGGCAATATTCCTCTGCTACTCTCCAAAGTTTTATACCATTTAGCTCTACTTTCTAATTCATGAGGTTTCCACTCACTTTCCTTCTTCAAACTACCATTGTCCCAATTTAACATTTGAGAAGCGAAGGTAACTCCCAGGCGTTGACAATAGAGACTTAAAATCTGTTCTGGACTACGGCGAAAGTTATTCGCTTCAACCACGATGGGTTCTTGTTGCAATTTCTGTGTTACCATTTCCCAGGTTTGTTTTAATGCCTCAAAGCCGAATTCTTCCTCGGTAGGATACTCTGGAACACGATACCAAGAAGCCATTGCTTCACGAGGATCACGCACAATGAAAGTATTGATGGTATTTTTCAAGAAATCTTCCGCAATATAGGGTAATGCTTGATATGCTATTTCTTTCATAAAAACTAAAGGCGTTGTTGGCGATTGGATTTTCTCAAGCACTTGTGTGATGCCGTAATTATGCTGTTCCTCGCAATCACCAAAGCGATCAGAGCGTCGCCATTGACTAAAGTAATACATATCTAGGAATGGCTCATTGACAATTGCTGTCTGGGGATGTTGAGAAAAGGCTTTTAAGAAAGCACTAGATACACATCTAGGTGCAGACCACAAAATGATAATCTTCGGCTTAGTGATGGGTTGTTTAATACTTTGATCGTTCATGAATTTGTAACTTAGCAATATCTGTACTGATTATTTTGTGTTTACCAAAGTGAACCAGCAGATACAGTGAGATCCTGCATGGTGATTCCTAATGCCTCATTACGACAGAGAAAAGCTACCAGTTCAGCAATTTCTGTCGGTAGGATAATTCTTTTTTGTGGATTGCTTTCCCTAACTGCTTTGATATACTCAGCTAAACTTTGATTCTCAAGGGCTGCAAAATCTTGCATGGCGTTTTTACCCAACTCGGTTTCAACCCAACCTGGACTAATGGAATTGCAGGTTACTCCATAAGCTGCGCCTTCTAAGGCCACACAGCGAGTTAGTCCTACAACAGCAGCCTTAGAGGTGCAATAGGCAGGAACACTGGGACTTCCTACCGAGGCAGCAGTAGAAGCAATGTTAATGATACGACCCCACTGACGATCAATCATTCCAGGGAGACAAAGCTTGATCGTTCGATAAGTCCCATTGAGATTAACATCTATAATCTGATGCCATAATTCGTCGGGATGACCGCACATCGGATGGATTTCAGTCATTCCCGCAGCATTGACCAGGATATCTACATGACCAAAAGTTGTCAGAACTGCTTCATAAAAAGCCTGAACTGAATCTGTTGAAGCCACATCCAAAGTCATTACGAGGGCTTTTACTCCTAATGATTCAATCTCAGCTTGACAGGAACTTTGGTTAGCTGAACGAGAACCAATGGCAAGATTCGCTCCTCTCTCGGCTAAAGATTGAGCGATCGCTTTGCCAATACCAGAAGTCCCTCCAGTCACTAATGCTACACGATTGTGTAGATATTTCTCATCTTTCATCGAAATCAACTCAAAATGTTTGGCGTATTATTCCTAAATTAGTTGAACACACCCCATCTAAATTAAAAATTTTAGATGGGGACTGCGCGAAACAATTTAGTTCAAACGAATGGAAACTAATTCAATTGCTTCAATTAGACAAGCTTGAAGCTTTTGAGCTAAAACTTGGACATAAGGTTTTTGGAGCATCGTCAAATGGTTTCCTGGTATGAGTTGAATTTCTACGGGATTAAGGGAAAGCTGTTGCCAACCCCAACTCGGGTCTGCTAGAGACATGGATAAATCTGGCAGATAATCCCCTAAAATTCCGATTTCCTTGGCTCGGAAAAAGGTAATGGGCGTTGACTCCATTTTTTGAGGAACATAATTAGTATGTGCCTGAAGATTAGTCGTGTAAACTTGCAAAAGTTTTCTGATATCACCTTCGCTCAAACTGTGTCCAGCGATGTTCAATTTTTCTTGAAAATAGCTGATTTGTTCGTTTTCACTCAAAGGCTGAAGGACATCTACTGTAATCTCTAGGTCTTTTTCTAAAATGCCTTCATAGATTGCGACTAAATCCCTGATAGATTTAGTAATATCTCCATTAATCGCATTTTTTTGGCAATCAGGAACGTCTACTTGGACATCCATCAACGCCAGCCAAGAAACATTTTGCCCTTGTTTTCGCAATTGTTGTGCCATTTCCCAGGCAACTTTACCCCCAAAGGAATGACCCCCTAGAAAATAGGGTCCTTGGGGTTGAACGGCTTGAATCGTTTTAATATGATGGGCGGCAATATCTGCCATTTGGGTCAATGGCTCTTCTCCTTCTCCCAAACCTAGCGATCGCAATCCATAAAAAGGCTGATCTTCTCCTAAGCATCGTGCTAAAGGATAAAGGTCGAAGACGCTACCGAGAATTCCAGGGACAAAAAATAAAGGTGGCTTAGAACCTTGGGGTTGAATGGGGACTAAGGTTGTTTTCTTGCCAGATACGGTTAAGGATTTTGCTTGATCCGCTTCGGATTCTAGGACGACCGAGGCTAAATATTCTACCAAAGTTTCGAGGGTGGGATAGTCAAAAAATAAGGTAGAACCCACAGAGCATTCTAAACTCGATTGCAACTCGTTACGTAGTTCAATTGCCATTAAGGAATCTAGTCCCCAGTCAATCAAGCGTGCTGACTTATCGAGTTTTTGTGGGGATTTTAATCCTAGGGTTTTGGCCACTAGAGAGTAGATGTGAGTGAATAAGAGGTTTTGGCGATCGCTATTAGGGGTTTGTGCTAATTGCTGGCGAAGGGTTAATTGCTTCGACTCAGAGACGAGTGGCGTGGATACTTGTTTTAAATCCTTAAAGAAACTTGAATTCGCTCCCAGTTGATGTTGGAATGATGCCCAATTAATCGGCACAAATCCCACCTGAGTGGGCTGCTCTGCTAATAATTTCTCCAACACTTGCAACCCTTGCTGGGCCGTAATTGAGCCGATTCCTGCCTTTTCCAGTCGTTCTAGTACCTGAAGATTGCGAGAAGCCAATCCGATATTGGACCAAACTCCCCAATTGATACTTAACCCAGATAATCCTTGAGCCTGACGATAAGCAGCTAGGGTATCGAGAAAGCTATTGGCCGCCACATAATTACTGTGGCCAGCCGAACCCAGTAAAGAAGCAATGGAAGAAAACAGGACAAAGAAATCTAAATCGAGTTCTGCTGATAAACAATGAAGATTCCAAGACCCTTGCATTTTCGGGGCTAAAACCTTAGCAAATTGCTTCCAACTTAAATTATCGATGATACCGTCGTCCGTGATGCCTGCAGCATGAATAATCCCCCCTAACCCTGGCATAGTCTGGTCAATTTGCTTAAATACTGCGCTAATTTGCGAGAAATCTGATACATCTGCCTGAAGGACAACGACTTTAACCCCAATCTCCTTCATTTCTTCCAATTTAGCACTGACAGTCGGTTTGGGTTGACTTCTTCCTAGCAAGACTAAATTTTTAGCTCCCTTTTCTACTAGCCAATTCGCCACTCTCAAACCAATGTCCCCTAATCCGCCCGTAATCAAATAGGTACGCTCTTGTTTAATGGTCAGGGATTGACGGTTCGTTTTGGAGGCAGAGTAGGGAGTTAATCGGGGAACATAGCGTCTGTTGTTGCGCCAAGCAATTTGATCTTCCATGTCGTCCGAGTTAGAGGAATGCTGGATTTCTGACCAGAGAATATTGACCTCATTCCCAGTGGTTTCGGCGTTTAAATCTAAGCGCATACAGTTTAATTCAGGATGTTCAATCGCGATCGCTTTTCCCATACCCCACAAGGGAGATTGAGCGATCGCTGTGACTGGATAATTTTCTACGCTTTGAGTGCCTTGAGTGATTAACCACAGAGACGGTACTTCTTTTTCTCTTGCTAAGAGTGCCTGGACTAAATGTAAGGTACTACCGCAACCTAATTGAGCGGATGTTATGACATCTTCTGTGACTGTTGCTTCTGGTATATCTAAACTCCAGAGATGCACTACGCAGTTGATCTGGGGTAAAGCTGTAAGTACCTGCTGATAATGTTGAGGGTTATGGGGATCAATCTGAAATTCTTGTGTTCCAATCTGTTGATATTCTTGACCAGGAAAAACCAAAGTACAAGATTCTGCTTTTGAACGTAATTTCTCAGCTAATTGCGCTCCAATTCCTTTGTGATCAGCCAATATTAGCCAATTTTTTGCAAGGGTAGTAGATTGCTTTACATCAAGTTTTTGCGGTTTCCACTCTATTTGATAGAGGGCATTTTCCATGCCTTCTTGTGATTGATCTGCGGTTTTTGGCTCGCTATGTTGACCATTTTCGTTCCCATTCTCTTGAGTCGGTAATTCTTGGCCATACCAATCAGGAGCTTCTAACCAATACCGTTGTCGCTGGAAGGGATAAGTGGGCAAGGGGGTACGGTATCTTTCATAGTTGCCATCGAAACCCACCCAATCGATAGTAATGCCGTTGATATATAGTTCTGCCAAACTCGTTAAAATTTGTTGCCAATCATTGCGATCGCTACGTAAACTGGGCAACCATAATCCTTGATGTTGAGGTAAACAATAACGACCCATACCTAACAGAATGGGTTTCGCACCGACTTCAATCAAGACATTGACATCTAGAGAATTGAGACATGACATACTCTGAGCAAATCGCACTGGCTGTCTGATATGACGACACCAATATTCCACGGTGGTTACTTCATCGGTAATAAGTTCCCCTGTCACGTTGGAGATTAATTTAATCTGAGGCTGACTCAACTTAATGGTTTGTGCAACTTGTGCAAAATCAGCTAACATGGGTTCCATTAAATGGGAATGGAAAGCATGAGAAACGTTTAATTGCTTCGTTTTAATCCCTTTGGCTGTTAACCTTTGCTCAACTGCGTTAATCGCCTCTCTTTTACCAGAAATAACCACACTTTCAGGGCCATTTATAGCAGCAATAGAGATTTCTTGGCCATAGGGTTCAATAACGGCGATCGCTTCTTGTTCAGACGCTAACATCGATAACATTGCCCCATTTTGAGGCAGTGTCTGCATCAATCTTCCCCTGGCTGCAATTAGCTTCAAGCCATCTTCTAAACTAAATACTCCCGCCAGACAAGCTGCCACATATTCTCCTACACTATGACCCATGACCACATCAGGTTTTATGCCCCAAGAGAGCCACAATTGGGCTAAGGCATATTCGATGGCAAATAGAGCCGGTTGAGTATATCTTGTTTCATTGAGTAACCCATTCGGATCAGTTTTTGTTTCAGGATACAGTAGTGTTAATAAGGATTGCTTTAATTCAGGTTCGAGAATGGCTGCACAGCGATCGATTGTGGCTCTGAAAGTTGGTTCTTGTTCGTAGAGTTGACGAGCCATATTAACATATTGAGAGCCTTGTCCTGTAAACAGAAAGGCGATGGTTGCGGATTGGGGTTGCTTAACGATCCCAGTATTCAGTGACTCAAACTCTGCTAATTGCTCCTGCAAATCTTGTTTAGATGCGGCCACCACAGCTAAACGGTGTTCAAAGTGCTGATGTCCCGTATTAGCCGTAAAACAAATATCTGCTAACTCTGCTTCAGGTTCAGATGCTAAATAACTAACATAATTTTCTGCCAATTCCCGTAAAGCGCGATCGCTTTTTGCCGATAACGTTAGTATATGTTGACTCCTGCCTTCTGCCTTCTGCCTAGGTGCGCTTTCTACCGGGCTTTCCTCTAACACAATATGAGCATTGGTGCCACCCATGCCAAAAGAACTGACCCCTGCACGGCGAGGCGTACCATTGCGTTCCCATTCTCTGAGTTCGGTATTAACAAAAAACGGACTCTGAGCAAAGTCAATATTGGGATTGGGTTTTTGGAAGTGTAACGTAGGGGGAATTTCCTTATGTTTTAGGGCTAATACTGTTTTAATTAGTCCTGCTATTCCTGCTGCTTCCACTAAATGTCCGATATTCGTTTTAACTGAACCAATGGCACAAGAGTCTGTATTATTGGTTTTTCCGCCAAACGCCTGAGTCAGTGCCGTAATTTCGATGGGATCTCCCAAAGCTGTTCCCGTTCCATGAGCCTCGACATAACTAATGGTACTAGGATTGACCTCCGCTTTATTTAAAGCTTCTGTAATAACTGCCCTTTGTCCCTCAATACTTGGGGCGGTGTAACCAATTTTATCACCACCGTCGTTATTAACTGCTGAGCCTTTAATGACGGCATAGATGTGATCGCCATCTTCTATGGCTTTACTGAGACTTTTAAGAACGACAATGCCTACCCCATCGCCGAAAACGGTTCCTTGGGCATCGGCATCAAAAGCGCGACAATGACCATCAGGGGAGAAAATCATGTCTTCTTGGTACAAGTAACCCGTATTTTGAGGAATACCAATGGCCACTCCTCCGGCTAAAGCCATGTCTGATTCCCCGTTGAGAATACTTTGACAAGCCATATGCACCGCAACTAAGGAAGTAGAACAGGCCGTTTGCACATTAATACTCGGTCCTTTTAAGCCTAATTTGTAGGAAACCTTGGTGGGCAGAAAATCTTTGCCATTGGCCAGTCTGACTTGTAAATCTAATGCGGAACCCAAAAAAGTTTGTTGGGAGGAAAAATTGCGGTTAGGGTGAACATTATTAATCAGGTAAGTGTTCATCCCTGAACCTGCGAAGACACCGGTTGATGGTTCCACCTCTTCTGAGGCATAACCTGAACTTTGTAGGGCTTCCCAGGCACATTCTAAGAAAATACGCTGTTGGGGGTCCATGATTTCTGCTTCTTTGGCACTATAACCAAAGAAGGAAGCATCGAATAAATCCACATCAGGTAATGACGCTCCTGCTTTCACATAATTAGAATCGTTTAATACAGTGCGATCGCTTATTTGTAAGTCTCCATCCTCTAGGATTGATATCGATTCAACGCCATCCCGCAGGTTTTGCCAAAATTGCTCAAGGTTATTTGCCCCTGGAAAACGACAGGACATCCCGATAATGGCAATATCTGATTCTCCTTGTTCCGATTTCACTGACTCCTGGGGAACATCAGGGGTTGGGGTTGTGGCTTGAGGTTCACTGAGATATTCGGCTAACTTTTGAATGGTCGGATATTGAAACAGGGTGATGATGGAAATTTCTGTATCCAGGGTTGTCGATATTTTTTGGTGTACTTGGGTCAGGAGTAAAGAGTTTCCCCCTAATTCAAAGAAACTATCATTGACTCCCACAACATCGAGTTGCAGAACTTCCTGCCAAATTTCAGCCAGTGCTTGTTCTCGTTCCGATTGGGGGATGACTAATGCTGTTGTCAACTCCGGTCGAGATTTTCCTGGGTCGGGTAATGCTCTGCGGTTGACCTTGCCATTGGGGGTTAGGGGCATTTCATCGAGAGTTACCAAAGCACTGGGAACCATGTAATGAGGTAAATGTTCCTGTAAATGCTGACGCAATTCTGATTCTAGTTTGTGTTCAACCTCTGCTTGTAAGGGGTCATTGGCGTAGTCTGTCCAGGGTTTGACTGGGGGAAGATTCATGGATGGGAAGTAGGAGACTGAAGAATCACTGTGGAGAAATAGAACATCGTAGCAATCTTTTGCCCCCGAACCAGACCAGCTAATTGTAATCTTATAGGGGAACTCCTTACTTAAATTCCACCAGTCATCGGGTTCTATGCCATTTTCTTCTAATTCAGCTAAGGTGGTTTTTAGTTCTTTGACGGTGGCAGTTGGGTTATTTTCGATGAGTTCTAGGAGCTTAACTCGTTTGACCAGACGAGCATTGGGGACTCCTTGTATGCCTAGTATTTCTGGCTGCTGATTCTCTAAAATCTGACTAACAGCCGATAAGCTGAGTTCATCTTTTTGCCAGTCTAACCATTGAGGTTCTACGGTAGGAATGGTTTTTTGACCAACGTGGAGAATGGCATCATAACGAAACTCACTCATTTCGTTGTGGTAGCGTCCCTGTCTCAATTGAATTTGGACGTGGCTAATTTGAGGGAGGTATTGCCCCAAAGCCTGGAAAAAGTCGGGATCGATGGCCATTTGTCCTTCTTGAACGATGGCTTTAGCGATGCGTTTTTGTAACTGTTCGCTGGTGATCTCATCCGAGGCTTTATGTAATTGAATCGAAGCCTGAAAAACTTCTAACAACGGTAAACTAGGCACATCGCCGATAAAGATCGTTCCCCCTGGTTCAATGGACTTGGCAGCAGTTTCAATCACTTCCACGAGATACTCAATCCCTGGAAATAGTTGTACCACCGAGTTAATCACTAGAGTATCAAACGATCGGGGTTCAATTTCGGCGATCGCTTGATCGGCATACCCTTGACGCAAACTGACTCCGGACCAATCACCGTCTAGGTTTTTTGTCTGAGTTTCAATATAGTGCAAAGCTTGGGGAGCAATATCTACCCCACAATAAGACTTGCAGTGAGGCGCAACTCTAAACAGTAACATTCCTGTCCCGCAGCCAATTTCTAAGACTCGCTGAGGTTGACAAGAGAGAATTCTCTCTACTGTGCCGTTTAACCACTCTCGCATCTGTTCGGGGGGAATAGGCGAACCATCATAACTATCGTTCCAACCGTTAATGTTAAAGGTGGGGTCGGCTACCGATTGTTCTTGACTATAGGCTAAGTCCCATAATTGTTGCCATTGTTCTTGTATCGCTTGAGCTTCACTTTCTTTGTCCTCGACCTTGCCTTGGTAATTTTGGTTGGGGACAACATAAGCCACCAGACGTTTATCGCCTCCTGCTATCTGGCTAGATTGATTGCTTCTGGCTACCACAACACTACGCTCAACCCCAGGATGTCGATTTAATACCGATTCAATTTCTCCCAATTCAATGCGGAATCCCCGCACTTTAACTTGACTATCAATCCGACCGAGAAAATCAATATTACCATCGGGTAAATATCTGGCTAAATCCCCTGTTCTGTAGATGCGGGAGTAAGGTTCAGGGAATGGGGAATTTGAACCGATACTGCTATCTTCTAAAAACGGGTGGGGAATAAATTTCTCTGCGGTTAACTCAGGGCGATTTCGATACCCTCTAGCTAACCCGGCACCCCCAATATAGAGTTCCCCAGTTACCCCGATGGGTACGGGTCGAAAATTGGAGTCCAGGATATATATTTCTGTGTTGGCTATCGGTCTGCCAATGAGTTCTGGAGCATCTTTGGCATTTTTAGCATCAGGCTTAGGTTTGACTGGATAAACCGTTGACCAAATCGTGGTTTCTGTTGGGCCGTACATATTCCATAGCTCGATTCCCAGTTCTAGCAAGCGTTCGGCTAGTTCTGAGGCTAAAGCTTCTCCACCACACAGCACTTTCAACCCTGTTTTACCCTGCCAACCGGCTGCTAAGAGTAAATACCAAGTCGCCGGCGTTGCTTGCATGACTGTTGCCCCAGAATCAGCGATTAGCTTGGCCAGGGAAACACCAGAACTCGCTACTTCTCGGCTCGCTAAAACCACCTTTGCGCCCACAATTAGGGGTAAATAAAGTTCGAGTCCAGCAATATCAAAAGAGATAGTGGTAACAGCTAAGAGGGTATCTTGCTCTGTTAAACCTGGTTGCTGACTCATGGAGACCAGGAAATTGACGACTCCTTGGTGGGGTAGTTGAACGCCTTTGGGTTTTCCTGTGGAACCTGAAGTGTAAATAACGTAAGCTAAATTGTAGACCGCTATGTCTGGGTTGGGGTTATGAACGGGTTGCTTCCCTATCGATGCCCAGTCTTTGTCTAGGCAAAGCAAATTAATTTCTTGTTTAATATCTGTTGCTTGAATAACGGTCGCAATAACCTTCTCGTCTAGATAATTGACCAAGTTCTCTTGAGTTAAGATAATCTCAACTTCAGCATCCTCTAGCATATATGCCAAACGTTCTGGGGGATAGCTGGGGTCGAGTGGCACATAGGCCCCACCTGCTTTGAGAATACCCAATAGTCCTACGAGCATCTCTAATGAACGCTCAACACAAATCCCTACTAGGGTTTCAGCTTTTACACCTGACTTTCTTAGATAGTGGGCGAGTTGATTGGCTTTTTGATTAAGTTCTCGATAGGTTAATTTATCTTCTTCAAAGACGACTGCTATGGCTTCTGGGGTTTTAGCTACTTGCTGCTCAAATAATTGATGGATGCAATGATTCTGGGGATATTCTTGCTGAGTGTTGTTCCATTCTACTAAGAGTTGCTGTTCTTCAGCTTCAGTCAATAAAGGTAAATTGGCCAATTTTTGTTGAGGATTGGCAATTAAATCGGCTAAAAGTGTCTGAAAATGTCCTAAGAGTCTTTGAATTGAAGCCGATTGAAATAATTGACCGTTATATTCGCATTTTAAAGATAAACTTTTCTCAGTTGGCAAAACAAAAATTTTTAGCTTGCAGTCATTATTTTGTTCGCTTATCTGGGCTATGTTTTCTGGTTCAATGGGAGCATCAGAAAGTTCAAAAGGTAGATTGCAAGGCACTAACATCACTTGAAATATCGATGTAATGTCTAAATTCTCACGAAGTTCCTCCAAAGGGTAATCCCGATATAATGCTGCTTCTTGAACTGTTTGAGTAACTTTTGCTAACAGTTCCTTGACTGTTAAATTTGCACTTACATTTGTCCTTAAGGGGACTGTATTGATTAATTGTGAATTTTCTGCTAGTTGTGGATTTTTGAAGTGACTGGTACCAACTGAACCTAAGATGATATCTTCTTGACCTGTATAACGTAACAACAGTGCTTTCAAGGCTGTTAACAGGGTAATAAATAACGAGCAGTTCTCTGTTTGACTAAATTCTTGGAGTTGATGATAAAGCTCTATGGATAATTCTACAGTTTCTATTAAACTGATATTTGATTGATTGGCAGGCATCACTGAAGGAAAACCAGTCCAAGTTCGCCAATGTTGTTGTGGCAGTTCTAGAACAGCAAGGGGAGTCCTTAACTTTTGTCTCCAATAGTGTTTTTGTTTCTGTAACTGGACTTCGGAATTCCAGCGTATATCGCTAAGTGGATTCATTGATTGACTCATATTTGCTTCAAGTATTCTTTTTTTGAGACTTTGAGTTGAGTTTTCCTTCTTCCGTCTTTAGTTTCAGTCATGTTAACTTTCCGTTCTTGTGTATCACAGTTATAGGAATGTCAGGAAATTCAACCCGAAGTTCTTTGAGGACAGCAATGGTGTTGAACCGATTGGCTGTACCATAGTGTATCATAACGAAAGATGCGGACTTTTCCATAATTATAGAGATAGACCTATAATCTTTGATTTAGTTGGGGTAGTTCACTCGGTAACTGATAACTGACAACTGATGACTGCTAAGTGATACTAAAATAGATAAAAAAAGACCAACGTATCAGGAGAGAAGTAGTGGTCAGAATTCTCAAACTTGCCCAGATGACAGCCAAGGATCTCGCTACAGTAAAGCGACGGGCCGAGTTAGACATTGATCAAGTGATTCCTATTGCCCAAGAAGTGATAGGTGCGATCGCCCAAACCGGGGACAAGGGACTGATTGAATATGCCCAAAAATTTGACTACGCAGGAGCAACCCCAGAGAATATAAAAGTAACCCCCGAAGAATTTGACCAAGCGCAACATCTCGTCGAACCAGAGGTTAAAAAAGCCGTAGAGCAAGCGTTTCGCAACATCCAAGAAGTCCATCAACGGCAACTACCCGAAGAAATGAACCTGGCTGAAATTGACACTGGTATCTTTGCTGGGGAAAAAATCACTCCCATTCCTAGGGTGGGGTTATACGTTCCCAGGGGAAAAGGGGCTTTTCCTTCTATGATGCTGATGTTAACCATTCCTGCTATGGTGGCCGGGGTGAAACAAATCGTCGTTTGTACCCCTCCCGATCAACAGGGTAACGTCGAACCGGTTTCCCTCTATGTCGCCCAAATGGCCGGGGTGACGCAAGTGTATAAACTAGGGGGAATTCAAGCCCTCGCAGCTATGGCCTTAGGCACGACTACGGTTCCCAAAGTGGATAAATTAACCGGTCCTTGTAGCATCTATGGGGCCGCAGCCAAACGGGTGTTATTCGGTACGGTAGATGTGGGTTTACCCGCCGGACCGAGTGAGTCCATTGTCTTGGCGGATGAAACGACCGATCCCCAACTGGCGGCCCTCGACCTATTAATAGAAGCGGAACACGGTCCCGACTCTGCGGCCTTATTAGTCACCCATAGCCAAACTGTTGCTGAAAAGGCCAGTCAGTTTGCCAAGGAATACTTAGAAAAACTTCCCCAATGGCGACGGGAGTTTTGCCAAACTGGGTTAGATGCTTATGGCGGTATTATTCTCACCTCTAGCTTAGAAGAATCCATTGAGTTTGTGAACGACTACGCCCCGGAACATTTAGAAGTGTTAGTGGATGATCCCTTAAGGTTAGTGGGAGAGATTAAAAATGCAGGGGAAATTTTACTAGGAAAATATACCCCGTCCTCGGCTGCTACCTATGCGATCGGGGTTAACGCCGTTTTACCCACAGGAGGATTTGCTCGTTCCTATTCTGCGGTCTCTGTGTATGATTTTCTCAAGCGATCAACCATCGCTTATTTAACCCCCCAAGGGTTTGATCGCGTCAAAGAAACCAGCCAAATTTTAGCTCATTATGAAGAGTTTCCGGCCCATAAGATGGCGATTACGGAACGGGAGCAATTGCTCTGAAGTCAGTGATCAGTGATCAGTGATCACTGATCAGTTATATATTATTCAAAAACCCATGACCTCAGCCACTTTCGATAATTCAGGTTTAATGCCAGATTTAACTTGATTATTACTATGTTTAATCGCACAGTCAGGATCTTTCAAACCATTGCCGGTTAAAACACAAACCACTGTAGACTCAGCCGGAACCCGATCTCTAACCTTCAATAACCCGGCCACTGATGCTGCACTCGCCGGTTCACAAAAGACCCCTTCATGGGCGGCCAAAAGACGATAAGCTTCTAAAATTTCTTCATCTGTCACCGCATTAAATTCTCCTTGACTGGCATCTTTTGCCCCCCAAGCTTTATCCCAGTTAGCTGGGTTACCAATACGAATGGCCGTGGCTAAGGTTTCGGGGTTGGCTACGGGTTGGCCAGCCATAAAAGGGGCGGCCCCGGCTGCTTGAAAACCCATCATTTTCGGGAGTTTATCCGTTTTCCCTAAACTATGATATTGACAAAATCCCATCCAATAGGCACTAATATTTCCTGCATTACCCACAGGAATACATAACCAGTCGGGGGCATTCCCTAACACATCAACCACCTCAAAAGCTGCGGTTTTTTGACCTTCTAAACGGTAAGGGTTAACGGAGTTGACCAAAGTAACGGGATAATTTTCGGCCATCTGTTTAACCACTGTCAACGCATCATCAAAGTTCCCTTCGATAGCAATGACTTCTGCGCCGTATAATAAGGCTTGGGCGAGTTTTCCTAAGGCCACATAACCATCCGGAATAATCACAAACGCCCGCATCCCGGCGCGTCTAGCGTAGGCAGCAGCAGCAGCAGAGGTATTGCCGGTACTGGCACAAATAACGGCTTTTGCCCCATCTTCCTTGGCTTTAGAAATAGCCATGGTCATGCCTCGATCTTTAAAGCTTCCTGTGGGGTTTAAGCCATCGTATTTCACAAACACTTTAACCCCTTTGCCCACTTGTTGAGAAATGTAGGGAACCGGGATAAGAGGGGTATTACCTTCAAGGAGGGTAACCACTGGGGTATTGTCTGTAACGGGAAGATAAGGGCGATAGGTTTCTATTAACCCCGGCCAAGGTTTAACGTCTGAAGAAGGTGTGATCACTGGCGTTGAGTAGGAGACTGAAGGGAGAGACGTTAACGGTTGAACAGTCATGGTTTTTGGTGACAGATTTTGATGAGTTGAGACAAAGGTTGGGTATTGTCTGACTCTATTCCATTTTACCTTGAATTGAGTAAGCTATCTACTTCCGAATAACGAGAAGTTTCTCCTTGTTGCCTTAATAATGCCTTCGCTTTTTTTAAATCGGCGATCGCGGCTGTTCGATCGCCTAATTGTAAATAAATTTTTGCCCTTTCTATGTAAAGATCAGGCATGGTTTGGTTAAGGGTTAAAGCTTGATTAAAATCTGTAATGGCCGCTTGGTAAGCCTCAATTTTTCCGTAAGCAATACCGCGATTATAATAAGCTTCGACTTCATTGGGATTAAACTGTAAAATTTCAGTAAAAAGAACGATCGCCCCTTGATAATCTCCTTGAATTCCTTTTTCCATTCCTTGAATTAATAACTCATTCAGATAGGGATCGGAAATATAGGTTTGAGCAATAGTCAAGGAATTTCCCATTAAACTATCATTAAGAGACTGACTCAAAACCAGATGAGGAAACCCAATAAAGACAAAAACCAATAAGTCTACCAAGAAGCGATAAATGTTTGATGATAAATACACGGGTCATTCCCTAATTATCAATGACTCAACTATTGGTATAGCAAAAAAATTAAATGAGTAGCCAATTTTAAAGATGATCTTAAACTGGCAAAACAACCAATCTTAGACTCAAATTATCTTTGAATAGTACCTATAATGAACAAAGTAAGATAATATTTGTCATCAAACAAAACTGCGTAACCCTATCTATGATTGATACCTCATTTATAAAACGATTTCGCTGGTTAGGTTTAATTGTAATAACTACCTTACTGGTCTTAATTTTTCGTTTACCGGCTGTTGCTCAAACCCCAAAACACTACACTGAGTTAGAATTTCCCCCGTTACCTGAAATTTCCCTTCCTGAATATGAACGCTACGAACTCAGCAACGGGATGGTTGTTTATTTAATGGAAGATCATCAGTTACCCTTAGTCAAAGGCAACGCTTTAATCAAAACAGGATCACGACTTGACCCCCCTGAAAAAATTGGCCTCGCTCAAATAACAGGAACGATGATGCGCTTAGGAGGAACCCAACAACATCCTGCTGATGACATTAACGAACGCTTAGAACAACGGGCTGCTAGAGTAGAAGTCAGTATCGGAACCAGTTCAGGTGGGGCTGGGTTTAATACCCTCACCGAAGACCTAGAAACGGTATTTAATCTCTTCAGTGAAATCTTACAAGAACCTGCCTTTGCTCCTCAACAATTAACCTTAGTCCAAACCCAACAACAGGGTCGAATTGCTCGTCGTAACGATGATCCAGGGGATATTGCTAGTCGGGAGTTACGTAAACTCATCTATGGGGAAGACAGTCCTTATGCTCGTACCACAGAGTATGAAACTATCAACAGTGTTACCCGTGATGATCTGATTGCCTTTCATCAAAAGTATGTACGGCCTGAGAACATTATTTTAGGGGTTGTGGGGGATTTTGAGCCACAAACCATGAAATCCTTGATCGAGAAGACTTTAGGAAAATGGCAACCTCAGACCCCAGACCCAGAGATAAACGTTCCCTCAGCCCTCCAAAAACAAGGCCAGGGGGTCTTTTTCGTTAATCAACCTCAATTGAATCAAAGTAATGTCTTATTGGGGCATTTAGGAGGCAAATTGAATAGTCCTGATTATCCTACTTTGGCGGTGGTGAATGGTTTACTTAATGGGTTTGGGGGTCGTTTATACAATAATTTGCGATCGCGTCAAGGATTGGCTTACAGTGTTTATGGTTTTTGGAGTGCTGGTTATGATTATCCTGGGGTGTTTATTGCCGGGGGTCAAACCGCTTCAGCAACCACAGTACAGTTTATTAGTTCTTTAATGGAAGAGATTAAACGAGTACAAACAAATCCCATTGCTACTGATGAATTAGACTATGCTAGAGAGTCGATTTTAAACTCTTTTGTCTTTAAATTTGAGAACCCAGGTCAAACGTTATCCCGTCTCATGGCCTATGAATATTATGGGTATCCTCAAGACTTTATTTTTGACTATCAAAAAGGGGTCAAAGCAACCACCATTGAAGATGTACAACGGGTTGCTCAAGAATACCTGAAACCGGAAAATATTGTTACTTTAGTGGTGGGAAATGAACAAGAAATTAATCCGCCTTTATCTCAACTAGGACAAACCGTTAAACCTATTGATATAACCATTCCTGGAGAAGTTAAAAGTTAACATAATTCCTAGGGGCTTAATATTATTAAGCCCTTATAATCTAGATAATTAGGTAACTGCTCACCGCAATAAGATAGCATTATTGAAAAGCATTACAAGCAACATCAATTGAGGAATAAAAAGATAATCCTGGTTGTTTAGCGTAAATTTTACGCTAATTTATTACGGTTATTTTCACGGCTGATCCCAGAAGAAAGTCTTATCAAAAAGCCCGAATAAAAACAATAATTAAGGAATATTAACCATCCCAAAACCCTTATCTGTTGACTGTTTCCCGATCTCTTCTCTATTTCCTTGCCTAAGAACTAACTTTAAATATGATTTCATTTTTTTCACATTTTTATAGCGTTTCTCGGACTTATTAGGTACATCCAACTCCTGCATCCTACCTTAAAACGATCTTTTTTGTACTTCACAAGTATGGAAACTGCTATAATTCAAGTTCAGAAACAGTAAAAGACTTGATACTTGGGTTTCATTTTGCTACTAAAAATTGTGTTTAATCTTACACATATCTTTTTCCTCGAATTTAAACCGATTTTTCTTACTTGTAGGTTGTTGGGAAGATTGATTGTTATTTTCTTGTGAAGATTCGGAGGTAGAATCAGTTTGCTTGATGTTATCTTGATTGTTAACCATAACCATAGTTTTCAACTCTATCATTACAAATATTATAGCATTTTCACTTTTATAGTTGTCAGTAATGATATGTGAGAAGTCGGTACTGGTTAGGAGATAATAGTATTATGTCCCCAGAAATAAGTTCTTCTAAGGATTTAACAAGGTTAAATTTTTCCCTTATTATAATAATGGGTTTAACATTGCTGAAACCCTCAGCAAAATTAACGTTATTTTCCTTGAAACAATGACCAAAAGTCCAAATTCATCTATCACAGAGCAAGATTATCAAAAAAATATTGAACTCAGCTATGATTATATCGAAAAATCTCTAAAAGAAGTTCAAGATATTAACAATAATACCAACACACAACTCGGTGTATTAATTGGATTTAATTTTACGTTTATCCGCTTTTTCCTGAATGAGTTACTGAACAAAATAATTAATATTGATAATTTACTTTGTTATTCTTGTTTGCTACTAAAAATACTCGCTTATGGCTTTTCCATTGCTAGTATTATTTCCTGTTTTATAGGATTATATAAAAATGTCATCTATTCTATTATTTACCCCAAAGCATTAATAGAAAACGGTGTTTCTCTCAGCAATGAAGAACTAAGACTTGCCATCATTGATACTTGGGAAGAAAAATTCAAATCTTTTAAGGAGGTTAATGAACAAAAAAAGCAAATGTTTAACCGTTCAATTATCCTTTTATTAATATCAGGAATAGCAGCAATTATCAATAAACTTATTGTCTCAATCTTTTATTAAACTTAATAAAAATAGGAAACAGGAAACAAGAAACAGGATTGTATTATAATTCTCCTGACTCCTGACTCCTGACTCCTGACTCCTTACTTAGACATTTCTAACATTCTTTGAATCGGGTTTAAAGCAGCTTTACGGATAGATTCATCCATCGTAATTTCTGGCTGTTTATTCTTCATAGCTAAATATAATTTTTCTAAAGTATTCAGACGCATATAAGGACATTCATTACAGTTACAATTATTCATAGCAGGAGCAGGAATAAACCGCTTATTAGGGGCTTCTTTTTGCATTTGATGAATAATTCCAGGTTCCGTTGCTACAATAAAAGTATCATGAGAACTTTGCTGAGAATACTTTAATAATGCTGTGGTTGAACCGATATAATTAGCGTGGCGTAAAACAGTTTCTTCGCACTCAGGATGAGCAATAATTTCGGCGGTCGGATGTTCAATTTTTAGCTGAACAATTTTCTTTTCTGAAAAAGTTTCGTGAACAATACAACTACCTTGCCAAAGGATTAAATCTCTCCCTGTTTGTTGAACAACATACCGCCCTAAATTGCGATCAGGAGCAAAAATAATTGGTCGTTCTTTAGGTAATTGATTAACAATTTTAACCGCATTAGAACTGGTGCAGATAACATCACTCATGGCCTTGATTTCTGCGGTACAATTAATGTAAGATACAACAATAGCGTTAGGATATTGTGCCTTAAACCTGGCAAATTCTTCGGGAGGACAACTATCCGCTAAAGAACACCCGGCCTCTAAATCGGGTAATAAGACTAATTTATCAGGGTTAAGAATTTTAGCGGTTTCTGCCATGAAGTGAACCCCCGCAAACACGATTACCTCTTTGTCTGTGGTAGCTGCTTGCTGAGAAAGGCCGAGGGAATCACCGATGAAGTCAGCAATGTCCTGAATATCAGGATCTTGGTAATAATGAGCCAAAATAACCGCTTTTAACTCTCTTTTAAGCTCATCAATGGCAGAAAATAAGTCTTTAGGAAATGCGATCGAGGTTTGAGGTACGGTGGGTCTAGCAGTAGTGAACACAGTGTTAGAGAACTCCTCCAAGAATTATAGTTGATCTTACCAAAACTATTATAACAAATATTTCATTGTATCATCTTATGTTTAACAATAATGATAAATATTGTTAATAGATGTCTCTTGTTTGATACTATTGCAACCCACAACTACAACGAGAAGTGACATCCTCCCACGCACGCCACTACGTTTTGTGCGGGGCTTCCCTAACTCACGATAGGGCATTCCTGGTTATTCTCGCTTATGCGAGCTTTCGCCACTTATCTAGAACACATTGGTACGAACGATGAGGA
>JASJDD010000086.1 GCA_030065735.1 Crocosphaera sp.
GTTTAATATATAGCAGAAGAGTAAAATTATCGATAATAAGGCATTTAAAAGTTAAATAATCCTATTTTTAAGTTTGTTTCCTCCCTTCTGCCTCCTGCCCCCTGCCTTCTGCCTCTAATTATTAAGTATTTTTGTTCTGATGCAAGATGTGGGCATAGATACCATGCTTTTGCCAGCTTGATAGCAAATCAAAAAGTAGTCTTTAAGAGCAGAAAAAACTAATTCTTGTTGTTCAGGGGCTAAATAATTTCTTGTTTTAGTGAATTTTTCTTTAAACCCAGAACTAAATTGATAATTTTTGATAAAATTTTCATGACTTTGCTTAATTTTATGCTCTTTTCTTTTTCGAGTAATAACAGTTATTAGTATCAGACTAAAAAGAAAAAAGTTAATGATAATAGCTAAACCAGTTAGTAAAGGAAAATTATCAAATTTCATAATTTTTTGGGAGTGATAGTATTATAGTCGAAAATTTAGGATTTTTTTAGGGAATACGATGTTTATTGATATGGATTAATCCCTATTTTTTTACAATGTGTCACCGAAACAATATTTTACTATAAATTATAACGAGAACAAATCCATAGAATTAATAATTATCTATTCTTAACCACAGATAATCCTAACCTGAAATTCATCTAAAGTTATCAGAGAATTTCAGGATCTATGATTAAAATCAGTAGTAGCCTCAGTAACTCCGCCCATTGATAGTGTAAATTTTTGACGTTTATTATGACCAGTTTACAAACCCCTGTCATTCCTGAACATAGTCTTGATCGTGACTGTACCACTCTTTCTCGCCACGTTTTACAACAACTGAAGAGTTTTTCCCCAGAAGCGCAGGATCTTAGTGCTATTATGAATCGGATTGCCCTAGCGGGTAAACTTATCTCTCGTCGTCTCAGTCGGGCCGGTTTGATGGCCGATGTTTTAGGATTTACCGGAGAAACAAATATACAAGGAGAGTCCGTCAAAAAGATGGATGTCTATGCCAATGATGTTTTTATCTCTGTTTTTAAACAAAGTGGGTTAGTCTGTCGTTTAGCCTCTGAAGAGATGGACAAACCCTATTATATTCCTGAAAATTGTCCTATTGGTCGTTACACCCTACTCTACGACCCCATTGACGGCTCATCTAATGTGGATATTAACTTAAATGTAGGGTCAATCTTTGCCATTCGTCAACAAAAGGGGGATGATCTAGACGGAGAGGGCAGTGATTTATTACAAGATGGACGAGAACAACTGGCCGCTGGTTATATTGTTTACGGACCATCTACCATGTTGGTGTATTCCATTGGTCATGGGGTTCATTCTTTCATCCTTGACCCCAGTTTAGGAGAGTTTATTTTAGCCCAGGAAAATATCCGAATTCCCGATCACGGTCCAGTGTATAGTACCAACGAAGGGAACTTTTGGCAGTGGGATGAAGCCATTAGGGACTATACTCGATATGTTCATCGTCATGAAGGCTATACTGCGCGCTATAGTGGGGCATTAGTCGGAGATATTCACCGTATTTTGATGCAAGGAGGCGTTTTCTTGTATCCTGGAACGGTTAAGAAACCCGAAGGAAAATTACGCTTATTATACGAAACTGCTCCCTTAGCCTTTTTGATCGAACAAGCAGGGGGTAAAGCTAGTGATGGGATTAAGCCTATCCTTGATCTTGTCCCCAATAAACTTCATGCTAGAAGTCCTGTCGTCATCGGTTCTCAGGAAGATGTTAGTTTAGTTGAGTCTTTTATCCAAGATCATCAACGTCGGGGTAATTAAGAATTAAGAATTGAGAATTAAGAATTGAGAATTAATTCTCTTTCTTACCAAGACTAATGTCTAAACATATTCTAGTGATGGGGCCAAGTCGTTCAGGAAAAAGTGAATGGGCTGAAACTTTGGCAAAAAAAGTTAATCAACCGGTTATCTATGTGGCAACCGCCTTAGAAAACCCCGATGATCTTCAATGGCAACAGCGCATAGAAAAACATCGTCTTCGTCGTCCTTCTCATTGGCAAACCTTATCTGTTCCTTATGACCTCTATTTAACTATTGAACAGGCAAAACCGCCCCATTGTTTGTTAATTGATTCTTTGGGAACTTGGGTTGCCAATCAGTTAGAAGAAGATGAGGAAAGTTGGGAGGCGATGTCCAAACGGTTATTAACCAGTATCCAACAAGCATCAGTCAACATTATTTTTGTGGCAGAGGAAACCGGTTGGGGAGTGGTTCCGGCTTATCCCTTGGGAAGATTATTCCGCGATCGCTTGGGACATTTAACCCGTCAACTAGGAACCATTGTAGATACCACTTATCTAGTGACAGGGGGTCATGTTCTCAATTTAAGTTTACTAGGAGAACCCTTAACTAATGGTGATAGGGATATTGACCCTTAAAGGAAAATAATCAACAAAGAAACCCCATCTAAATGTTTGGATGGGGTTAGATTAGATAAGGGTTTTAAGATTCAATCAAAGTTTATTTGTGAGCGATTAAAGTTTGCTCTCCACTAGCTAAGTCTAAGGGGAAGTTATGAGCATTGCGCTCATGCATCACTTCCATTCCAATACCAGCACGGTTGAGAACATCGGCCCAGGTGCCAATCACACGACCTTGAGAATCTAACACAGATTGGTTAAAGTTAAATCCATTGAGGTTAAAGGCCATGGTACTAACTCCCATGGCAGTAAACCAAATACCAATGACGGGCCAAGCTCCTAAGAAGAAGTGTAAAGCACGGCTATTGTTAAAGGAAGCATATTGGAAGATTAAACGACCAAAGTAACCATGAGCGGCCACAATATTATAGGTTTCTTCTTCTTGTCCAAACTTATAACCGTAGTTTTGGGATTCGGTTTCAGTGGTTTCACGGACTAAACTGGAGGTGACTAAACTTCCGTGCATGGCGGAGAATAACGCACCACCAAATACCCCCGCAACCCCTAACATATGGAAGGGGTGCATTAAAATATTATGTTCAGCTTGGAAAACGAACATAAAGTTAAAGGTTCCACTGATTCCTAGAGGCATCCCATCGGAGAAAGAACCTTGTCCAATAGGATAGATTAAGAATACAGCCGTAGCCGCAGATACCGGTGCGCTATAAGCAACACAAATCCAAGGACGCATCCCTAAACGATAAGACAATTCCCATTGTCTTCCCATCCAGCAGAAAATACCAATGAGAAAATGGAAAATGACTAATTGATAAGGACCGCCATTATACAGCCATTCATCGAGGGATGCTGCTTCCCAGATGGGATAAAAATGTAACCCAATCGCATTGGAAGAAGGAACCACCGCTCCAGAAATAATATTATTTCCATAAAGCAACGATCCTGCTACCGGCTCACGAATGCCGTCAATATCAACAGGGGGTGCAGCAATAAAAGCGATAATAAAACAGATGGTGGCGGTTAATAATGTCGGGATAAGAATGACACCAAACCATCCTATATATAGACGGTTATTAGTGCTAGTGATCCACTGACAAAACCGCTCCCATAGGGAAAGATTTTGGCTTTGTATGGTGGTTGTCATGGTTGAATAATAACGAAATCACAACAATAGTTAAGGACAGATTGTTTACAATTGTGGTTTAGTAACAATGACTACCTGACCTTGTTATGTATTTAAGTATATTTACATTCATTGATAATGATCCACTTTTTTTTGTATATTTTTATGAAATAAAAATGAACTTTTATGATAATTTGTAAAGATAAATAAAAAGCTATTAAAACCCCGCCGTTAACGGCGATATCTGATTTAAAACCTGAAAAGTACAGTGACAATGACTGCTTTTAGGTAAACAAATCCAGTAAAATAGGAAACAGTAAGGGTGGATAGTTACCTAACCGAAGAGATTGACCCTAATTATATCAAGTTAACCTTTGATAATTAGAGTGATATAGCGTTTCTCGGACTCATGAGGTACACTTGACACCTGCCTCGGAGCCCCCTGCCTCCTGCCTCAAAGGGATAACTTCTGTACCTCACCAGTATGGGAACTGCTATAGATACTTATCCAGCCAATTATCTTGACTCTTAATTAAAAATTTATGTCTAAGGCAAAACTTTTACAGCCTGATTTAATTTTAGGGGATACCATTCTTGGTTTAAGCCAAGACGTTCTTGATCACTATCACATTAAAGGATTGGTCTTAGATGTGGATGAAACCCTAGTCCCTCTAAAAAAAGTCCATGTTTCCGAAGAATTGAGACAGTGGATCAAGCAAATTCGCCAACAAACCCCTGTATGGTTAGTGAGTAATAATCTCAGTGAAACCCGTATTGGCCGTATTGCCAACTCTTTAGAGTTACCTTATTTATTGGGAGCCGTCAAACCCTCTCGACGGAAACTGAGAAAAGCCATTCGTGCCATGGAATTGCCCATTCCTCAAGTAGCGATGGTGGGCGATCGCTTATTTACTGATGTCTTAGCGGGAAACCGTCTGGGAATGTTCACCATTCTTGTAGAACCTATGGTTGATCCTGCGATCGCTGCCCGTTCCTATCCTATCCATAATTTTGAAGTTTGGCTCTCTCAAAAACTTGGGGTTTCTCTGATGTCTTCGCAACATAAATTTATGAAACGACACAAAAAGACAAAAAACTAAATATAAAAAAAGAAAGGAAACTGGACATGAATAACTCACAATTAAATTCTGATTCCCTCGGTTTAGTCCAATCATCTGAGAATCATCCTTTGATTGTCGCTGAGATTCTCAGTCTTACTCCTGGTCGAATTCGCTTACGAGTGGCATTATCTCCACATTTTAGAGAGGAAATCGATTTAATGGCTGTCAGTCTTGAAAATGAATTAGCGATCGAAAAAGTGAGGACAAATCTTGAGATTGGTAGCATCACTTTATTTTATCATCCCCAGTCGATTAATACTGTCGAAATTCTCGATAAATTAAGAGAATTAGGGTTAACTTTTTCTGAAAAATCGACAAAAACTCTCAAAGTTATTCCTGGCTATTCAAAAGCTGCAATCGAAGTTACTCAGGTGACTAAAAATGTCAACCAGGGTATTAAAAAAGTTAGTAATAACCTAGTTGATTTAGGGGTTCTCATCCCTTTAAGTTTTGCCTTCTTTGCTTGTCGACAATTAATATTAAAAGGATGGCAATTAGAAACAATTCCTTGGTATGTCTTAGCTTGGTATGCTTTTGATAGTTTTATGAAGTTACAAAACATTGAGCAAAATTCTCAAGACATCTAAATAATAATTGTTTGTCTTAAGAGTTAATTGGGAATTTTTTTTAGAGAAGGGGCTAAGGGTTTTCTAAAATCATCAGGATTAAGATTATTGATTGGGGAATTATTAGTAACAACCTCTAAAGCTTGAAACAGCTTATTAATATCGTTAAAAAAAGGAGATGGTTTTTGACGATTGCTTGAAAATGAAAATCCATAAGCTTGTTTAAATTCTTCAGGAACCCCTTTTTCAACTGCGATGGCATAACTATCCCAAGCGGTATCATCTACAATATAACCCCCAAAGTTTTGTAGGGCATAAAACAATTTTTTGCCTGGAATGGTTTCTAATTTTAAACTTTCTACGGTAACATTAGGGGGAAGAGCGAGTAATGCTCCCATCACTAAATTAGGGTCAGTTCCTCCATAACGTAAATCTGAGCTATCCTTAAAAGCATAAGCATCAGCCCGAATCGCTGGCCAACGATAACCAGGAGACTGATTATAAAGATATTGATGACCATAGACTAATAGTTTTAGCACATGGGGAATGGGAGGAGCATCAGGTAATAATTCTCCTAAGCGAATGGTTCCCCCAATACTGGATAACCCTGACCCTCCTTGTCCTCCAGTGATTCCTTGGCCATAGATATCTTCCGTTTGTGGAGTTTCATATCCAAACACTGGCCCTCCTGCTTCACATCGGGTCAAGGGGTTCATTTGAATTAACGTATGACCGTCTGGTTGTAGAAAAGCTGCTGCATTGTTAGGGGTTTTAGTTTCAGTTGCGTCAGGGATAATTAAGTCTTGGGGAACGGGGATTTTTCCTAATAGTTTTCCTCCCCTTTCACACCGTCCAACTCCCCAATTTTTCAGTCGATACCAGTTAACAATAGGATCATTTTTTTGGGTAACAATATAGTAGTTTATTTCTGGAGAGATATCATAAGCTTCACCTAAGTTGGTAGGTTCATACTCAGCATCTAACCTTAAGGGAAGATTCCAAATACTATCCCTAGAAAACGGCTGTTTATGTTTATTTCGGGTACTGTTTAGTCCATATCGAATATTACCGTTAATTGGCTGATAATTCGTTAAGCTCTTATTTTGGTTACTCCCTAAATTGATTCCCGAATTCATGAAGTTATGGACAATAAATATCCCTAAAGCAACCAATAAAATTAAAAAGCAATAAATGATATTTTTGTTAAAATTAATCATTTTTTTGGTATCAATTTAAGAAAATAAGGAATAGGTCTATTATCAAGCACCTTCAGTTCAAATAGCCTTCAATATTCTTATTTTATTACTTAAAAAGTATTGTTTATGAACCAGCTAAAGTTAATAACTTCTGAGATTTAACCTTAGATTTTTGAGAACTATAGCGATAGGTAAGATAACGGTTTAAAAGCTTTTCAAAACGAGCTAATATAGCCGTTAAATAGCGATTATCTTGTCCAAATAGTAAACGACGAGTCAGAGGACAAAGTAACGTTTCTCTACGTCGCCATCCCAATTTTCTATATTTAGTTTTGAAATATTCATCTTCTGTTAACTGCCATTTTTGTTGCATTCGCTTAAGACTTTTGATAGTCCAATCATCGCTCCAACGTAACATATAAAATGGAATATCAGAAGACTCTAAAAGCGTATCAGGAACATAAGTAACTAAGGAACTAGGTTCAAAGTAAATTAACCCCCCTGCTTCAGTAACCGTCATACAAAAATCAAGATGTTCTTTAGTATTGAAGAAATTTTCATCAAGATAACCAATAGTATCAAAAATATTTCGACGAACTAAAACACAATGAAATTCTGCAAGTTCAATGGGACAACGACGAAGATTTGGAAAAACTTGTTCTACCTTTCTCCCTTGTAAATACATCTTTTCTCTGAGTCTTCTTCTCCCTTTTTTATCTACATAAATGTGAGATTCTCCACCAGCAAAATGAACCGTTGTGTGAACAGGTTCATCCTGACACATTAATGGTCCGACAACCGATGCTTCAGTGGTTTCAGCGCATTGAACTAATTGACTTAGCCAACCTTCTGAAACAATAACATCATTATCCATAAAGACCAAATATTTAGTTTGAACATGACTTAACCCAATATTTCTTGCTTCATTGGGAGAAAGATAGGTTTCCGTACGGATAAGTTGAAACCCTTTTTTTTGTGATTGTTCTTGAAGATAATTAGCCGTTTTTATGGGGGAGTTTCCATCTACATAAATGAGATTAAAGGGAATTTTTGTGTGTTGATAGATACTCTCTAAAGATTGACGGGTGTAACTAAAACGTTCTCTAGGAACAACAACTAAAGTGACATCAATATTGGTCATGATTTTACCTTCCTTGAGATAAAGCGTGATAATAAATGTTTACTAACTCATCGTTAAGTTTGTTCATATTATAATGGGTTTCGACAAATTGGCGACCCCGTTCCCCCATAGAAACCCAAATTTCAGGATGTTCAATTAAATATTGTAGTTTATCTGCGATCGCTTGAGCATCTTTTTCGGGTACGAGAAAACCCGATACTCCATCTTCAACTAATTCTGGAATTCCTCCATGATAGGTACTAATGACGGGTAAACCCATTGCCATTGCCTCTTTTAGAGTATTAATAGGCGCATCTTTATCTCCATTTTTGCTGGTAATACTAGGGGCAACAAATAAATGAGCTTTCCTCATAATATCTATAATTTCTTGTTGATTTTTTGCTCCTAAAAGATTAATTTTATCCTGTAACTTTAACTGGGTAATCATAACTTCTAATTTTTGACGTAATGGACCATCACCGACTATATCACATTCAATATTTTGATGAATTTGGACTAAATAATTAATCCCTTGAATAACATATTCTATTCCTTTTTTTTCTACCAAGCGTCCAATTGTGAGAATCCGAATTTTGCTATTTTTAGGAAATTGACGAAGAAAAAAAGCAAATTTATTAGTGTCAATACCTGAATAATGTACTAAAATTTTACTCTCAGGACATCCTAATTTAATCGCAGCTTGTCGAAAAAAATCACAATTAGCTAAAAATAAATCTCCAGTTTTAAATAAACGATCATAAACATTTGGAGAAGATGATCTAGGATATTCACTAATATCAAATCCACGAAAACTGGTAATTAACTTCCCTTGAACTAAACCTAACTCTCTTAATAAGGTAACTAATTCACCATAGACACCAAATTGACAGTGAATTATATCATATTGATTTTTATAGATAAAGGGGATCATTGTATATAAAAGTCTTAAAGAAAATGCTTTTTTCCCATATTTAAAACTAGCTAAAAATTGACGTAAAATTTTGGGGTTCTTATAACTATGTAAAATTAATAACTTTAAGCCTTTAATTAATCTTAGCAGATAATTATTAGGAAGAATAGGAGCAGCAGAGACTCGCTCAATTAACTGATAGGTTTTTACTTGACTATGAACATTATTTTCATCAGAAAAACCTTCTAAAGCACAAATATCAACTTGATGACCTCTATCAATTAATCCAGTAATTTGATTAAGAATAAAAAGCTGAGATAAAACAGGAAATTTTCCAACAACCATTAAAATTTTCATAATTTTATATTGATTTATTTTTAATTATTTAGATTTTTTGTAATCTGACGCAAGCGACGATTAAATAATAAAAGTCGATGAAAGTTATCATGACCCAAAGAAAACATAATCAACAAGGATATTCCCAAACGAAAAAAACTAGGAATTGTCTCTATGGTTAATGATGAATTTATAGCTTTCTTCAAAAAATAAAATCCTTGTTGGACATTATTACTACGCAAAGCTAACCAACCTAAGTATAAATAAAGAGAACGATAAGCCTTATTTCTAAAATTAGCATCATTCTGATCTCTTAAAGATAATCCTCTTTCTAAAACAAGGGTATTATACTGATACATTTTTTGCCATTTTTTACTGGTATTTTCAGGATGTTCACGATAGCAAACTAAGGGTTCTTGGACAACAGCAAAGGGATAATTATTAGCAATCCGAATCCACATATCCCAATCCTGTGCTAAAGGTAAATCTAGTGAAAATAAACCAACTTTGTCAAAACAATCTCGATGTATTAAAGGGGTACTACCACAAACTAAGAGGTTACTTTCTAACATTTTTTCCCAGACATCTCCTTTTGCTTGAGACGTAATAATTTTACCGATTGGTAATCCATTTTCATTAATGATCATAGTCCAAGTATAAACTAATCCCACATCAAAAGAATTATTAAAACATTGAAGTTGTTTTTCCAGTTTAGTTGGTTTCCACAAATCATCAGCATCCAGAAAAGCAATATACTTACCTTGTGCTGTGAGAATTCCTGCATTCCGAGCAGCAGATTTTCCTTGATTCTCTTGAGAAATTAATTTTATATGTTTTTTTTTAAGACTGGCAAACCATTCTTCGATATTATCAGAACTCCCATCATTAATAATGATTATTTCAAAGTCTTGATAAGTTTGCTCTAAAACACTTTGAACTGTTTCAGGAAGATATTTCATCCCATTATAAACGGGAATAATGACAGAAATATTAGTCATAGTTAGTTGGTAACTTTTGTTGAAGAATTAAAGACAAGATTATTAGACCAAATACAGAAAGTAGGAGCAATTAATAACTGTGTTATCAACACAGAGGCCGCTACCCATACAACACCACTTTGAACACTAATCAAAAGAGCGATAATAAACAAGAATGTGTAACCTACATTCCAATATAAAGTTAAATTAGGTTTGCCAATGGTGTTCATTAATTCTGCGGTAAAAATAAATAAAGCATAGGGGATAACCGATAAACAAACTAATACTAAAATGGGAATAGCTGATGTCCACTGTTTGCCAAAAATGATAGGAACATAAAAAGGAGCAAGTGTAGATTGCAACATGATAAAAGATATAATAACCATAAATGATTTTTTCAAGCTATTAAAATAACGTTTTTTGAGTTGAACTAAATCAGTTCTAACTTGGCATAAATAAGGAAATAAAGCTGAAGTAAAAATACTAATCACATTACGACTAATTCCAAAACCAGCATTAAAGGCAAAATAATAAACTCCCAATTCATCAATTCCTAAAAATGCTCCAACAATTAAATAATCTAAATTAGCTCTTAATTTATCTAATAATTTGATTCCGAATAAGTTACCACCAAACTGAGAGACTTCTTTCCATTTATCTAATTGTAAAAAAAGAGGTGGTCGCCAAGGATGATACTTCCAATTAATAATAATCCATACGGGAGTGGTTAGGATCATTGGCAAAACAATTGACCAAATTCCCATACCGAAAAGGACAAAAATAATCGTCATAATATTAGCTAATATGGATTGAGTTACATTACACAAAGCCATAACTTCTAAACGGTTGTTTCGTTTATTTAATGCAGAACTTACCACAAATAAAGGAAACATTAAATAAACGAGCGAAGTTGCACAAAGAGGGGCAATAATTTGCTCATTTCCATAGAAATAGGCTATAGGAAAAGCAGCAATACATTGGATTAGAAAAATAAAAATACACAGGAACCAATTTAACCAATAGGATGTATTACAAATGGCGTTTAAATGATCTTCTTCACCTTGTATAATTTTGGCTCCTAACCCTTGACTTAAAGTAAAAACTTGGGCAAATTCAAAAGCAGTATAAATAATGGCCATTAGTCCATATTCTGTTGGACTAAACATCCTTGCTAAGACAACTGTTGTACCTAAGCGAAAAACACGATTAATTAATTCTGCACTACTTAACCAACCAATATTTCTAATAAAATCGTTCGATAAGATATTTTTAATTTTTTTGATAAACATTTAATTAACTAAATTATATTCATGTAAATTCTTTTGAAAAATCAATTCAAAATAGTTTTTACTTGCATTAGTAACCAATTTTTACACAACCCACGCAAAAGTCCATAAAAATATTTGGTCCCAATAATCCGTGGATGTAAAGTTATTGCTTTCCATAATTTAAAAGCAGCTTCATTAATTCCAGTTATGTCAATGCTACATTGTAAATATCGTTGTGTACAGTATTCGTAAAGAAGTGCTAAACTTTGATTTTTCAAAGACTGTAAATGAGTAGGGGCAACATCATAAGCTTTTTGAATTGTGAATAAGGCTCCTTTTTCCATTGCTTTAATATTGGAAGAAGCGGATTTTGTAGATTGACGATATAAGATTTGATGTTGAGGGATAACAACAAAAGACCATCGTTTAGCTAATCTTAAATAAAAATCCCAATCCTCTGCTGGAACACATTGTTGATCAAATTCTCCAATAGATTCTACTGCTTGTCGACGAATTAGAGCATTTGAGCCATTCGCTAAAAAATTGTAAACTAATAAATAAGTATATACATTTCCTGAAAAAAATATAGGTTTTCCAGGTATAAAAGAATTCGAGACATTATCTTTAAAGTCTATTGTCCAACTATAAGCCACTCCCGCATCAGGATTATTTTTAAGTTCCCTTAATTGCTTTTCTAGTTTATCAGGAGTCCACAAATCATCTGCATCTAAAAAAGCAATGAACTCTCCATTTGCTAAAGATAAACCCCTATTTCTTGCTACAGCAACACCACCATTTTGATAAGAAAAAATGTTAATCCGCTTATCAATAATACTATTAACTTTAGCAATAGTTTGATCGGTTGAACCATCATCAATAACTAGCAATTCCCAGTCCAAAAAAGTTTGAGCTTGTACCGACTTTATCGTTTGAATAATCGTCTTTTCAGCATTATATGCAGGGACAATAATAGAAATTGTTACCATCATATATAAAGGGTGTATTTTTCTTAACAAATAATCTTCAGTAGAGTCTTAGAATCGCTAAGAATCTACTGATAACTAAGTAGTATGTTTCAGTCTATACTAAATTGTTACTTAAAGTAGCATTTTGTTGCGAGAATGACTGACTTGCTTTCCAATTCATTATTTTTCGCAAAATCACTAATAAGAGTAGACGTTTAACGGCATAATTAACATAATTCAAGAGTTGTTTAGGACGAGGAACTAGCAAGAAGCGATGGTCACGAACAAACTTTTCCGTATGTCTGAAAAAAGGAGAATCTTCTGTTAAACCCCATTTAATAATGCAACGAGTAATGCTTTTTTGACACCAGGTATCACTCCAACGCACAAAGAAGAAAGGTAAGTCAGACCAGTCAATCTGACTAGGAGATGGTGATACATAAGAAATAACAGATTCAGGCTCAAAATAAATCTTATTACCCGTTTTTGCAACTTCCATACAGATATCATCTTCTTCGCACATACTCATTAATTGTTCATCAAATAATCCTATGGTTTCAAATGCTTTAGTCAGTGCTAAAACACAATGTAATTCTACTAAACCTGTTTCTCCCTTTTTGATTTCATGGGTTACTTTTGCTAGGGGTAAATTCATATAAGGACGTTTCTGAACAATCCATTTTTTGCCATTTTTTTCTCGTATTTCAGTTGTTCCTCCTGCCATGTGAACAGTTTTAAAATCACTACCAGCTAGAGTTAAAGGCCCGACTAACCATGAGCCAGTGTCTTCAGCACAATTGACTAATTTTGCAAGCCAACCTGGTTTGACCAATACATCGTTATCAACAAAAACGACGTATTTAGTTTTAACATGAGATAATCCTAAATTACGGGCTTGATTAGGGGTAAGAAATTGATTTGTCCGAATTAAACTAAATCCCTTCTCTTGAGACTGGTTTTCAAGATATTGTTTGATATGACCAGGGGAATTACCATCAACATAGATTAAATTAAAGGGAAAATGGGTATTCTTGTAAATACTTTCTAAAGATTCTTGAGTGTAACTAAACCGTTCTCTGGGAACGAAAACCAGGGTAACATTTGCTTCGGACATGGAAACCTCTAAACTATCTTAACTGTTTTAACTATATTAATAACTCACTGAAGTTAACCGATTATTAAATCTCGCAGGGAGCTAAAATTGAGCCTATAGTATAAGCAATTGACCAATAAAATCAAGCTTACTTCTGATATGCCGTTTGTTTAAACATTAAGAGTAGCCAATTTTTCAATACTTTACTCCAAAGTCCATAAAAGAATTTCGTCCTGACGACAGATGGATATACAGCCACCGCCTGTCGCAATTTTAAGACAGCTTGACTCACTCCGGTAGAGTTGAGATTGCATTGCAAATGTCGTTGTGCGCAATATTCATAAATGAGTGCTAAAGTTTTGGCTTTTAAAGATTGTAAATCAGAGGGTGCAGAGGCATAAGCCTTTTCTAAGGTTAATAAAGCGCCTTTTTCCAATCGTTCGATGTTGGATGACATGGATTGACTCGATTGACGATATAATATCTGATGTTTGGGGACAACTATAAAAGAATAGTCTTTTGCCAATCTTAAATAAAATTCCCAGTCTTCTACGGGGGCATAGGTGACATCAAAACCGCCAATAACGTCCAGAACTTCTCGACGAACTAATAGATTTGACCCATTGGCTAAGAAATTATAAACTAACATCTGTGGATAAACATTTCCTGAGTAGAAGATAGGTTTTCTGGGCTTAAAAGATTTAGGGTCATTACTTTTAAAATCGGTTACCCAACTATAAGCAACCCCCGCATCAGGATTATTTTGCAGAGCTAATAATTGATCTGCCAATTTATCAGGAGTCCACAAATCATCACAATCTAAAAAGGTAATAAATTTTCCTTTTGCTAAAGAAATACCACGATTTCGCGCCATAGCCACCCCACCATTTTCGTAGCAAAAAAGCTTAATTCGTTCATCGGTAATGGTCTTAATTTGAGCAACGGTTTGATCCGTAGAACCATCTTCAATAATAATCAGTTCCCAATCAGAAAAGGTTTGGTTTTGAACTGAGCGAATGGTATCAATAATAGTCGTTTCAGCGTTATAGGAAGGGATGATAACAGAAATAGTGGTCATTGTAATTATAGGGTGGAGTTTTTATGGACTTATTGATAAGTTGACGTTTCAGAAAAAAATAAAAATTGCGTAAATAACGTATAATTATAAGAAAATTATCATGAAAGTCAAGAGTATAGGGGTTAACTCGTGCTGGCTATACATTGGCTCAAGTTAATAATCTTAAATTTATCTTTTCCTGATTACAGAAGTTTATGAGAGATACATTTTTGGTGTTTGCGTCTCCCCAAATTGCTCAAGATGAGATTGATGAAGTTGTTGCTAGTATGGAAGTGGGGTGGTTGGGAACGGGGCCTAAAGTTAGGCAATTTGAGAATGATTTTGCGGCTTATAAACAGAGTCCCTACGCAGCGGCCTTGAACTCCTGTACCGCAGGATTACACTTGTGTTGTGCAGCGTTAGACTTACAACCGGGCGATGAAGTTATTACCACGGCTATGACCTTTTGTGCTACGGTTAATGCCATTATTCACAGTGGTGCGACCCCTGTAATTGTCGATATTGATCCCTATACTTTTAATATTAGTCCAGAGGCGATCGCCCGTAAGATCACCCCGAAAACTCGGGCCATTATTCCTGTTCACTTTGCGGGAAGACCTTGCCAAATGGAAGAAATTATGGCGATCGCTGAAAATAACAATCTCAAGGTGATTGAAGATTGCGCCCATGCCATTGAAACAGAGTATAAAGGCAAAAAAGCGGGAACTTTTGGTCATTTTGGGGTATTTAGTTTCTATGTCACCAAAAATATCATTACTGGGGAAGGGGGAATGGTCATTTCCGAGGATGAGGAGAGAATTAATCGCATTAAGGTGTTAGGATTACACGGAATGACCCGTCATGCTTGGCAACGGTTTTCTGATGCAGGATACAAGCATTATTTTGTGGAAGAATGCGGATTTAAGTACAATATGATGGATCTCCAAGCAGCCATTGGCATCCATCAGTTGAGACGAGTGGAAAAAAATTGGTTACGTCGTCAAGCTATCTGGCAACAGTATAACGAGGCATTTGCCAATCTTCCGCTTCAGTTACCTAGCCCTATTCAAGCCCATACCCGTCATGGCTATCATTTATATACAATTCTTATAGACCCCGAAAAAACAGGCATAGGACGAGATCGGTTTTTGGATGAAATGACGGCGCGTAAAATTGGCATCGGGGTTCATTATCTTAGTATTGCAGAACATCCTTATTATCAAAGAACCTTTGCTTGGCAACCAGAAGATTATCCCCAAGCGATGAAAGTGGGACGAGAAACCGTCAGTTTACCGATTTCCCCTAAATTGAGTGATCAAGATGTAGCAGATGTGATTGAAGCGGTTTATGACCTTTTGAAGCGGTAAAACATGATGGTTTTTAGCTTAGGGAACGCCGTATTGCATAAACAAGGCCTAAAATACGACTATAATTATACGTACCTAGCGATCGCATTAAAAAGATAGCAAAACTCAAGCGAAAATTCTCTTTAGAAAATTTTAATTGAGGATACTTTTCTAAGGCCTGTTTTTGAAAGTGAATCGCTTTTTGATAATCAGGGTTTTGGGTTTGCAGGGGTTTCCAGGCTAAGACAAAATTAGCGATACCGTAACTTTGGGATTTGAGGTATTGTAATTCTGGAGGGGCGAGTTTGAAGGCTTTTTCGATAACAATTGAAAAACTTTTTTCCATCGAATCCCAATTTTTTGAGGCACTATTAGGGTGTTGTCGATAGTAAACTAAAGGTTCTTGAACGACTTTAAAAGGATAATCTACAGCAATACGTAACCACATATCCCAGTCTTCTACAAATGATCCTAAATTGCGATCAAAGTTTCCTACTTTTTCAAAACATTCTCTACGAACCATAGCGACGCTACCACAAGCAACAAAGTTTCTTTGACTTAATTCTTTCCAGACATAGCCCTCAACTTTTTCTCTAAAAATACGTCCTGTGGGAATGCCATCACTATCAATGATGGCTACATCTGTGTACACTAATCCTACTTCTGGATTATTATCTAATAGTTTAACTTGCTTTTCAATTTTAGTGGGTTCCCATAAATCATCTGCATCTAAAAAAGCGATATAGTCCCCTGTTGCATTGTCTATTCCCGTATTTCTGGCCCCGGCTAATCCTTTATTTTCCTGAGATATTAATCTTACTCTCTTATCAGAAATTGTTGTCAACCAGTCTTTTATATTATCTGTGCTACCATCATTAACAATAATAACTTCAAAGTCTTTATAGGTTTGTTGTAAGACATTATCGAGGGTTTCTGGTAAATACCTCATGGCATTATAGGCAGGGATAACAATTGAAACTTTAGGCATTATCAATATTATTATTTAACTTTTGTTGATAGTGGGAATACTATCATGATTACTCATAAAAAGCGACAGTAAATTATTTAATGATTAGAAGATTTTTCATTATTATCCCAATCCCAACTCATCAGGGCAAGAATTGTCCACCAATAGAAAAATAATGTGGTATGAGTCCAAATGTTTTCCGTAATCATACCGACACATAATCCTAATAAAATAGCCATTAACGTAAAGGCTAAATCTTGCTTCATCTTATTATCAAAACTAGAACGCATTACCTTAAACAAGTAAATAATTTGTCCCCCTAAAAAGATAAAAAATATTATCAAACCCATGATACCTCCTTCTATTAAAGCACGAAGATATTCGTTATGGGGTTCTAAACCATTGGTTGAAATATATTTACCAGTTCCTAAGCCAAAACCCAGTAGAGGATATTGTTGCCATTGTCCTAAAAGATAGGCCCACTGAGCAAGTCGCCAGTTAAAACTATTCCCATCTGTTTTTGATAGCATAATCGCTTTCCAAATATCAATATCAGGATTTAATAATGGGGTTTGAGCAATTGATCCTAACCTTTCTTGTCCAAACTCTGTACTGGCAAATAAACCAATCACAAAAACGAATAAAATAATCCCTCCGATGATATTAATGATATTAGCATTACGACTGAAGATACAAAAAAGAAAAGTGGCTAACATCATTAAACCCACCAAAGCTTTGGTACTAACAAAGAAAAAAGCAACAATTCCTAATAAAATCAACCAAAGTTTTCTATTTTTTGAATGTTGTTGTTTCCAATAGGTTAAGCCTAAAAAGAGAAAGGTAAATGTGGTGAAAGTGTTTGGGTGTCCAAAGGTTGCATTAATACGGGTTCCTGCTTCAAAAATGTCATTTTCATAGACTAAAATAGACGGTAAAAGAGAGGAAGGTACTAAGATTTGTAAAAAAGCGACTGTCAAGGGAATAACTAATCCTAAAAATAAGGAAGTAACAATTTTATGAGGGTTAATTTTATCTTTTAATTGGAGAATTAAGAGATAAATAATAATCCAAGAAAATAAGCGAACCCACTCACGAACAGCTATGGATAAAGCCCATCCCCCTAAACCTAATCCTCCTAATGGTAGGAGAATAACCCATAATCCTTGTGTCACTAACCAAGCGACTAAAAACCACCAAAATTTATCGGTATAAACTGGTTTATTGGTTAATAATTGAATGGTGACGTACATTAATGTTAGGGCAATGATTCCCAATGCAAAGGCGGTAGGGATTTGATAATCTGATAAAATATCGAGAGATGAGCGAATGATTAAAAGACTTAAAACAGTCATCTCAAATGAGAAAAAAAATAGAATCAGACTGGTAATAACAACTATTAAAGCAATGACATATAAAGCATTAAATCCAACTAAAATACCGACTAATATTCCTGCTAATATTCCTCCTAATGTTATTAAAAGAGCAAGTTTTGATTTTTTGTTTTTTAAGTAATTAGAAGTCATAAAATCGTTCAAATAGATAGGAATTAATCAGTTTATTTATATTCATCTTACAGCATTAAAAATTATTCCAGTTACTGAAATATTTTTCTTGTGTAAATCATTTACAACAGTTTGTAAAGAACTTTTGGAAGTGAACTTAGGACGAGAAACAATAACTAAACTATCACTAAATTCTTGCAAGGTTATGGCATCTGTATAATCTGATAAAGGGGGAGTATCGAAAATAATTAAGTCATAATGTTTCTGGGCTTCTTGTAGGAAAGATTTGAATATTTCCGTTTCTAAAAAATAGTAAGAACTAGACTGTAATTTACCACAAGAAACAAGAGAAAGATTTTTAATATTCGTGACTTGAATTAAGTCAGAAATGGAGAGATCCCTATCATCAATATTGCTTAAACCAGGGGATAAATTCAGACCAAAATAGTCATGAAGTTGAGGATTATAGAGGTTAATATCAATAATAAGAGTACGACGGGATAACATAGCAGAAACCACTGCTAAATGAGAGGCAACTAATGACTTTCCTTCTCCAGAAATAGCACTGCTTATAATAATTGATTTTAACTCATCTGATTGCGTTAATTCTAAGGTTTTTAACAATCTGCGGTACAGTTCAATTACTGTATAATTCTCAATAAATAAATCAGTATATTCTGGGTGTAAACTAATTTGTTTTAAGATCGGTAATTTACCCAAAAAAGGGACATTAACTAACCTTTCTACATCAAAATCTTCGTATAAAGTATCGTCTAAAATTTCTTGTAATAAGATCATTCCAGTGGCGAATATAATGCCAACAAATCCAGCTAACAATAAAATAACTTTTTTAGAAGGGGTTTTTTGAGAAGGATCAACTTCCGCTAATTCCAGAATTCTAATATTACTTAATAATTGTGCTTCGGTTAATCTGGCTTCTCCTAATTTACCTTCTAAAAATTTTAACGTATTAACGGCTTCTTCTCGTTTTCTGACTAATTGGGATAAATTTTGTTGATGATTGGGTATTTTATCAAGACGTTGTTTGAGTTGTTTTTGCTGAATTTGTAGAATTTTTAACTGTTCTTGCAGAGCTAATTCTTCAATTTGATTGAGAATAAATTGACTGGTTAAATTTTGACTCAATTCATCGGTTGTTATTTTTTTAGTGCTAATAGCGTCAGCATTAGCGGTTACTTGATTTAATTCTTTTTGATATAAATTAACCACTTTTTCTTGTTCTTCTACCAAGGAAAGTACCGTGGGATGAGATTCAGTAAAACGAGAACGAGCATTGGCAATGGAAATCTCTAATTCCACTAACTTATTTTGTAGTGTTCTCAAGGTTTCATCTTGTGCCACTTGTCCAGCAACATAAGCCTTTTGTTTATCTTGTAGGCCAATTAATTGCTGGATTTCTTGGGTTTTACGTTGATTATTTTGCAGTTGAGCAATAATAGTTCGTTGCTGATTTTCTAAACTGCCTAAACTATCGACTAAATTGGTGGTTTGTTCTCCTTCAGCTACTAAACCGTGTTGTTTTCGATATTGATTTTCGGCTAAAGTCGCTGTTTGTGTTGCTTTTTGTTGCTTGGGTATTTCTTGTTCTAAAAATTCTCTAATGGCGGTGGCTTGTGAGCGAATGGTTCGCACATTTTCAGCTACTAAAGTTTGGGTGATTTCATTAATAAATTTAGCAGAAGTTTCGGGATCAGGGTGTTTAAAGTTAATTTCTAAAATGTTGGTTTCAGGAACAATTTTCACCTGTAAATTTTTTTTGATGACTTTCATGGACAAAGGGGGTTCAGCTTCTTTTAACCCTTGAGGAAAAACCGTTTTAACCGTCTTATCCAAAACATTTTTAGATTTGACTAATTCTGCTTGAGTAGCAATGGGACTGGGTTCCCCTGGCCGATATCCTGATAATTCACTTAAATTTTGTCCTAACTCAGCAACCCCAACTTGTCGCTGGTTAATCATTAATTTTGTGGTGACTTTATATTGAGGAGGAACTAAGACAAGATAGGCCACAGCGCCGGCAATGACGGATAAAAAAGTTGTCCCACCTAACCATTGCCGACGTTTTAAAATTGCCAATAAGGATGAAAAATTTGTCTCAGTCATTACATTATCCAATAGCAAGTTGAACAAAATCGTTTCGCGCAGTCCCCATCTAAAATTTTTAATTTAGATCGGGTTAGCGAAACCAATAAATAAACGCGAAGCATCGTTATTATTCTGGCTTCTCTTGATTCTGCACATATTCTATAATATGTTACTATATTTCCAAGTCAACAAGATTTTTAGTCGTTATGGGTAAGTC